>NZ_SMOA01000589.1 GCF_004353985.1 Paracraurococcus ruber | reverse complement strand
GAGACCTGTGCGCGGGTGGACGGCGGGCCTCGATTTCTGGCTGTTTGAGGCACTGAACGCTGCCGGGAACTGCAGAATGCCGATTTTGCGGCGTGCCGGACGTGAGCCGGACAGACTCCTCCCGTGTCAGGCCGCTCCGTGCAGCAGGGTGACCGTTCGGCGGAGGTTGTAGGCGATGGCTGTGAGGCGGACCTGCAGTCCGGCCTTGGCCAGACCGAGCCATCGCATCCGTCGCAGGCCGTAGGAGCGCTTGCAGGTGCCGAATACCTTTTCGATCCGACAGCGGATGCGCCGGACCTCGGCGTTGTGCGCCTTCAGGCGGGCAAGCGCCGCGGCGCCGCCCCAGGTACCCGTTTGCACAACCTTCGGCACGCCGCCACGCGCCCGGATCGCCTTCCAGGGCTTGTCGCCGTTGAAGGCGCTGTCGGCATAAACATCTCCCGCCTCGGGCGGCAGCACCGCAGCCAACTCGGCAGCGTCATGGACGTTGGCCGTGGTGACCTCCACACCGCGGATCAGGCCTGCACCTTCATCGGTCGCCACATGCGCCTTGTAGCCGTGCACGGGCTTGCGGCGGCGATGCCCGGCCCAGCACGCCTCGGCGTCCTTCTGGATGCTGGCCGAGGGGACCAGCGTCGCGTCCACCAGTGTGCCGGTGCGCACCATGACGCCCTTGGCTTCGAGTTGGCGAGTAACCGCCTCGAACAGTTCGCGCCCGAGGCCGCGCCGCACCAGCTCCCGACGGAACCGGACGAACGTGGTGCGCTCGGGCGTCGGCTCGTGAGCGGCGAAGCCGCAGAACCGGCGGAAGCTGGTCCGGTCGTCCAGCGCCTCGGCCAGCTTCACGTCCGACAGGTCGTACCAGGTCGCCAGCAACAGGCCACGGAAGAGAGCCAGTGGTGGCCAGCCACGTTCGCCCTTCGTCGCAGCCGAGATACCGACCAGGTGACGATCTATCTCAGCCCAATCCAGCAATGCGGCGAGTTGCAGCAACGGAAGTGCAGCTCGCGGCTCCGCCCGCGCAATAAGGTTTTCCTGACCAATCCGCCGCCGTGCCATGCTGACCTCCTTCGCCCACACAGGCAGCGAATCAGCCCAGCGCGCGTCGCGTCCAAACACATCCGCGCACAGGTCTC
>NZ_SMOA01000588.1 GCF_004353985.1 Paracraurococcus ruber | reverse complement strand
CCGCACCCCCTGCGCCGCCAGCCAGCGTGCCGCTTCCAGGCCGAAGCCGGCGGTGCCGCCCACCACCACCACGCTGCCCCCGGCCGCCCCGGCCAGCGGCGCGGGGCGCGCGGCGGCGCCGGGCGCATCGGCGACGGGCGGGCGGAGCACCAGCTTGCCGATATGGCCGCTGGACTGCAGCAGGCGGAAGGCGGCCTCCGCTTCCTCCGGCGCGAATTCGGTGGCCGGCAGCGGCCGGAAGGTCCCGTCCGCCAGCCGGGCGGCGATGGAGCGCAGCAGCCGCGCCGCCAGCGCCGGCCGGGCGCGCGGCAGTTCGTCCACATCCACCGCGAACCAGATGGCGTTGCGCCGCAGCGGCCGCAGCGCCACCCGGCGGTTCTCGGCGAAGTCGCGCTTGCCGAGTTCCAGGAAGCGGCCGAAGGGTTTCAGGAGCCCGAGCGAGCGCTCCATCGCGTCCCCGGCCAGGGAGTTCAGGACCACATCCACGCAGCCTTCCCCGGCGCCCTGCCCGCCCCAGGCGGCGCGGAGGGCATCGGCAAAGCCAGGGTCGCGGCTGTCCACCACCAGCGCGGCGCCGGCGGCGCGCAGGAAGGCGCGCTTGGCCGGCGTGCCGGCGGTGGCGGCGACGCGGGCGCCGGCGGCCAGCGCCACCTGCAGCGCCGCCAGGCCCACCGCGCCGGCGCCGCCATGCACCAGCACGGTCTCGCCCGGCTCGATCCGCGCCAGCTCCTCCAGCGCATGCACCGCGGTCAGGAAGGCGACCGGCACGGTGGCGGCGCTGGCCGCGTCCAGCGCCGCCGGGCGCGGCGCCAGCGCCTCCGCCCGGGTCACCGCATGGCTGGCCAGGGCGCGCGGGGCGACGCCGAACACCGCGTCCCCGATGCGGAAGGGCGCGCCGTCGCCGAGGGCGGTGACGATGCCGGCGCATTCCATGCCGAGGCCGGGGCCGGCGAAGCCGGGCAGCAGCGCTTCCTCCGGCAGCAGGCCCTGCGCCCACATCAGGTCGCGGAAATTCAGCCCCGCCGCCTCGATCCGCAGGGCCACCTCGCCCGGGCCGGGCGCCGCCAGGTCCAGCGGCGCCCAGTGCAGCGACCCGAGCTGGCCGGGCGCGCCGACCCGCAGGATGGCCGGCGCGGCGGGGGGCGGCGCCG
>NZ_SMOA01000587.1 GCF_004353985.1 Paracraurococcus ruber | reverse complement strand
GGCCATCGCCGCCGCGCGGCGGCCGCGCCCGGGGCGGGGCTGAGCATGGCGCAGTCCCGCGGGCTCTATCTGCGCATCGGCGCGCTGGTGCTGGCCGGCCTCGCGCTCGGGGTCGGCTTCGTGCTGTTCCTGACCGCCGACCGGCTCGGCGCCAGCTCCCAGCAATTCGAGACCTATATCCGCGAATCGGTGCAGGGGCTGGAGGTCGGGGCGGGGGTGCGCTACCGCGGCGTCAGCATCGGCCGGGTCTCCGAGATCGGCCTCGTCTCCGCCGAATACCGCCGGCCGCAGGGCGACCCCTTCGGCGCCGCCTTCCAGCTGGTCTATGTCCGCTTCGCCGTGGACAACAGCCGCATCGGCGACACGCCGAACGTGGAGGAGGCGATCCGGCTCGGCCTGCGCGTCCGCACCGCGGCGCAGGGCATCACCGGCGTCAGCTACCTGGAGCTGGACTTCGTGGACCCCACCCGCTTCCCGCCGCGCAGCGTGCCGTGGGAGCCGCGCTACACCTACATCCCGGCCATCCCGTCCACCGTCGCGCAGGTGCAGAGCGCGGCGGAGCAGTTGCTGCAGAAGCTGCAGGATGCCAACCTGCCGCTGCTGCTGGACAACGTCATCGGCCTGATCGGCGACCTGCGGGCGCAGGTGAAGGATGGCGACGTGGCGGTGACGCTGCGGGAGGCGGCCGAGCTGATGCGCAGCCTGCGCGCCGCGGCGCAGGAGGCCGACCTGCCCGCCGCCTCCGCCGAGCTGCGCGCCACGGTGGGCGATGCCCGCAAGCTGCTGGCGAACCGGGAGCTGGCGCAGGCCCTGGCCAACACCGCCGCCGCGACGGCGGAGCTGCGGGCCGCCGCCGCCCGGCTGCCCGGCAGCGTGACCACGCTGGATGCCTCGCTGCGCAGCGCCCGCGGCGTGACCAGCGACATCCAGGCGGAGATCGCGCCGCTGCTCCGCGACCTGCGCGCCGCGGTGGCGAACCTGCGCGACACCACCGAGCAGATCCGCCGCAACCCGTCCCAGGCCATCCTCGGCGCGCCGCCGCCCGCGCCGGATGCGCGCCGATGACCGGGGCGGCCGGAGGCGCGACGATGCACGGCCCCGCCGGGACCGCGCCGATGGATCCCGCCGCCGGGCGCGCGCCGCCGCGCCATCCTGGCGCCGCC
>NZ_SMOA01000586.1 GCF_004353985.1 Paracraurococcus ruber | reverse complement strand
TACTTCACGATCTCGGCGACGACGCCGGCGCCGACGGTGCGGCCGCCCTCGCGGATGGCGAAGCGGAGCCCCTGGTCCATGGCGATCGGCGCGATGAGTTCCACGTCCATCGTCACGTTGTCGCCCGGCATCACCATCTCGACGCCCTCGGGCAGCTTGACGATGCCGGTCACGTCCGTGGTCCGGAAGTAGAACTGCGGCCGGTAGTTGGTGAAGAACGGCGTGTGCCGGCCGCCCTCTTCCTTCGTCAGGATGTAGGCCTCGGCCTTGAAGCCGGTATGCGGCGTGATGCTGCCGGGCTTCGCCAGCACCTGCCCGCGCTCCACGTCCTCGCGCTTCGTGCCGCGCAGCAGCGCGCCGATGTTGTCGCCCGCCTCGCCGCTGTCCAGCAGCTTGCGGAACATCTCGACGCCGGTCACCGTCGTCTTCACGGTGTCCTTCAGCCCGACGATCTCCACTTCCTCGCCCACCTTGACGATGCCGCGCTCGACCCGCCCGGTCACCACCGTGCCGCGGCCCGAGATCGAGAACACGTCCTCGATCGGCATCAGGAACGGCATGTCCTTCGGACGCTCCGGCTGCGGGATGTAGCTGTCCACCGCCCGCATCAGCTCGAGGATCGCCTGCTCGCCGATCTCCGCCTGCTTGTCCTCCAGCGCGCACAGCGCCGAGCCCTTGACGATCGGGATGTCGTCCCCCGGGAACTGGTAGGAGGACAGCAGCTCGCGCACCTCCATCTCCACCAGCTCGACCAGGTCGGGGTCGGCCATGTCCATCTTGTTCAGGAACACCACCAGCGCCGGAACGCCGACCTGCCGCGCCAGCAGGATGTGCTCCCGCGTCTGCGGCATCGGCCCATCGGCCGCCGAGACCACCAGGATCGCGCCGTCCATCTGCGCCGCGCCCGTGATCATGTTCTTCACGTAGTCGGCGTGGCCAGGGCAGTCCACATGCGCGTAGTGCCGGTTCTGCGTCTCGTACTCGACATGCGCGGTCGAGATCGTGATCCCGCGCGCCTTCTCCTCCGGCGCCTTGTCGATCTGGTCGTACGCCGTGAAGGTCGCACCACCCGTCTTCGCCAGAACCTTCGTGATCGCCGCCGTCAGCGACGTCTTGCCATGGTCAACATGGCCAATCGTCCCGATGTTGCAGTGCGGCTTGTTCCGCTCAAACTTCGCCTTCGCCATCGTCG
>NZ_SMOA01000585.1 GCF_004353985.1 Paracraurococcus ruber | reverse complement strand
CGGCGCCGGCGCGGCGCGGGGCGGCGGCAGGGCGCCGCCGAGGTTCAGCGCCCGGCGATAGGCGGCATTGGCGGCATCCTGGCCGGGCGTGCCGTACCAGCCCGGCGGGTTGCGCGGGGACGGCGTGGCGGCATCGATGGCCGAGGCCGGCAGCGCCGCGGCGGCCGGCGGCGCCGGCCCGAGGCGGCCGAAGCCGTCCAGCGTTTCCAGCGGCGCCAGCGGCGCGTCGCTCTCGGCGCCCTGGATGCCGGCGGCCAGCGCCACGATCCGCCGCAGCATCTGCACGAACAGGCCCGACAGCGGCAGGTTGGACCATTCGGCATTGGCGGTGACGTGGAACAGGATGACGCGGCCGGCGCCGCGCGCCTCCGCCGTCACCAGCGGCGTGCCGTCCCCCAGCCTTGCCCAGGTCCGCTCCGACAGGCGGGGGGAGGGCTCGGCCAGCACCTGCCGCTCCACCGTCACCTCCTCCGGCACCGGCAGGCCGAGGAAGGGCGAGCCTTCGGGGAAGGGGGCGAGGCGCTGCGGCTGCTCCCAGGACAGGGCGCCGCCCAGCTGCCGCTCGGCGCGCAGCGGCACCGGCAGCAGCGGGTCCGGCCGTTCGGCCAGGCGCGGGCCGGCGAAGCGGACCAGCGTGCCGCCGCGCTCGACCCAGCGGGTCAGCGCCTCCCGCTCGGCGCCTTCCGGCACCGGCCGGTCGGCCAGCGCCAGCACGGCGATGGGGCGGGCCAGCAGCCGGTCCAGCGGGCCGCGCCGCAACTCGGCATAGGGGCCGAGGGCGCGGTCGAGGTAGAAGAGGTCGCCGATCAGCGGCGCATCGGCGCTTTCCTCCTGCGGCGGCAGCAGGCCGACGGGGCGGCGGCGGAAGCGCTCATCCAGCAGGGCGACGCCGCCGGCGCCGGTCTCGCCCTCCAGCTCCAGCCGGACCACCTGGTTCCGCAGCTCCAGCGGCAGGTCCAGCACGCCTTCCGCCTGGCCGGCATTGGCGGGGATGGGGATGGTGGCCTGGGCCAGGGCGCGGCCATCGGCGGTGCGGGCCAGCACCACCGCCTCGGCCGGCATCGGCTGCGGGGTCTGCTGCACGCGGATGCGCAACCGGTCGGCCTCGGCGGCCGGCGGCGGCAGCAGGCGGACCGGGCGGGTCTCGGCCGCCGCGACGGTCAGCGTGCCGGCGGCGGCGAGCGCCGCCTGCAGCGGC
>NZ_SMOA01000584.1 GCF_004353985.1 Paracraurococcus ruber | reverse complement strand
CGAGGCCGCCCCCGCGCCGGCCGGCGCGGCGCAGGCCGGTGCGGGGCGCGAGCCGGCGGACGAGCGTGCGGACGGCCGCACAGACGGGGCAATGGGTGCGCCGGCGCCGGCGCCGGCGGATGCGGCCGAGGATGCCGAGACGGGGCCGCTGCGTCGCTGCATCGTGACCCGCGAGAGCGGCCCGAAGGAGCGCATGATCCGCTTCGTGCTGGGGCCTGACCAGGCGCTGGTCCCCGACCTTGCCGGGAAGCTGCCCGGCCGGGGAATGTGGTTGTCGGCCAGGGCCGATGTGTTAGAACGCGCGACCAAGCGCGGCGCCTTCGCGAAGGCGGCACGCGGGACCGTGCACCTGCCCCCTGACCTTGCCGCGCGGATCGAGGATGGCCTTCGGGGCCGCATCCGCGATCTCGTCGGCTTCGCCCGGCGGGGCGGCCAGGCGGTCTGCGGGCGGGAAACCGTCCGGGAATGGATGCAGACCGGCAGGGCCGGCCTGCTGGTGGAGGCTTCGGACGGCAGCCCGGCGGAACGGGCGCGGCTGGTCGGCGGGTCGGACCTGCCGGTGGTCGCACCGCTGCCGGCAGGGGTCCTCGGCGGTGTTTTCGGCCGGGACCATGCCGTTCATGTGGCGATCGCGCCCGGGCGCCTCGCCGATGCGATCGCGGTGGAGGCGGCGCGGCTGGCCGGCATCGGCGGCGGGGCCCCCCCGCCGCAGGGCGGCCGGAGCGCTTCCTCGCCGCAGGGCGGCAGGGGCACGTCCTCGCCGCCGGGCGGCAGGAGAACGGCTCCGCCGCGGGGCGGCTGGAGCGATCCGCCGCCGGAGGGCGACCTGGGATCCCCCGGGCCGCAGGGCGGCAAGAGGAGAGACGGCCCATGAGCGGCCAATGAGCAGCGGAACGGAGGGTGCGCCATCCCGCGCCCGGGACTAGGACCGGACATGCCAGCAAGGGCATGTCCCTTGGCAAGAGTGGCATGACGGCAGACGGATCGGGTTCGGACCAACGAATGAGCGACCAGAACGACCAGGACACGGGCAAGACCAGGCTGAGCCTCCGGCCGGCCGGCGGCCGCCTGGAGCTGGGGAAGACGGTGGACGCGGGCAGCGTCCGCCAGAGCTTCAGCCACGGGCGCAGCAAGACCGTGCAGGTCGAGGTGGTGAAGAAGCGGACGGTGACGCCGGCGCCGCGCCAGGCGGCCGGCCCGGCCGCGCCGGTGCCCGCCGGCGGCGG
>NZ_SMOA01000583.1 GCF_004353985.1 Paracraurococcus ruber | reverse complement strand
CGGCGCCGCCCCCGCCGGGGCGGGCCGGCCGCGCCGCGCCATGACACATGGCCCCGCGGCCAGCGGCGCGCCGGCGGCGGAGGCGCTCGCCCTGCCGCATCCGGACTGGCTCTACCACCACCTGCGGGTCGCCGGCGACCCGACGGAGGTGGCCGGCTTCCGCGCCGCGGCGGCCGGGCCGGGGGTGATCCCCTGGGCGGAGGATGCCGGCCAGGCCGCGGAGGACTGGTTCCACCTGCTGGCCGCCCCGCCCCCGCCGCAGCGACGCAGCCTGAGCCTCGAGGGCTGCCGCATCCTGTCGGCGCAGTTGCGGGACGCGGCGGAAGCGCGCGGCCGCCTGGTCGCCGAGCGCGCCGCCGGCAGCCGCGCCTGCCCGCTCTGCCTGCACCGGCTGCTGCCGGTGCCGCCGCGGCTGCTGCGGCTGGGGCCGGCCGCGCCGGAAAGCCGCGCCTGGCTCTGGGCGCAGTGGGGCACCACCCTGGCGCTGCGCGGCGTGGTCGAATTGCCGGTGCCGGGCCGCGGCAAGCCGCCGCCACGGGATCCCGGCCTCGCCTGGCTGGGCTTCTGGTCGGCGGACTGGACGCCCTGGCCGGCCATCCTGGCGCTGCGGGCGCGCTGGCCCGGCCTCTCCTTCGCCGTCCGGCCGATCTATGACGACCCCTGAGGACGCCGCGGCGCGCGCTTCGGTCGGCAACAGCGGCGCGCCGGTGCTGCGGCTGGAGGCCTGGGAAGGCCCGCTCGACCTGCTGCTGGAATTGGCGCGGGCGCAGCGGGTGGATCTGGCGCGGGTCTCGGTGGCCGCGCTGGCGGCGCAATTCGCCACTTCGGCGGAGGCGGCGATCGCCGCCGGCCGCGTGCCGCTGGCGCGCGTCGCCGAATGGGTGGTGATGGCCGCCTGGCTGCTGGCGCTGCGGTCCCGGCTGCTGCTGCCGGCCGGGCTGGCGGAGCAGGACGAGGCCGAGCGCGAGGCCGCCGATCTCCGCCGCCGCCTGGCCGACCGGGAGGCGGCGCGGCGGCTGGCGGACTGGCTGGAGCGGCGGCCGCAGCTCGGGCGGGCGGTGTTCGGCCGCGGCGCGGCGGAGCCGGAGGCGGCGGCCGAGCCGGCGGCGGACCTGGCCGAGCTGCTGCGGGCCTGCCTGAAGCTGCTGCAGGTCCCGCTGCGGGAGAGGGTGTACCGGCCGCGGCCGCCCCTGCTCTGGCGCGCGCCGGAGGCGCTGCTGCGCCTGCGGGCGCTGCTGCC
>NZ_SMOA01000582.1 GCF_004353985.1 Paracraurococcus ruber | reverse complement strand
CATTCGCCCCGCGGCCGTGCCACTCGCCCCGCCACTGGCCCCGCAACCGGCCGGCACGGATGCCGGCCCGCCCGATCGCCGGGCTCGGCGCGCCGCAGCCGCGCCATCGCCGCAGGGCGCCGGCCGGCGCGCCAGGCCCGGGGTCAGTCGCCGGGCCGTGGGCACCCGTGCCTCAGGCCTCCGCCTTGATCCCCAGACGGGCGATCAACCCGCTCCAGCGTTCGGTCTCCGCCGCGACGAAGCGGGTGGCCTCCGCCGGCCCGCTGGCCACCACCTCGAAGCCGCCGGCCTCCAGCGCCGCCCGCGCCTGCGGCTCGGCCAGCGCCTTCGCCGCTTCCTCCGCCAGCCGGGCGATGCGCGGTGCCGGCGTCGCGGCCGGCGCCACCAGCGCGTTCCAGGCATAGCTCTCCGCGCCGGGGAAGCCGGCCTCGGCCAGGGTCGGCACCTCCGGCGCCTGCGGGATGCGGCGCTCGGCCGTCACCGCCAGCGCCCGCGCCCGGCCTTCCCGCAGCTGCGGCAGGATGCCGGCCGAGACGATCACCATCGCTTCGATCCGGCCCGCCACCAGGTCGAGCGTCGCCTGCGGGAAGCCGCGATAGGGCACATGCACCATGTCGAGCCCGGCCCGCGCCATCAGCTCCGCCATGGCGAGATGCCCGCCGGAGCCGGAGCCGACCGAGCCGAAGGAGAGCTTGCCCGGATTCGCCCGCACATGCGCGACGAAGCCCGCCAGGTCGCGCACCGGCAGGTCGGGATGCACGACCAGGACCTGCCCGGCGCGCACCAGCAGGGACGCGATGGCAAGGTCGCGCCGCGGGTCGTAGGGCAGGTCCGGGAACAGCGCCCTCGCGGTGGCGAGCGGGCCATTGATGGTCAGGCCGATGGTGTGGCCGTCCGTCGCCTTCGCCACCACGTCGGTGCCGATATTGCCGCCGGCGCCGGCGCGGTTTTCCACCACGCAGGGCTGGCCGAAGGCGCGGGTGAAATGCGCGGCGAGCAGCCGTCCCGTGGTGTCCGGCGTGGAGCCGGGCGGGAAGGGGACGATGAGGCGCAGCGGCCGGTCCGGCCAGGCTGCCTGGGCCCGGGCCGAGGGCGCGCGGGCGGCCAGGGCGGCCAGCAGGAAGGGGGCGGCGAGCAGCGGGCGGCGGGCTGGGCGCATGGGGCGGCGGACCTCCGGCAGGTCGTTGCGGGCGGCGTCATGGCCGCGCGGCGCGCCGCCGGCAAGGGCCGCGCCCGGCACTCG
>NZ_SMOA01000581.1 GCF_004353985.1 Paracraurococcus ruber | reverse complement strand
CCGGCGCGCAGCGCGGCGACCGCCGCCGCGCCCTCGGCCAGCACCAGCAGCGGCGCGTCCTCGCGGCCCGGCTCCGCCGCCTCCGCCACCACCACGTCGGCGGCGGCCGGGTCGGTCACCAGGCGCACGCCGCCCAGCGTGGCGAGCCGCGCCGCCAGCGCCGGCTCGGCCCGGCGCAGCGCCACCGCCACCGGCGCGCGGCTCGGCGGCGGGGGAGGGGGCCGCGTCGGTAGGTCCATCAGGTCCGCCATGGTCATGCCGCCGCCCGTTCGGCGATCCGGACCGGCACCCGGTGGGGGCGGCCGGCGCGGATCAGCTCCAGTGTCACCGTGGTGCCGACGCTGTCGGGGTCAAGCCGTGCCAGCATCTCCCGCACCGTCCCGAGCGGCCTGCCGTCCCAGGATACCAGCACGTCGCCCAGCAGCACGCCGGCCTGGCCGGCCGGGCTGCGCGGGTCGACGCCCACCACGATCAGCCCGCGGACCTCGCCCGCCTGCACCGGCTGCATGGCAAGACCGAGATAGCCGCGGGCGACGCGGCCGCGGGTTCGCAATTGCTCGACCGAGCGGGCGATTGTCTCCGCCGGGATGGCGAGGGCCCGCCGCTTCGGCCCGGGCACCGCCATGCCGATCAGCCGCCCCGCATGGTCCAGCACCGTGCCGCCCTCGGCACAGGGGTCGAGCCTCAGGCCAAGCTGGATGCGGCGGTCCAGCCTGCCGCCGCGCATGGAGCGCCAGGGGCCGCCCACCAGGCTGGCGATGCCATGCGCCGCGACCGCCCCATCCTCGCCGCGGCCGACCGCCAGCACCAGGTGCCCGGGCGCGAGCAGGGCGGGCGGCGCCGGCGCCAGCGGCACGAAGCCGCCGGTCTCCGCCTTCAACAGCGCGACATCGGTGCCGGGATCGCGGCCGGCGAGCTGGGCGGGGACGGTGCGGCCATCCGGCAGGGTGACGGCCAGCTCGTCGTCATGCTCCAGCGCTTCCTCGGCGGTCACCACCAGCCCCTCGGCCCAGAGCAGGCCGGAGCGGGCCCGGCCATCCCGGCCATGCACGGCGACGGTGCGGTCGGCCGCCCCGGCGACCAGGGCGGCCAGCCGGTCGGAGAAGGCGGCGAGGGGATCGGGCGAGAAGGGGTCGGTCATCGGGCTCTCCGCTTTCCCTGGGAAGGTGGGGCCTCGGCGGTGGCGGGGCCATTGCCCGGATGGCGGGCGCCGGATGGGCGGGGCGGCGGCGCGGCGGTGCGGCCGGCCGCGGCGCCC
>NZ_SMOA01000580.1 GCF_004353985.1 Paracraurococcus ruber | reverse complement strand
GTGAGGTGGTCCCCGGATCTCGGACAGGCGGGTAAGCTCGGTTCGCCTGTGAGAAGGACGGCCCTGGATGACGGGCAAGCGGACGCGGTACTCGGCGGACTTCAAGGCGAAGGTAGCGTTGGAGGCGCTGCGAGGTGAGCTGACGACGGCGCAGCTGGCGGCCAAGCATGGCATTCACCAGACGATGGTGGGTGAGTGGAAGCGGCAGGCCATGGAGGGGCTGGCGTCGGTGTTCTCCGGCAAAGCGGCGACGCCGGAGTGCGCGAAGGTGGCCGAGGCGGAGGTCGAGAAGCTGCACGCCAAGATCGGACAGCTCGTGGTGGAGCGGGATTTTTTGGCGAAAGCGTCCGGTCGATGAGCCTGGAGCGGCGGCGCCAGATGATCGAGCCGGACCACCCGCAGTTGTCGGTGGTGCGGCAGTGCGAGCTGGTCTCGATCAGCCGCTCGGGGTTCTATCGCCGGCCTGCGGGCGAGACGGCGCTGAACCTCGAGCTGATGCGGCTGATCGACGCTCAGTTCCTCGAGACACCCTGGTATGGCTCGCGGCAGATGGCGCGGCACCTGCAGCGCGAAGGCTACACGGTCGGCCGCAAGCGGATCCGGCGGCTGATGGCGAAGATGGGCCTGGCGCCGATCTACCAGCGGCCGCGGACGACGGTGCCGAACCCCGAGCACCGGGTCTTTCCCTACCTGCTGCGGGATATGGCGATCGACCGCCCCAACCAGGTCTGGTGCGTCGACATCACCTACCTGCCGATGCGTCGCGGCTTCCTCTATCTGGTCGCGGTGATGGACTGGGCAACGCGCAAGGTTCTGGCCTGGCGGGTGTCGAATACCATGGAGGTGGAGTTCTGCCTGGAGGTGCTG
Source organism: Paracraurococcus ruber (assembly GCF_004353985.1). Lineage (GTDB taxonomy): Bacteria > Pseudomonadota > Alphaproteobacteria > Acetobacterales > Acetobacteraceae > Paracraurococcus > Paracraurococcus ruber. The sequence continues at coordinate 403 of NZ_SMOA01000580.1, read as the reverse complement.
GAAGAGGCCCTGGCGCGGTTTGGGCGGCCCGAGATCTTCAATACCGACCAGGGCAGCCAGTTCACCTCGCAGCGGTTCACCGGCCTGCTGCAGCAGGCCGGTGTGCGCATCTCCATGGACGGCCGCGGCCGCTGGATGGACAACGTGTTCATCGAACGGCTGTGGCGCAGCCTGAAGTACGAGTGCGTGTACCTGCATGCCTTCGAGACGGGATCCGAGCTGCGGACCGGGCTGTCGAAATGGATCGGCTACTACAATGCCAGGCGCCCACATTCCGGCCTGGACGGCAGGACCCCTGACGAGGCGTATGGGACGAATTCGGTGACGAGATTGGCGGCCTGACGGAAACCAGAGCCGAGCTTATCCAGGCCGCCAAGCTGTCCGACCAATGGGGACCACCTCA
>NZ_SMOA01000057.1 GCF_004353985.1 Paracraurococcus ruber | reverse complement strand
CTGGCGGGGGTCAGGCCTGCGGCGCGGGCGCGGCGGCCGGCGGCGCGGCGGCGGGCCGGCCATAGAGCTGCGTCGCCCGGCGTTCGAAGGCGCGGACCATCAGCCGCACCGCCTCGTTGAACACGGTGCCGATCACCGCCTGCAGCAGGCGCGAGCGGAACTCGAAATCCACGAAGAAATCCACCTGCGTCCACATCTCGTTCCCGTGCGGGTGCGGGTGGAAGCGCCAGTGGTTGTTCAGGTAGCGGAAGGGGCCGTTCAGGTATTTCACATGCACATGGTCCGGCCGTTCCAGCAGCACCTGGCTGCGGAAGGTCTCCCGGAACATCTTGAAGCCGATGGTCAGGTCGGCGATCAGCTCCTCATCCTTGCGGGACAGGACGCGGGCGCCGACGCACCAGGGCAGGAATTCCGGGTAGCGCCGCACATCGGCGACCATGTCGAAGAGCTGCTCGGGCGAGTAGCGGAGGATCTTCTTCTCGGCGTGGGTGGGCATCAGGCGGCGGCCAGCTTCGCCTCGCGCGCCTGCCGCAGCGCGGCGAAGTCGCGGTCCGCATGGTAGCTGCTGCGCGTCAGCGGCGTGGCGGAGACCAGCAGGAAGCCCTTGGACCGCGCCATGCGGGCATAGTCCTCGAACTCCTCCGGCGTCACGAAGCGGTCCACCGCGGCATGCTTCACGCTGGGCTGCAGGTACTGGCCGATGGTGAGGAAATCCACCTCGGCGCTGCGCAGGTCGTCCATCACCTGCAGCACCTCGATCCGCGCCTCCCCCAGCCCGACCATCAGGCCGGACTTGGTGAAGATGGTGGGGTCCAGCTGCTTCACCCGGTCCAGCAGCCGCAGGGAATGGTAGTAGCGGGCGCCCGGGCGGATGCCGGGATAGAGCTTCGGCACCGTCTCCAGGTTGTGGTTGAAGACGTCGGGCCGGGCTTCCGCCACCACCTCCAGCGCGCCGTCCTTGCGGAGGAAGTCGGGGGTCAGGACCTCGATCGTCGTCTCCGGCGCCGCGGCGCGGATGGCGCGGATGGTCCGGGCGAAATGCTCCGCGCCGCCATCCGCCAGGTCGTCCCGGTCCACGCTGGTGACGACGACATGCCGCAGGCCGAGCGTCGCCACCGCGTCGGCCACCCGCCGCGGCTCATCGGCGTCGAGCGCCTTGGGCAGGCCGGTGGCGACGTTGCAGAAGCTGCAGGCGCGGGTGCAGGTGTCGCCCATGATCATCATGGTGGCGTGCCGCTGCGACCAGCATTCGCCGATATTCGGGCAGGCGGCTTCCTCGCAGACCGTGACCAGCCGGTTGTCGCGCATCAGCGCCCGGGTCTCGTGATAGACCGGGTGCGTCGGCGCCTTCACCCGGATCCAGGCGGGCTTGCGCTGGATGGGGTTGTCGGGCCGGTGGGCCTTCTCGGGGTGGCGGGCCGCCGGGCGGGAAGCAGGCGCCCCCTCCCCCGCCGGCCGGTGGTCGATCTCGATGCGCGTGGCCATGCCTGACTGCCTGGTCCTTCGGGCCTGGTGTCCCGGGGCGAAGCCCGCCGCCGGCCGGCTACGCCCCGGGACACCAGCCTTTGTTTTCAGCGGCCTGCTTGTCCGCCCCCGTCCCGACCAATGGCCGTGAGAGGGGCGGGCAGGACACTAGATGTGGATCACCCTCCCATAGGCATCAAGCACGGCCTCATGCATGGCTTCCGAGATGGTCGGGTGGGGGAAGACGGTCTCCATAAGCTCCGTCTCGGTCGTCTCCATGGTCTTGGCGATGGTGTAGCCCTGGATCATCTCCGTGACCTCCGGGCCGGCCATGTGTGCGCCGAGCAATTCGCCGGTCTTCGCGTCGAAGACCGTCTTGATCATCCCCTCCGGCTCGCCCATGGCGATGGCCTTGCCGTTGCCGATGAAGGGGAAGCGGCCGACCTTCACCTCGTGGCCCGCCTTCCTCGCGGCGTCCTCGGTCAGGCCGACGCTGGCGACCTGCGGCCGGCAATAGGTGCAGCCGGGAATGTTCTTCGTGTCGATGGCATGCACATGCTTGCCGGCGATCGCCTCGACGCAGAGCACGCCCTCATGGCTCGCCTTGTGGGCCAGCCAGGGCGGGCCGGTGAGGTCGCCGATGGCATAGACCCCGGGCTCCCCGGTGCGGCACAGCGCGTCGACCTCCACATGGGTGCGGTCCACCTTCACGCCGGTGCCCTCGAGCCCGATATCCTCGACATTGCCGACGATCCCCACCGCCGAGATGACGCGGTCGGCGGTGATCTCCTGCACCTTGCCATTGGCCTCGATGACCGCCGTCACCTCGTTGGCGCCCTTCCGCAGGCCCTGGATCTTGGCCCCGGTCAGGATCTTCATCTTCTGCTTCTCGAACGCCTTGCGGACGAAGGCGCTGATCTCCGCATCCTCCACCGGCAGGATGCGGTCCAGCACTTCGACGAGCGTCACCTCGGCGCCCATGTTGAGGTAGAAGCTGGCGAATTCGGCGCCGATCGCACCCGACCCGATCACGATGAGCCGCTTCGGCATGGTGTCAGGCACCATCGCCTCGCGATAGGTCCAGATCAGCTTGCCGTCCGGCTCGATCCCCGGCAGCACCCGGGCGCGCGCGCCGGTGGCCAGGATGATGTGCTTGGCGGCGAGGTCGGCGACCGGCTTGCCGTCCTTGGCGACCGCGAGCCTGCCCTTGCCGGCCAGCTTGCCATGGCCGTCGAAGACCGCGACCTTGTTCTTCTTCAGCAGGTGCTTCACGCCGCCCGAGAGCTGCCCGGCGACCGCACGGCTGCGCTTGACCACCTTCGCCAGGTCGAAGCGGATGTTGTCGGCGGCGAAGCCATAGGCATCCAGCGTGTGCAGCAGGTGGTTGATCTCGCTGCTGCGCAGCAGCGCCTTGGTCGGGATGCAGCCCCAGTTCAGGCAGATGCCGCCCAGGTGCTCGCGCTCCACCACCGCGGCCTTCATGCCCAGCTGGGCCGCGCGGATGGCGGCGACATAGCCGCCGGGGCCGCCGCCGAGGACGACCAGGTCGAAGGAGGTGTCAGCCATTGAGGTCTCCCGATGCCGCCAGCGCGGCCAGCGCGTCGCCGCCGAGGCGTTGCAGGGTCCAGCCCTCCCGCGGGAGGGCGCCGATGGAGCGGTAGAAGGCGATGGAGGGGGCGTTCCAGTCCAGCACGGACCACTCCATCCGGCTGCAGCCCTGCGCGACGGCGCGGCGGGCCAGGTCCGCGAAGATGGCACGGCCGATCCCCCGCCCGCGCTGGTCCGGGTTCACGAAGACATCCTCGACATAGAGCTTGGCCCGGCCGTCGAAGGTGGAGACGCTGTGGTACCAGAGCGCGAAGCCGACCGGCGCCCCGTCCCACTCCGCGATCAGCGCCTCGGCCCGCGCCGGGGTGCCGAAGAGGAGGCTGCGGAAATCCTCCTCCGTCGCCAGCACCTCGTGCAGCAGCTTCTCGTAGTCCGCCAGGGCGCGGACGAAATGGAGGACCAGCCCCAGGTCGTCGGGCGTCGCGTCCCGCAGCCGCAGGCTCATGCCGCGGCCTCGTGGCACACCGCCTCGATCCGGTTGCCGGCGGGGTCGCGCAGGAAGGCGGCGTAGTAATGCGGGTGGTAGTGCGGCCGCAAACCCGGCGGGCCGTCATCCGCCCCGCCGGCCGCCAGCCCCGCCCGCCAGAACCCGTCCACCGCCGCGCGGTCCGGCGCCTTGAAGCACCAGTGCCGCCCGGCCGCGTCCCCGGGCGCTTCGCCCTGCCGCACCGAGAGGTAGCTGCGCCCAGGCTGCGCCGCATCGGCCCGCAGCCCGTAGCCCAGCCAGGTGTCGTCCCGCCCGACCGCCGGCACGCCGAGCGTCGCCATCACCGCGTCGTAAAAGCGCGCGGCGGGGGCGAGGTCGGGCACCGTGATCGAGACATGGTCGATCACAGCATCAGGCTCAGCGGATCCTCGATCACGCCCTTCAGCGCCTGCATGAACTCGGCGGCCAGCGCGCCGTCGATGACGCGGTGGTCCACCGACAGCGTGCAGGTCATCACCGTGGCGACGGCGAGCTGCCCGCCCTTCACCACCGGCCGCTGCTCCCCGGCGGCCACCGCCAGGATGCCGGCCTGCGGCGGGTTGATGATGGCGCTGAACTCCTTCACGCCATACATCCCCATGTTGGAGATGGAGAAGCCGCCGCCCTGGAATTCCTCGGGCTTCAGCTTGTTCGCCTTGGCCCGCCCGGCCAGCTCCTTCATCTCGTTGCTGATGGTGGACAGGCCCTTCTGGTCGGCGCGGCGGATGATCGGGGTGATCAGGCCCGCCGGCGTCGAGACGGCGATGGAGATGTCCACGTCATGCAGCTGCAGGATCGCGTCGTCGGTCCAGATGGCGTTGACGTTCGGATAGCGCCGCAAGGTGGCCGCCACCGCCTTGATGACCATGTCGTTGACCGAGAGCTTGAAGGCCCCCGGCCCGTCCTTGGCCGACTTGGCATTCAGGTCGGCGCGCAGCTTCAGCAGCGCGTCGATCTCGAAATCCATCGAGACGTAGAAATGCGGGACGGTCTGCTTCGACTCCGAGAGGCGCCGGGCAATGACCTTCCGCATGCTGCTGTTCGGCACCGGCGTGTGCGGCGCCGTGACCACCGGGGCGGCGGGCTTGGGCGCGGGCGCGGCGGCGGGCTGCGGCGCCGGGGCGGCAGCCTGCGGGGCCGGTGCCTGCGGCTTCGCGGCGGGGCCCTTCGAAAGCGCCGCCTCGATATCCGCCTTGACGATCCGCCCGCCGGGGCCGCTGCCCTGCAGCGCGTTCAGGTCCAGCCCGGCCTGCTGCGCCATGCGGCGCGCGAGCGGCGAGGCGAAGACCCGCTCCCCGCCCGCATCATGGCCGTTCGACTTCGGCGCGGGGGCGGTGCCGCCGCCGGATTGCGGCTGCGGCATCGCCACCGGCTGCTCCGCGGCACCCGCCACCTTGCCGTCCTTCGTCGCCTCCAGCGCCGCCGCCTCGCTCGGGCTGGCCGACTGCGCGGCACCGCCACCGCCGGCCGACTTGGGCGCCGGCGCCGCATCGGCGCTCTCGCCCGGCTCGACCAGCACGGCGATCGGGTCGTTCACCTTCACGCCCTGGGTGCCGTCTGCCACCAGGATCTTTCCCAATATGCCTTCGTCGACGGCTTCGACTTCCATCGTCGCCTTGTCGGTCTCGATCTCGGCAATGATGTCGCCGGCCTTGACCTGGTCGCCTTCCTTCTTCAGCCAGCGCGCCAGGTTGCCCTCCGTCATGGTGGGCGACAGGGCGGGCATCAGGATGTTGGTCGCCATCGTTCCCGCCCCTTACTTGTAGGTCGCGCGCTTGACCGCCGCGATGATCTCGGGCTGGGTCGGCAGCGCCAGCTTCTCGAGATTGGCGGCATAGGGCATCGGCACGTCCTTGCCGCAGACCCGCACCGGCGGCGCGTCCAGCCAGTCGAAGGCCGCCTCGATCACCTGCATCGCCACCTCGGTGCCGATATTGGCGTAGGGCCAGCCTTCCTCCACCGTCACCAGCCGGTTGGTCTTCCTCACCGATGCGGCGATGGTCTCGGCATCCAGCGGGCGGATGCTGCGCAGGTTGATCACCTCCGCCTCGATCCCTTCCTTCGCCAGCGCCTCGGCCGCCTGCATCGCCCAGGTCACCGCGATGGAATAGGCGACGATGGTCACGTCCCTGCCCGGCCGCTCCACCTTCGCCTTGCCGATCGGCAGGATGAAGTCCTCATCCGTCGGCACCTCGAAGCTGTGGCCGTAGAGGATCTCGTTCTCCAGCACGATCACCGGGTTCGGGTCGCGGATGGCGGCGCGCAGCAGGCCCTTGGCATCCGCCGCCGACCAGGGCGCCACCACCTTCAGCCCCGGCACATGCGCATACCAGGAGGCGTAGCACTGGCTGTGCTGCGCCGCGACGCGCGCCGCGGCGCCGTTCGGGCCGCGGAAGACGATCGGGCAGCCGAGCTGCCCGCCCGACATGTACAGCGTCTTGGCGGCCGAGTTGATGATCTGGTCGATCGCCTGCATGGAGAAGTTGAAGGTCATGAACTCCACGATGGGCCTGAGCCCATTCATGGCGGCACCGACCGCCATGCCCGTGAAGCCGTGCTCGGTAATCGGGGTGTCGATGACCCGGCGCGGGCCGAACTCGTCCAGCAGGCCCTGGCTGATCTTGTAGGCGCCCTGGTACTGGGCGACCTCCTCGCCCATCAGGAAGACATCCTTGTCGCGCCGCATCTCCGCCGCCATGGCGTCGCGCAGCGCCTCCCGCACCGTCATGGACTTGGTCGGGCCCCAGTCCTTCTCGGGCGCCGCCGCCGCCTCGCCGGCCTTGGCCGCGCCCTCGCCGCGCGCGGCGCCGCGCTGCGCCACCGCGCCGGCATCCTCGGCCTGCTTCGCCACCTGCCCGACCTCGCCATGCGCCGCGGCGGGCGGCGCCGGCTGCTGCGGCATGGCCGTGTCGGCGCCCGGCGCCGCGCCCTTCGACGCGGCCTCGCCGCCGCCATCCAGCTCGGCGATGGGGGAGTTGACCGAGACGCCCTCGGTGCCCTCGGGCACCAGGATCCGGGTCAGCTTGCCCTCGTCCACGGCCTCCACCTCCATGGTGGCCTTGTCGGTCTCGATCTCGGCGATCACGTCGCCGGACTTCACCTCGTCGCCCTCCTTCTTCAGCCAGCGGGAGAGCTTGCCCTCGGTCATGGTCGGCGACAGGGCCGGCATCAGGATCTGCACGCCCATCTCAGCGGGCCTCCTCAAGCAGGATGTCGGTCCATAGCTCGCTCTCCGGCGGCTCGGGCGATTGCTGGCTGAAATCGGCGGCGTCCTGGACGATCGCCTTCACCTCGTCGTCGATCTTCTTCAGGTCCGCCTCGGTCGCGCCCTGGTCCAGCAGCGCCTGGCGCGCGGTCTCGATCGGGTCCGACTGCTCGCGCATCTTCTGCACCTCCTCCCGCGTGCGGTACTTCGCCGGGTCGGACATGCTGTGACCGCGGTAGCGGTAGGTCTTCATCTCCAGCAGGTAGGGGCCGTTGCCGGCGCGGCAGTGGGCGGCGGCGCGCTCCCCCGCCTCCTTCACCGCGGCGACGTCCATGCCGTTCACCTGCTCCCCCGGGATGCCCCAGGGGCTGCCGTTCTTCGACAGGTCGCGCGACGCGCTGGCCCGCTCGACGCTGGTGCCCATGCCGTACTTGTTGTTCTCGATGATGAAGATGCAGGGCAGCTTCATCAGCGCCGCCAGGTTGAAGCTCTCGAACACCTGGCCCTGGTTCGACGCGCCCTCGCCGAAATAGGTCAGGCAGACATTCCGGCTCTCGCGGTACCAGTTCGAGAAGGCGAGGCCGGCGCCGAGCGAGACCTGGGCGCCGACGATGCCATGCCCGCCGAAGAAGCCCTTCTCCCGGCTGAACATGTGCATGGAGCCGCCCTTGCCCTTGGAGTAGCCGCCGATCCGCCCGGTCAGCTCCGCCATGACGCCGCGCGCCTCCATGCCGGTGGCCAGCATGTGCCCATGGTCGCGGTAGGAGGTGATGACCTGGTCGCCGGGCTCGAGGCACATCTGCATGCCGACGACGACCGCTTCCTGGCCGATATAGAGGTGGCAGAAGCCGCCGATGAGGCCCATGCCATAGAGCTGGCCGGCCTTCTCCTCGAATCGGCGGATCAGCAGCATGTCCCGGTAGGCCTGCTGAAGCTGGTCGCGCCCCAGCGGCTGCGCCGCCCCCGCCCGCGGCTTGCGCTTGGCCGCGGTCTCCGTCGCCTGGGCCATGCCTTGGCTCCCTTATCGTCTCCGGTCGCCGTGATCTACGCGGCAGGAAACGCCGCGGCAAGCGACGGCCGCATGAAAAAAGTCCGATGTTGCAATGCAATACGTCGCTTAACCATGATTCGGTTAACGTCCAAATTCCAGTCCGCCGGCATGCCGTCGCAACCGTTGCGGCCAGCATCGCCCCGACGCAAGAAACACCATCCCCACCCGCGCCTGAACGCAAAATCCGGCCGTCTCGACAGCCGCTCGCCGGATCGCGATACCGCAGCCGCGGCCGCGCCGGCCGCCCGCGGAAGGGACACCGCCATGCGCCGCTGGGCCCGCTGGCTGCTCGCGCCGGTCCATCTCCTGGCCCTGGCCGGCCAGGCCAAGTCCTTCGAGGCGAATCCGCTGCTGGGCAGTTCGCGCCTGAACCGCCTCGGCCTCCACCTGGCGCGGCGGCGCCTGGCCGCCCGCCTCGGCGCCCGCCGCCGCGCCCGCCTGGCCGCCCTGCTGCCGGTGGCGGAGCGCGCCGCCTTCGACCGCGACGGCTACCTGGCGATCCCGGACTTCCTGCCGCCTGCCGAATTCGCCGCCCTGCGCGCCGAGATCCTGGCCTGCCGTGCCCCGGCCAGGGAATTCCAGGACGGCGCCACGCTGACCCGGCTGATCCCGCTGGACGGGCGGGCGCTGCGGCACCTGCCGGCGACCCGCGCCGCGCTGCTCGGCCCGCGCTACCTGGGGCTGCATGCCTATGCCGGCAGCCACCGGCAGCGCCCGCATTTGCTGGTGCAGAGCGTCTTCAGCGGCGTGCGCGACGCCCCGCCGGACGTGCAGACCGCCTGGCACAGCGACACCTTCCACCCCACGGTGAAGTCCTGGCTGTTCCTGACCGAGGTGGCGGAGGATGCGGCCGGCTTCACCTATGTCCCGGGCTCGCACCGGCCGACGCGGCGGCACCTGGCCTGGGAACGCCGAGCCTCCCGCACCGCCGCCACCGCGCCGGATGCCATGACCCGCCAGGGGTCGCTCCGGGTCGAGGAGGCGGTGCTTGCACGGCTGGGCTACCCGCCGCCGCGCAAGCTGGCCGTGGCGCCGAACACCCTGGTCATCGCCGATACCAGCGGCATCCACCGCCGCGGCATCGCCGCCGGCACGGCCTGCCGAATCGCCATCTGGGGCTATGCCCGTGGCAACCCCTTCTGGCCCTGGCCGACGCCGCCCCTGCCGATGCCGGGCTTCGCGCTGCGGGGCTTCTGGGCGGTGCAGGATGCGGTGGCGCGGCTGACGCGCCGGCGGGGCGGGTGGCGATGGGTAGGGGAGAGGACGCCGGACGCGCCGCCGGCCCTGTGATGCGAGGGAGGCTCATCGGACGCCGGCGCCCGCCCCGTCACGCTTTCTCCGCCAGAGGCCGAAAGGCCTCCGGACACCCCGACCCTGCTACTGGAACAACCGGCGGCCGGGCTCGTAGGGGATGACCAGCTCGTCCTTGCCGACCAGGTTCAGCAGCATGCGGGCGCGCTCGTCCAGCTGGTCGCGGTCGATCTCGTCGCCGCGCAGGCCCAGCACCTTGCGCTCCAGTGCATCGCGCTCGGCCACCGCCCGGCCCAGCGCCTCGTTGGCCAGCCGGATATCCCCCAGCTTGCGCTCCCGCGCCTCCAGCCCGAAATCGCCGTGCTGGGAGTGCCAGGCGAAATAGCCGCACAGCGCCGCGAAGGTCAGCGGCAGCAGCGCATCGCGAACCCGGCGCTTCACCGCGCGCACAGCAGACATACGCAACAGATCCTCGAGGAAATCCGCGGCAGAGAATCAGCCGCGGCGGCAATTGGCAAGCGCAATCGTATGCCGAAGCGCAACTCAGGCGCGGCGGCACCGCCGGGTCCCGGCGCGGCGCCGCCAGGCACCTCGGTCGCGCGGGCGCACCAGGCCTCAGCCGCGCTGGCGCAGCCTCCCGCAGCCGCGCCGGCGTATCGTCCTTCAGGCGCGCCGGCGCATCCTTCCTCAGGCGCGCTGGCGCGCGGGCAGGCCCTCCACCAGCGCCGCCAGCCGCGCCAGCGCCGCCTCCGACGCCGCGCGGAGCGGCGCGAAGGCGGCCGGGTCGAGCGGCGGCGGCGGTGCCGCCAGCCAGGCGGGCAGGTCGCCGCAATGCTCGAGGTAGCGCCCCGGCGCGCCCAGCGCCGCGAACAGGCCGCGATTCTTGCTAGCACCCAGGCCGAGGCAGGGCACCCCCTCCAGCACTGCCGCGATGCAGCCGTGGTAGCGGGCGGAGACGACGACCGACGCCGCCGCGCAGGCCCCCCGCAGGCACGCCATGTCCGTGACGAAGCGCAGCCGCGGGAACCGCGCCGCAAGCTCCTGCTCCAGCCGCCATTCCATCGCCACGAGGTCGACCCCGTCGCCGGCCGCCGCGGCGGCATCGAGGAACGCCGCCTCCGCCGGATGCACCGGATGCTTGACGATCAGCAGGGGCCGCGTCCGCGGTGCCGGCATCCGCGGCTGACCGCCGCCGGACAGCAGCCCGGCGAGGAGCACCGGATCGGCCATCCAGGCGACGCCGGACGGGTCGCCCTGTCCCGGCGGATCGCGCAGCGAGGCGAAGGCGGCGCCGGCGAACAGGGCCCGGCGCAGGGCGGCGCGCCCGGCTTCCCCCGGTTCGGGCGGCACCGCGCCCAGCCCGACCAGCGCATGGGGCGGCCCCCAGGCTGGCATCCCCCTCACCCAGGCCGCCTCCTCCAGCGGGTAATGCACCGGGGCGAGCAGCCCGCCGCCGCCCACCACGACCAGGTCGAATTCGCGCAGCGCCGCGGGCTCGGCGATGGTGTCCGGCCGCATGATCCGGCCGGCATCGAAGGGAAACTCCGCGTCGTCGATCCAGGAACAGGCCCGGATGTCGAGCGGCCGCCGCACCGCGCCGCGCAGCAGCCCGGCCACCGCCTGCGCCTGCGCGGCATCGCCGAGGTTGCCGTTGCCATAGGCGCCGAAGAGCAGCACGCGCAGCGCGCCGGGCGCGAAGGGCGCCTGCGTCGCTTCCGCCGCCATCCGCTTCGCCGCCGCCAGCCGGCGGCGGCGCTCCGTTGCCTCCGGCGACTCGCGGATAGCGCGGATCAGGCTGACGAGGTCTGGATGGTGGCCGGCATGGAAGGCCGCCGCCGCCTCGCTCTCCGGCGGCCGGTCGAGGTCCACATGGTAAAGTGCGCGGACGACCTCCTCGACCGTGCAGGACCTCGCCGCCACCGGCGTCAGCGCTTCAGGATGGTCCGCCCGGCATAGCGCGCGGCCGGGCCCAGCTCCTGCTCGATCCGGATCAGCTGGTTGTACTTGGCGAGACGGTCGGAGCGGCTGAGCGAGCCGGTCTTGATCTGCCCGCAATTGGTGGCCACGGCCAGGTCGGCGATGGTGGCGTCCTCGGTCTCGCCCGACCGGTGGCTCATCACCGCAGTGTAGCCGGCGCGGTGCGCGGTCTCCACCGCCTCCAGCGTCTCGGTCAGGGTGCCGATCTGGTTGACCTTGACCAAGATGGAGTTGCCGGTGCCGCCCTCGATCCCGCGCCGCAGGCGCTCGGTGTTCGTCACGAACAGGTCGTCGCCCACCAGCTGGACCTTGCCGCCCAGGCGCTGGGTCAGGGCCTTCCAGCCCTCCCAGTCATCCTCGGCCATGCCGTCCTCGATGGAGATGATCGGCCACTTGGCGCAGAGCGCCGCCAGGTAGTCCACCATCCCGCCCTGGTCGAGCGTCTTGCCCTCGCCCTCCATCACGTATTTGCCGCCATGGAAGAACTCGGTGGAGGCGCAGTCGAGGGCGAAGACGATGTCCTCCCCCACCCGGTGGCCGGCCGCCTCGCAGGCCTTGGCGATGAAGCCCAGCGCCTCGTCGGCCGAGCCGATATTGGGGGCGAAGCCGCCCTCGTCGCCGACATTGGTGTTGTGGTGGGCGTCGTGCAGCGCCTTCTTCAGCGCCCCGAACACCTCGGCGCCGATCCGCACCGCATCGGCGCAGGTGCCGGCGGCCACCGGCATGACCATGAATTCCTGGATGTCGATCGGGTTGTCCGCATGCTTCCCGCCATTGATGATGTTCATCATCGGCACCGGCAGGGTGCGGGCGAAGACGCCGCCGACATAGCGGTAGAGCGGCTGGCCGAGATCGGCGGCGGCGGCCTTCGCCACGGCCAGGGACACCGCCAGGATGGCATTGGCGCCCAGCCGCGCCTTGTTCGGCGTGCCGTCCAGGTCGAGCATGATGCCGTCGATCTTCACCTGATCGGTGGGGTCGAGGCCGGAGAGGGCGTCGAAGATCTCGCCCTCCACATTCGCCACCGCCTGCAGCACGCCCTTGCCGGCGAAGCGGGACTTGTCGCCGTCGCGCAGCTCCACCGCCTCATGCGCACCGGTCGAGGCGCCGGAGGGGACGATGGCCCGCCCCACCGCGCCGCTGTCCAGCACCACCTCCGCCTCCACGGTCGGGTTGCCGCGGCTGTCGAGGACCTCGCGGGCGATGATGTCGACGATGGCGGACATGCGGCTCTCCGGCTGGCTCTGGATGGCGCGGCCTTAGGACGACCGGGGGGATGGGGCAAGGCCCGCATCCCCGCGCCATCGTGACGGCTACGTGACGACCACGCGCCGCCCGGCCCTACCGCACCGCCGTCACCGCCCGGCGGTTCTGCGCCCAGGCCTGCTCGTCCGAGCCCAGCGCCTCCGGCCGGTCCTTGCCGTAGCTGAGGGTCTGGATCCGCTGCCCGGCCACGCCGTTGCCGACCAGCAGGTCGCGCGCCGCATTGGCCCGCCGCTGGCCGAGCGCCAGGTTGTACTCCCGCGTCCCGCGCTCATCGGCATGGCCTTCCACGGCCACCTGCACCTGGCGGTACTGCTGCAGCCATTGCGCCTGCTTCTGCAGGGTCGGCCGCTGGTCGGCGCCCACCGTGGCGCTGTCGGTGCCGAAATACACCCGGTCCCCGGCGGTCTGGGCCAGGTCCTCCTGGCTGCCGGGGCGGGCGCTGCCGCCGCGGCCGGCGCCGCCGGACAGGGCGGACCCGGACAGGCCGGCGGCATTGGCCGCGGCATTGCCCGTGGCGGCGGCATCCTCCGCCGAATCGGAACAGGCGGCGGCGAGGAGGGCGAGGCCGAGGATGGCCGCCGGCGCGATCTTCATGCGGGGACTCTCTCTGCTGCTGGACCGGGCTGCCGGGGCGGGACTCCGCCGGCCGGCGCGCCGCGGCCCGGGGCATCGCCCGCCGGCGCCGCGCGCGCAAGCGGAACCGGCAACCCCGGCGCGAAAACCCGCCGCGGTGACAGCCCGCTTGCCTTGCCGTCCGGGGCGCCGCACATCACGCCCCATGAAGGGCGACCCATGAAGATCGACGGCACCCCCTATCGCAGCGTCTGGGTGGATGCGGATGGCTGGTCCGTCCGCATCCTGGACCAGACCAGGCTGCCCTGGCAGCTCGACCTCCTCCGCCTCACCGATGAAGACCAGGTGGCGCATGCCATCCGGTCCATGCAGGTGCGCGGCGCGCCGCTGATCGGCGCCGTCGCCGCCTATGGCGTGGCGCTGGCGCTGCGGGCGGATGCCTCCACCGCCGCCCTGGACCGGGCGGTGGCCATGCTGGGCGAGACGCGCCCGACCGCCATCAACCTGCGCTGGGCGCTGGAGCGGATGCGCGCCCGGCTGCACAACCTGCCGGCGGCGGAGCGCGTGGCCGCCGCCTATGCCGAGGCGCTGGCCATCGCCGACGACGATGCCGAGACCTGCCGCCGCATCGGCGAGAACGGCCTGCCGCTGCTGCGGGAGATCGCCGCCCGCAAGCCGGGCGAGGCCGTCAACGTCCTGACCCATTGCAATGCCGGCTGGCTGGCCACGGTGGATTACGGCACCGCCCTGTCGCCGATCTATCAGGCGCATGACGCGGGCATCCCCATCCATGTCTGGGTGGACGAGACCCGGCCGCGCAACCAGGGCGCGGCGCTGACCGCCTTCGAGCTGGGCAAGCACGGCGTGCGCCACACCGTCGTCGCCGACAATGCCGGCGGCCACCTGATGCAGCATGGCCAGGTGGATATCTGCATCGTCGGCACCGACCGCGTGACGCGGACCGGCGACGTCGCCAACAAGATCGGCACCTACCTGAAGGCGCTGGCGGCGCGCGACAATGGCGTGCCCTTCTGGGTGGCGCTGCCGCATTCCACCATCGACTGGCGCGTCGCCGACGGCGTCGCCGAGATCCCGATCGAGGAGCGCGGCGCGGCCGAGGTCACCGACCTGACCGGCCGCACCGCGGATGGGAGGATCGAGACGGTGCGGGTCGCCGCCGAGGGCAGCCCGGCCGCCAACCCGGCCTTCGACGTGACGCCGGCGCGGCTGGTGAGCGGGCTGATCACCGAACGCGGCCGCTGCGCGGCCTCGGAAGCGGGGCTGCGCGGCCTCTACCCCGAGGCGCCCTGAGCCAGGGCGGCCCGCTCGCCGCGCGATCGCCGCCCGGGCGGCGAAGGCCGCGGCGGCGCTACCGCTTCGTCGCGGTCAGCACCGTGGCGCAGGCGAGCTCGAGCTGCTTGTCCATCGGCAGCTCGGTGGCGAAGGGCTGCTCCACCATCGCCTCCCAGGGCTGCAGGAAATCCGCCACCCGCATGGCGAGGAATTCCTCCCGGGTGCGGCCGGCCAGCCCCTGGGCGTAGCTGCCGAGCATCCAGTGCAGCGCGATGACCGGATGGGTGGAGGGGAAGACGGTGACGTCGCGGACCTCCAGCCGGTCCTCGAACAGCCGGCGGATGCCCTGATGCGTCGCATTGAAGTAGTGGTGCGGGTAGCCGTGCAGCGGCTGCAGGAAGGGCACGGCGCAGAACAGGTCGCCGCCCGGCTTCAGCACGCGGGCGATCTCCGCCGCGCAGCGGAAGGGGTCGCGCACATGCTCCAGCACCGCGACCGAGAAGATGGCGTCGAAGCTGTCGTCGCGGAAGGGCAGCACCTCCCCGACGCCGAGGATGTCGGTGGTCGGGTAGTCGACGATCTCGTAGTTGACCACGTTCGGGTAGTAGACCGGGCGGCGGCCGGCGCCGCAATCCAGCACCAGCCCGTCCCGGTGCTTCTCCACCAGACGCTGCATCGGCGCGTCATAGGCGTTCTCCGAGACATTCTCGGTCTCGACGATCCGCGTCTCGGCGCGCAATTCCGACGTGAGGAAATCGTATTTCCCGTCGCGCGTCTCATGCGGCAGGTCGAGCCGCAGATGCGGCCGCAGCCGGTCCAGCTTGGCCGCCCGCAGCGCCGACAGGTCGTGCAGGTGGCGCTGCCGCCGGCCCTCGTGGCGGCCGAAGGCCTCGAAATGCTGTCGCCCCGAATCGAAGTCGCCGCGCGCGACCGCCTGCTGCACATCGGCATTGGCGCGCAGATAGGCCGCCTCGTCGAAACTCTCGTCCGTCGCGGCGTCGAACAGCACGATCGGGGCGGCCATGGGCGACGATCCTCGTCCTCGGGCGGAAGGCATGCGGGCGCGGGCCTGGGGGCCCGGGCGCAGCCCGTCCCCCATGCCTGCGCAGGCCGCAACGAATGGCCCGGGCCGGCGCCGGCATGAAGACACAAGCCGGTGTCCCGGGCCAGATCGGCCGGCCGCAGGGACGCACGGCCGCGGCAGGGGGGCAGGTGCGCTGCGGGTCCGCCCGCACGGCGTGGGTCGGCGGCCGGACAGCGCGCAGCACGCCACCATCGGGACCCGGGCCGGTGCGGCCCGTCGCCGCCGCGGGAGGGTTCCGCGCCCCGGCTCCCGCCCGGGCCAGGGCCCGCAAGCACCTGACGGCAGGGGACAAAACCCTGCGAGTTCGTGGTCGGAAGGTCACGGAAACGTCTTACCGCTTCCGGTGCCGGCGCTGGTGTCTATCGGCGCAACACGGGAGCGAGTTCACCATATGCCCAGTTATACGTTCGGTTACCGGGCGCTGCTGCTGGCCGGCGCCCTGGCCGCCGTCGCCGCACCGGCCGGGGCGCAGGATGCCGCGCGGATGGAGGCGATCGAGCGGCAGATCCGCGCCCTGCAGGGCGAGCTGACGCGGATGCGGCGGGACATGCAGGCGCGCGAGACCGAGACCCGCGCGGCGAAGCAGGATGCGGCGCAGGCCCGTGCGGAGGCGCAGGCGGCGCAGCGCCGGCTGGACACCACCCCGCCGCCCGCGGCGCCGGCCCGCCTCACGCAGGAGCCGCCGCGCGAGCAGGTGCGCTTCAGCCTGGAGAGCAACCGCCCCACCATCACCGCCCTGGATGGCCGCTTCCGCGCCTCACTCGGCGCGCAGATCCAGTACGATATCGGCGGCGCCCTGCAGGGCGACCGCACCGCCGGCGCGCCGCGGGTGAACGAGTTCGGCCAGAATCTCCGCCGCGGCCGGCTGTTCTTCGGCTTCCAGTACGACGATTTCCTGCTGAACGTGACGCCGGAATTCGGCGGCTCCCCCGACGGCACGGCGACGCTGTACGAGGCCAACCTGAACTGGTCGCCGGTGAAGCCGCTGCAGCTGACGGTCGGCTACTACAAGCCGTATTTCGGCCTGGCGGATTCCATGAGCTCGAACGACTTCCTGTTCCTCGAGCGGCCGAGCATCATGGAAGTCGCGCGCAACATCACCGCCGGCGACGGCCGCGCCTCGGTCGGCGGACGCTGGGCGGCCAGCCGCTGGTTCGCCTCGGGCTACCTGACGGGCGACAGCTACGGCGCCAGCAGCACCAACCAGACCACCAGCGGCCAGACCGGCTTCGCCGGCCGCGTCGCCGGCCGGCCCTATGCCGATGCCGACGCGGACCTGCATCTCGGCCTCACCGGCTCCTACGCCTTCGACCTGCGGCGCCAGGCCGGCACGCCGACCGCGGAAGGCCAGACGCTGCGGCTGCGCGACCGGCCGGAATGGCGGGCCGGCGATGCCTCCACTCGGCTGGTGGATACCGGCGCCCTGGCCGCCGACGGCGTCGCCACCTGGGGCCCGGAGCTCGGCCTCCGCTACCGGAGCTTCATGCTCCAGGGCGAATACCACCAGATCAACGTGCAGCAGGCGCAGGCCACCGGCTCGCCGCGGCCGGACCTGACCTTCCAGGGCGGCTATGTCGAGGCGTCCTATGTGCTGACCGGCGAGACGCGGCGCTACAGCACCTCCTCCGCCGCCTTCGGCCGGCCCAGCCCGGCCCGGCCGGTGACCGATGGCGGCTGGGGCGCCTGGGAGATGATGGCCCGCTGGAGCCTGATCGACCTGGACGACAAGGTGACGCGCGGCCGGTCCCAGGCCTCGACCGGCGGCGTCTATGGCGGCCGGCAGGAGGTGGTCGGGCTGGGCCTGTCCTGGTACCCGACCAATTACCTGCGCTTCATGCTGGACTGGAACATCGTGAACGTGGACCGGCGCAATGCCGCCGGCACGCAGCAGATCGGCGACCGCTTCCACACCCTCGGCCTGCGGACGCAGATGGCCTTCTGAGCGGCCCGGGCTCCCCGGCCCCGGCGTCGCCGGGCTTGCCGGCCGGGCGGCGGGATGCGTCACTGCCGCCGCATGACCGCCGCCGGGGAGGATACGGACGGGGGTGCGCCGCTCTTCGCGCCCCCGCGCATGGACCGCAGGCCGCTGCCCGGCGGCGGCTGGCGGCTGCGCGCGCGGGACGCGCTGCAGCCGCATGCGCCGCGCATCACCGACGCGCTGTGGCACTGGGAGGCCGCGGCGCCGGACCGGCCCTTCCTGCGCGAGCGCGGCCCGGATGGCGGCTGGCAGGGCGTGGGCTTCGGCGAGGCGGCGGCGCAGGTGCGCGCGCTGGCTGCGGCGCTGCTGGCGCGCGGGCTTGGGCCGCAGCGGCCGCTCGCCATCCTCTCCGGCAATTCGGTGCGGCATGCGCTGCTGGCGCTGGCGGCGCAGGCGGTGGGCGTGCCCAGCGCCGCCATCTCCGTCCCCTATTCGCTGCAGAGCGCCGACCTCGGCAAGCTGCGCCAGATCCTGCGGCGCCTGCGTCCCGGCCTGGTCTTCGCCGAGGACGCCGTGGCCTTCGCCCGCGCCCTGGCGGTGGAGGACGCGCGGGGCGTCGAGGCGATCTCCGCGGCCGATTGGGACGCGCTGCTGGCGGTGCCGGTGACACCGGATGTGGCATGCGCCATCGAAGCCCTGGATCCCGACGCACCCGCAAAGATCCTCTTCACTTCCGGCACCAGCGGCCTGCCGAAGGGCGTCGTCACCACGCAGCGGATGATGGCGGCGAACCAGCAGCAGATCCTGCAGGCCTGGCCCTTCCTGGCGCAGGCGCCCCCGGAGCTGCTGGACTGGCTGCCCTGGAGCCATGTCTTCGGCGGCAGCCACAACCTGAACCTGGCGCTGCGCTTCGGCGGCACGCTGTGGATCGATGCCGGGCGGCCGATGCCCGGCGCCTTCGACGCGACGCTGGCGAACCTGCGGGAGGTGGCGCCGACCATCCGCTTCGACGTGCCGCGCGGCCATGCCCTGCTGCTGCCGGCGCTGGAGGCGGATGCGGCGCTGGCGGCGCATCTCTTCGCCCGGCTGCGGCTGGTGTTCAGCGCCGGCGCCGCGCTGCCCGAGGCGCTGTACGGCCGCTGGCAGGCGCTGGCGGCGCGGCATGCGCCGCGGCCGGTGCCGGTGGTCTCCGCCTGGGGGATGACCGAGACGGCGCCGGCCGCCATCGTCACGCATCGGATGGACGCGCCCATGGGCTGCATCGGCACGCCGCTGCCGGGGGTGGAGCTGCGGCTGCTGCCGGTGGAGGACCGGCTGGAGCTGCGGCTGCGCGGCCCCAATGTCTTCCCCTTCTATCTGGACGACGCGGCGGCGACCGAGGCCGCCTTCGACGCGGACGGCTTCCTGCGCACCGGCGATGCGGTGGCCTGGCTGGACCCGGCGGACCCGGACCGGGGCCTGCGCTTCGACGGCAGGCTGGCGGAAGATTTCAAGCTGCTGTCCGGCACCCGCATCCATGCGCAGGAGGTGCGGCTGCGCGCCCTGGCGGCGCTGGGCACCCTGGCGCGCGACGTGGTGGTGGTGGGGGCGGACCGGGACGAGCTTGGCCTGTTCGTCTTCCCCAACGAGGGGGCCGGCCGCGACGCGGTGCTGGCGGCGCTGCGGGCGATGAATGCGGCGGCCGGCGACGCCTCCTCCCGCCGCGTCGCGCGGGCCATGCTGCTGGCGGAGCCGCCCTCGCTCGATGCCGGGGAGGTGACCGACAAGGGCTCGCTCAACCCGCGCGCCATCCTCGCCCGCCGCGCCGCGGCGCTCGAGAGGCTGTACAACGACACCAACGACCCGGAGGTCCTGACGCCATGAATGCTCCCGTCGCCCCCGCCGCGCCCGACTGGACCCGCCATGCCGAGGGCGCCCTGCTGGAGCGCTTCGCCGATGCCGTGCTGGTGGCCGGCGCGCGCACGCCCTTCGTCGACTTCAACGGCGCGCTGGCGCTGGTCTCGCCGACCGATCTCGGCATCCATGCGGCGCGGGCGGCGATCGCGCGCGCCGGGATCGACCCGGCGCGGATCGGCCTGACCGTCGCGGGCAACTGCATCCAGGCCAGCTTCGACAGCCTGTTCTATGCCCGGCATATCGGGCTCTATGCCGGCATGCGGGACGACCGGCCGGCGCATGGCGTGCAGCGGCTCTGCACCACGGGGTTCGAGGCGATTGCCCAGGGCGCCCGCGCCACCAGCACGGGCCAGGCGGAGGCGGCGCTCTGCGTCGGCACGGAGAGCATGAGCCGCGCGCCCGTCGCCTCCTTCACCTCCCGCGGCGGCTTCGGGCTGGGCCAGGTGGAGTTCAAGGATTTCCTGTGGGAGGCGCTGTTCGACACCGGCTGCGCCACCGCCATGGGCGGCACGGCGGAGAACCTGGCGCGGCTCTATGCCGTGACGCGGGAGGAGACGGATGCCTATGCCGCGGAGAGCTTCGCCCGCGCCCTGGCGGCGGTGGCGGCGGGCCGCTTCGCCGAGGAGATCGCGCCGGTGACGGAACAGGTCTTTGAAGGGCCAGGCCTGAAGGCCCGCAAGCTGTCCCTGCCGCGCAAGGTCGAGCAGGTGGCGGCCGACACGCATATCCGCCCGACGCCGCCCGAGGCGCTGGCGAAGCTGAAGCCGGTCTTCGGCGGCGTGCAGACCGGCGGCAACAGCAGCGCCATCGTGGACGGCGCGGCCGCGGTGGTGGTGACCACGGCGCGCGCGGCGCAGGGCGGCGGCGCGGCGCCGCTGGCGCGGGTGACGGCGGCCTGCGCCGCGGGCGTGCCGGCCGAGGTGATGGGCATCGGCCCGGTGCCGGCCACCATGGCGCTGCTGCGCGGGGTCGGGCTCGGCATCGGCGACATCGACCTGTTCGAGATCAACGAGGCCTTCGGCGCACAGGCGGAGAGCGTGCGGCGGGCGCTGGGCGTGCCGCAGGACCGCTTCAACGTGAATGGCGGCGCCATCGCCTTCGGCCATCCGCTGGCGGCCACCGGCGTGCGCTGCGTGCTCTCCCTCGCCATGGAGTTGCGCCGGCGCGGGCTGAAGCGCGGCATCGCCGGCGCCTGCGCCGGCGGCGGCCAGGGGATGGCGGTGCTGGTGGAGGCCATGTGACGCCATTCCGCCGCAGCCTGCTGGTCCATTGGAACGAGTGCGATCCGGCGCGCATCGTCTTCCATGCGAATTTCATCCGCTGGATGGACGAAGGCTTCACCGAGTTCTGCCGCGCCCGGGGGGTGGATTTCGCGGCGATGCAGCGGGCCGACCCGGCCTTCCTGGGCTGCCCGCTGGTGGATGTGCGCTGCGCCTTCCGCGCGCCGGCGCGGCATGGCGACGTGCTGGCGCAGGAGATCGCGCTGGCCGGCTATGGCGGCGGGAAGTCCTTCCGCCTGGCGCACCGCTTCTTCCTGCCCGATGGCACGCTGGCGGCGGAGGGCGAGCATGTCCGGATCTGGGGCCGCGAGGAGGGCGGCGCGCTGCGCGCCCTGCCCGTCCCGCAGGAGTTCATTGCGGCGCTCGGCTGACCCGAGATTTCCAAAGGCCCCTCGGCCAATGCGGATCCCATCGACGACGCTGCGCATCGCCGATGGGATCCCGGGTGGCGGGGGCTCGGGGGAGGCGAAGCCTGCCCCGGTCAGCGCTTCAGGTATTCGCCGGTATGCTGCCCCAGGGTCGGCGCCGGCCGGTCCGACCAGGGCCGCTTGCGGTCGAAGCTCATCGGCAGCCCCACCACGCGCACGCCGCTTTCGGGCAGGGTCTGCACAATGTCCACCGCGGCGAATTGCTCCGTCGCCGCGACCTCGCCGATGTCGTTGACGGCGGCGCAGGGCACGCCCGCCGCTTCCAGCGCCGCGATCCAGTGCGCCCGGGTGTTGGTCCGCAGCACCTCGGCGATCATCGGCACCAGGATGGCGCGGTGCTTCACCCGGTCGCGACCGCGGGCGAAGCGTGGGTCCGTCGCCCAGTCCGCATGGCCCAGCACCTTCGCGCAGCGGGCCCAGAGCCGGTCATTGCCGGCGGCCAGGCAGAAGGGGCGATCAGCGGTCTCGAAGACCTGGTAGGGCACGATGACGGCGGCGCCGGTGCCGTGGCGCCTCGGCACGTCGCCGGTCGCCAGGTGCTGGTTCACCTGGCCTTCCACCCAGAACACCGCCGTCTCGAACAGCGAGGTATCGACCAGGCAGCCGCGGCCGGTGCGGTCGCGCTGGCGCAGCGCGGCCAGCGCGCCGATGGTGCAGAACAGGCCGGTGGCCTTGTCGTTGATCGAGGCGCCGCAGAAGGTCGGCGGGTCCTCCGGCCGTCCGGTCATGCTCATCATGCCGCCATAGGCCTGCAGCAGCGGATCGAAGCCGGGGTTCAGCCGCATCGGCCCCTGGTAGCCGAAGGCCCAGATGGAGCAGTAGACGAGCCGCGGATGCCGCTCCAGCATCGCCTCCGGCCCGATGCCGATCTCGTCCACCACGCCGGGGCGAAGGTTCTGGATCAGGATGTCGGCGGTCTCGCACAGCCGGTGCAGCGCTTCGACATCCGCCGGCGACTTCAGGTCCAGCACCACGCTCCGCTTGTTGCGGTTCTGGCTGTGGAAATAGAGGCTGGTCTCGCCATCCGGGCCGAAGGGCGGGCCCCAGAGGCGGGCATCGTCGCCGCCATCGGGCTTCTCGATCTTGATCACCTCGGCGCCCATATCGGCCAGCACGGCGCCGGCCAGCGGTCCGGCCAGGGCCTGGCCCACCTCGATCACGCGCACGCCCTCCAGCGGCAGGGTCATCGCATCCTCCCTTGGTCTCGGCTCGAGGATAGAGCGGATCGCGGCGCGGCGTGAACGCCGCGCCGCGCGATTCCGCGCGACGGCTGGCGCGGGGTGGCGAGAGGGGGCAAGCTGCCGCGCGGGAACGTCCGGACGGGGAAATGCCCGCATGAGCAATGCCGCGAACATCCACTACCTCCCGGTGCGGGAGGACTGGCTGGCCCGCCGCACCGAGGAACCGCTGGAGCCCGGCCTGCCGATCGTCGATCCGCATCACCATCTGTGGGACCGGCCGGACTGGCGCTACCTGCTGCCGGACCTGCTGGCCGACACCAACCAGGGCCACAGCATCGTCGGCACTGTTTTCGTGCAGTGCCGCGCCATGCACCGCGCCACCGGGCCGGAGGCGATGAAGCCGGTCGGCGAGACCGAGTTCGTCAACGGCGTCGCGGCGATGAGCGCCTCCGGCGGCTATGGGCCCACCCGGGTGTGCGAGGGCATCGTCGGCCATGTGGACCTGACGATCGGCGCCGCGGCGCGGGAGGTGCTGGAGGCGCATATCCGCGCCGGCGGCGGCCGCTTCCGCGGCATCCGTCACATCACCGCCTGGGACCCCGACCCGGTGATCATGAACCCGGCCTATACCCCGCCGCGGGACATCCTGTTCCGCGACGAATTCCGCGCCGGCTTCGCCCAGCTTGCGCCGCTCGGCCTGTCCTTCGATGCCTGGCTGTACCACCCGCAGATCCCGGACCTGACGGCGCTGGCCCGCGCCTTCCCGGAAACCAACATCGTGCTGGACCATGTCGGCGGGCCGCTCGGCATACGCGGCTATGCCGGCCAGCGCGACGAGGTCTTTCGGGGGTGGCGCGCGGCGATGGCGGAACTCGCCACCTGCCCGAATGTCTGCGTCAAGCTCGGCGGCCTCGGCATGCGCATCAACGGCATGGGGTTCGAGGACAAGGCCGACCCGCCCTCCTCCGACGAGCTCGCCGCCGCCTGGAAGCCCTGGATCGAGACCACGATCGGCCTGTTCGGCGCCGGACGCTGCATGTTCGAGAGCAATTTCCCGGTGGACAAGGGCAGCTACGGCTACGGCGTCTTCTGGAACGCCTGCAAGAAGCTGGCGGCGGGCGCGGGCGCGGAGGAGACGGCGATGCTCTTCGCCGGCACGGCGCAGCGCTTCTACCGGCTGGGGGACTGACCCTTGCCGCCCGGCCGCAGCGTCGCGGCCGTGATCGCCGCGCAGGTGCTGGTGCAGATCGGCGCCTTCAACCTGCCGGCGCTGCTGCCCGCCTATCTCGCCGCCTGGTCGCTGAGCAAGACCGAGGCGGGCTGGCTGATCGGCATCTTCTTCGCCGCCTATGTGGCGGCGGTGCCGGTGCTGGTCTCGCTGACCGACCGCGTCGCGGCGCGGCGCATCTACCTGATCGGCGCCGGCTGCACCGCGCTCTCGCATCTCGGCTTCGCCTTCGTCGCCGACGGCTTCTGGGCCGGCATGCTGCTGCGCGCCGTGGCGGGGGTGGGCTGGGCGGGCTGCTACATGCCCGGGCTGAAGGCCATCACGGACTCGCTCGCGGGGCCGGAGCAGTCGCGCGCCGTCTCCTGGCACGCGGCCGGGGTCGGCATCGCCGGCGCCTGTTCCTTCCTGGTGGCGGGCGTGCTGGATGCGCTGGCCGGCCCGCGCGCCGCCTTCCTGTTCGGCGGGGTGGCGGCGCTGGCGGCCTGCCTGATCGCGCTGCGCGCCCTGCCCGCCAGCCCGCCGGTCGCGCCACCCGGCCCGGCGCGGGGGCTGCTGGATTTCCGCCCGGTGCTGCGCAACCGCCCCGCGCTTGGCTGGATCATCGGCTACACGGTCCATACCTGGGAATTGGCGGCGCTGCGGGCCTGGTCGGTCACCTTCCTCACCGCCGCGGCGGCGCGGGAGGCACTGCCCGACTGGGTCCCCGGGCCGACCGTGATCGTCACCGCCATCGGCCTCGCCTGCATCGCCGTCTCCGTCACCGGTAACGAGACGGCGCAACGGCATGGGCGGCGCCGGGTGGTGACCTGGGCGATGGCGGCGGCCGCCCTCGCCTCGCTGCTCGCCGGCTGGACCGCGGGCCTGTCCTTCTGGCTGGCGGCCGCCGCCGTGCTGGCCTGGAATGCGGCGATCTATCTCGACAGCTCGGCGCTCACCGCCGGCACGGTGCAGGCGGCCGCGCCCGGGATGCGGGGCGCGACCATGGGGCTGCACAGCATGGCGGGCTATGCCGGCGCCTTCCTCGGGCCGCTCGGCGTCGGCCTGGTGCTGGACTGGGCCGGGGACCGCGCGCTGCTCGGCTGGGGCCTCGGCTTCGGGCACCTGGCCGCCGTCACCCTCGGCGGCCTCTGGCTGCTGCGCCGGCTCAGCGGTCCGCCAGCGGCCTGAGCGGCTCCGGCACGCCCGGTGGCAGCGGCACCTGGGCGACGTTCAGCACCATCGCCACCGCGACGTAGTAGCCGCTGACCGCCATCAGGTCGATCACGCCGCGCTCGCCGAAGCGGTCGCGCGCGGCGGCATAGGTGGCATCTGACACCGCCTTGGTGCGGTGCAGCTCCGTGCAGAATTGCCAGACGATCGCCTGGTCGGCATCCATCCCGTCCGGCTTGCGGCCTTCCGCCACCGCCTCGGCGATCGCCGCCGGCAGCCCGGCCTTCATCGCCAGCAGGTGGTGCGCATACCATTCGTACTGCGCCGACCATTCCCGCGCGGTCACCAGGATCGCCAGCTCGTTCAGCGCGGCGGGGATGGAGGACTGGAAGCGGAGATACTCGCCGAGCTTCTGGAAGCGCTCCGCCACCTCCGGGCTGCGCAGCATGGCCGGGAAGGGCCCGCGCAGCCCGCCGCGCGGGCCGGCGGTGATCGCCTCCGCCACCCGCTTCTGCTCCGCCGTCATCGCCTCCGGCGCGATGGGCGGCAGGCGGCCGCGGCGGCCGTCATCGGCCGGCAGGCCGGTGTCGCTGGGCATGGCGTTCCTCCCCTGTTCGTGGCGGCATCATCGCCCCGTCGCGGCGGACCCGGCAACTCCCCTGGACGGAAGGCCCCCTTCGCAACCGCAACACACTGGCCTAGCGTGGGCGGCGCAGGGACAATTCACGGCCAGGAGAAACGATGGCCTATGCAATGCAGCAGCTGATCAACGGGATCAGCCTGGGGATGATCTACGGCCTGATCGCCGTGGGCTACACCATGGTCTACGGCATCATCGGCATGATCAACTTCGCCCATGGCGACGTGTTCATGATCGGCGCCTTCATCGCCCTGATTACCCTGCTGCTGCTGCAGATGGGCGGGCTCATGGACGGGCCGGCCGCCATCCTGCTGGTGCTGCTGGTGTCGATGGTGATCACCGCGCTCTATGGCTGGTCGGTGGAGCGGGTCGCCTACCGCCCGCTGCGCGGCAGCTTCCGCCTGGCGCCGCTGATCAGCGCCATCGGCATCTCCATCGTGCTGCAGAACTACGTCCAGGTCAGCCAGGGGGCGCGGCCCAAGCCGATCGAGAACCTGCTGCCCGGCGGGATCGAGGTGATGCGCGACGGGCCCTTCGTCGTGCAATTCTCCTATATCCAGATGCTGATCATCGCCCTCACCCTGGGGGTGCTGGCGGCCTTCACCCTGCTGGTCACCCGCACCCCGCTCGGCCGCGCCATGCGCGCCTGCGAGCAGGACCGGAAGATGGCGTCGCTGCTGGGGATCGACACCGACCGCACCATCAGCCTGACCTTCGTCATCGGCGCGGCGCTGGCCGCGGTGGCGGGCAGCATGTACCTGCTGCGCTACGGCGTGATCGATTTCTACATCGGCTTCCTGGCGGGGGTGAAGGCCTTCACCGCGGCGGTGCTGGGCGGCATCGGGTCGCTGCCCGGCGCGGTGCTGGGCGGGCTGCTGATCGGCCTGATCGAGACCTTCTGGTCCGCCTATTTCAGCGTCCAGTACAAGGATGTCGCGGCCTTCTCCATCCTCGTGCTGACGCTGATCTTCCTGCCCACCGGGCTGCTCGGCCGGCAGGAGGTCGAGAAGGTATGACGCCCGCCCAGGCGCTGAGGGACGCGGCGCTGGCAGCTGCGGTCGCCTTCGGCCTCTTCGCCATGCTGGTCGGGCTGCGGACCGATATCGGCCCGGCCGGCGGCCTCATCCTGCGGTCCCGCTGGGCGGAGGTCGCGCTGCTCTGCGGCATCGTCTTCGCGGGGCGGCTGGCCATCACCCTCTGGGCCGGGCGGCGGGCGCTGCGGGCGACCACGGGCCCGACGCCCTTCACGCTCGCGCTGCAGCGGCTCGGCCGCTTCGTCGCGCCGGTGCTGCTCGCGCTCGCTTTGCTGCTGCCGGCGCTGCCCGGCATCGGCCGCTACGAGCTCGACATCGGGATCCTGGTGCTGACCTATGTCATGCTCGGCTGGGGGCTGAACATCGTGGTCGGCCTGGCCGGGCTGCTCGACCTCGGCTACGTCGCCTTCTACGCCATCGGCGCCTATTCCTACGCGCTGCTGGCGCAGTATTTCGGCCTCTCCTTTTGGATCTGCCTGCCGCTGGCCGGCATCCTGGCCGCCTTCTGGGGCGTGCTGCTGGGCTTCCCGGTGCTGCGCCTGCGCGGCGACTACCTGGCGATCGTCACCCTCGCATTCGGCGAGATCATCCGCGTGGTCCTGCTGAACTGGACCGAGCTGACCGGCGGCCCGAACGGCATCAGCGGCATCCCGCGGCCGAGCTTCTTCGGCCTGCCCTTCAACATGTCGGGCGACCCGGACAGCTTCGCCGGCTTCTTCGGGCTGGAACCCTCCCCCAGCCACCGCATCATCTTCCTCTACTACCTGATCTTCGGCCTCGCCCTGCTGACCAACTGGGTCACCATCCGCCTGCGCCGCCAGCCGCTGGGCCGCGCCTGGGAAGCCCTGCGGGAGGACGAGATCGCCTGCCGGGCGCTCGGCATCAACATCACCACCACCAAGCTGACCGCCTTCGCGCTGGGCGCCATGTTCGGCGGCTTCGCCGGCGCCTTCTTCGCCACGCGGCAGGCCTTCATCAGCCCGGAAAGCTTCACCTTCATCGAAAGCGCCATCATCCTGGCCATCGTCGTGCTCGGCGGCCTCGGCAGCCAGGTCGGCGTCGCCATCGCGGCGCTGGTCATGATCGGCGGGTTCGAGGTGTTCCGCGGCCTCGACGAATGGCGGATGCTGGTCTTCGGCGGCGCCATGGTGGTGATCATGGTGCTGCGGCCGCGCGGCCTGGTCGGCACCCGCACGCCCTCCATCGCGCTGGGGCGGAAGCGCGCCATCAGCGGCGACCTGGTGGGAGAGGGCCACGGATGAGCGGGCATCGGCCGCACCGGGACATGATCCTCGAAGTCGCCGGGCTGACCATGCGCTTCGGCGGGCTGACCGCGGTCAGCCAGGTCTCCTTCGCCGCCACCCGCGGCGAGATCACCGCGGTCATCGGCCCGAACGGCGCCGGCAAGACCACGCTGTTCAACTGCATCACCGGCTTCTACCGGCCGACCGGCGGCGCCATCCGGCTGCACCGGCCGGGGGAGCTGCCAGTGGACCTGCATGCGCTGCCGGGCCACCGCATCGCCCAGGCCGGCGTCGCCCGCACCTTCCAGAACATCCGGCTGTTCCCCGGCATGACCGCGCTCGAGAATCTGCTGGTGGCGCAGCACAACAAGCTGATGAAATCCACCGGCTTCGGTCTCGGCGCCGTGCTCGGCCTCTCCGGCTATCCGCGGGCTGAGCGTGAGGCGGTCGAGCTGGCCAAGCGATGGCTTTCGGCCACCAACCTGATGGAGCGCGCGGACGACCCGGCCGGCGCCCTGCCCTATGGCGCGCAGCGGCGGCTGGAGATCGCGCGCGCCATGTGCACCGAGCCTTCCCTGCTCTGCCTCGACGAGCCGGCGGCGGGGCTGAACCCGCGGGAATCGGATGAGCTGTCGCGGCTGCTGCTCGACATCCGCGGCCAGGGCACCTCGCTGCTGCTGATCGAGCACGACATGGGCGTGGTGATGCGCATCAGCGACAAGGTGGTGGTGCTGGACCATGGCAAGCTGATTGCCGACGGGTCGCCCGCCGCCGTCCGCGCCGACCCGAAGGTCATCGCCGCCTATCTCGGCGAGGGCGACGAGGACGAGGAAGCGGAGGTGGTGGCATGAGCGCCGCCGCCCCCGGCCCCGCCCCCGCCCCTCCCCCTGGCACTGCCCCGGCGATGCTGGAGATCGAGGCCCTCTCGGCCGGCTATGGCGCGGTGCAGGCGCTGACCGATGTCTCGCTGCAGGTCCGGCAGGGCGAGATCGTGACGCTGATCGGCGCCAACGGCGCCGGGAAATCCACCCTGCTGATGACCATCTGCGGCGACCCGAAGCCGCGGTCGGGGCGCATCCGCCTCGCGGGGGAGGACATCACGGGACAGC
The DNA here is from genome assembly GCF_004353985.1 of Paracraurococcus ruber. Taxonomy (GTDB): domain Bacteria; phylum Pseudomonadota; class Alphaproteobacteria; order Acetobacterales; family Acetobacteraceae; genus Paracraurococcus; species Paracraurococcus ruber. The sequence goes on along the minus strand of NZ_SMOA01000057.1, from coordinate 2,201 downwards.
CGACGCATGCCATCATGCGCCGCGGCGTCGCCCAGTCCCCGGAAGGCCGGCGGATCTTCCCACGCATGACGGTGCAGGAGAACCTGCTGATGGGCGCCGAATCGCTCGTCCAGGGCGACCCGGCGCCGCAGATGCAGCAGGCCTTCACCCTGTTCCCCCGGCTGCGGGAAAGGCTGTCGCAGCGCGGCGGCACGCTGTCGGGCGGGGAGCAGCAGATGCTGGCCATCGGCCGCGCGCTGATGTCGAAGCCGCGGCTGCTGCTGCTGGACGAGCCCTCGCTCGGCCTCGCGCCGCTGGTGGTCAAGCAGATCTTCGACGCGATCCGGAAACTCAACGCCGAGACCGGGCTGACCGTGCTGCTGGTGGAGCAGAACGCCAACTTGGCGCTGCGGCTGGCGCATCGCGGCTACGTCCTGGTGAATGGCCGCATCACCATGGAAGGCCCCGGCCGCGCCCTGCTGGCCCGGCCGGAGATCCGCGACGCCTATCTCGGCGGCGGGCACGGCTGACAAGACGCGGCGGCATCCGTTACCCTGCCGCAAGCGGCCGCGCCGGGACCCAGCGGCGGCCCGACCAAGAAGGAGAGACAGGGATGCTCAACCGCAGGACGCTCCTCCAGTCCGGCCTGGCGCTGCCCGCCGTCATCGGCGCCGGCGATGCCTTCGCCCAGGGCACCGGCCCCATCCGCATCGCCTGCGCCGGGCCGCTCACCGGCTCCAACGCCGCGGCGGGGGACCAGATGAAGGTCGGCGCCACCCAGGCGGTGGCGGACCTGAACGCCGCCGGCGGGCTGCTCGGCCGGCAGGTCGCGCTGGAGCTCGGCGACGATGCCTGCGACCCGCGCCAGGCCGTGTCGGTCGCCAACCAGCTGGCCGGCCGCCGCGTGGTGTTCGTCGCCGGCCATTACTGCTCGGGCAGCTCCATCCCCGCCTCCAAGGTCTATGCCGAGGAAGGCGTGCTGCAGATGAGCCCGGCCAGCACCAACCCGCGCTTCACCGACGAGGGCGGCTGGAACACCTTCCGCGTCTGCGGCCGGGACGACCAGCAGGGCCTGGTCGCCGGCAAGTACATCGCCGACAATTTCAAGGGGAAGAAGGTCGCGATCCTCCATGACAACCAGGCCTACGGCAAGGGCCTGGCGGAGGAGACCAAGAAGTCCATGAATGCCGGCGGCCTGCAGGAGGTGCTGTTCACCGCCTACAACCCGGGCGAGCGCGACTACAGCGCCCTGGTGTCGCGCATGAAGGGCGCCGGCGTCGATGTCATGTATATCGGCGGCTACTACACCGAGGCCGGCCTGATCCTGCGCCAGTCGAAGGAGCAGGGGATGAACGTCACCATGATCGGCGGCGATTCCCTGGTGACCAAGGATTTCTGGCAGATCACCGGCGCCGCCGGCGAAGGCGCGCTGATGACCTTCAGCTCCGACCCGCGCAACCGGCCGACCGCCGCCCGCGTGGTGCAGGCCTTCAAGGCGAAGAACATCGATCCGGAGGGCTATGTCCTCTACACCTATGCCGCGGTCGAGATCTGGGCGGCGGCGGCGAAGAAGCTGAACGCCGTCGACCCGCGGCGCATCGCCGCCGAGCTCAAGGCCTCCGGCCCCTGGCAGAGCGTGCTCGGCCCGATCAGCTTCGACCGCAAGGGCGACGTGACCGTTCCGGACTATGTGTTCTACGTGTGGAAGAACGGCAACTACACCGAACTCAAGTCTTGAAGCCGGGCCGGCGACGGCCCATCCTCTCGGCAGTCGTCAACAACTGAAAGGAGGTGATCCAGTGTCTCATTGTTCTCAGGTGGGTGCCGCAGCCGCGGCCTGGATCATCGTCTCCGCCACTGCAGGGACGGCTTCCTGAGCCACGCGGGGCGGCAACGCCTCTGACCAATGGAAGGGCCCCGGCGGTTGCCGCCGGGGCCCTTCGCATGTCCGGGCCTCCCTCTCAGCCCGGCAGCCAGGCGGCGATGGCGTCGCGCAGCGCCGCGGCGATCCGCCGCTCGAAGCCGAAGCCCTCGGGCGAATCGAACTGCGCCGGCAGGTGCCACTGGTAGGACGGGCCCGGCCAGGGCGCGCGCAGCAGCAGCGCATCCTCGGACAGGCGCTCGGGCGGCGCCGCCTCCCCCTGCCGCGGCGCGTGCAGCAGCACCAGCGCCACCCGGCCGTCGCGGGCGCGGCGGCGCAGCGCCGCCAGCAGGCGCGCCGC
>NZ_SMOA01000579.1 GCF_004353985.1 Paracraurococcus ruber | reverse complement strand
GGCCGATGCCCTGGCCGCGGCGCTCGGCCTGCCGCGGCTGGCCCGCGCCGACCTGCCGGCCGCGCCGCCGCTGCTCGACCGCCTCGCCCCCCGCTTCCTCCGCCGGGCCCGGGCCTGGCCGGTGCGGGCGGAGGGCGGGACGCTGCTGCTCGCCCTCGCCGATCCGCTGGACGGCTTCGCCGCCCAGGCCGCCGCCCTCGCCACCGGCCTCGCCGTCGCGCCCGCGGTCGCCGATCCGGCGGCCATCGCCGCCGCTCTCGCCCGGCTCGACCAGGCCGCCCCGGCCGAGGCCGCGGCGCCCGAGGCCGCCACCGGGTCGGAGGATGCCGCCCGGCTGCGCGACCAGGCGAGCGAGGCGCCGGTCATCCGGCACGTCAACGCCATGATCCTGGACGCGGTGGAGCGTGGGGCGTCGGACATCCATCTCGAGGCGACCGAGACCGGGCTGCGCACCCGGCTGCGGATCGACGGCGTGCTGCAGGATGCCGGCGCGGTCCCGGCCGCGCTCGGCACCGGCGTGCTCTCCCGGCTCAAGATCATGGCCCGGCTCGATGTCGCGGAGCGGCGGCTGCCGCAGGACGGCAGGCTGCGGCTGGCGGTGCGCGGGCGGGACATCGACCTGCGCCTGTCCATCATCCCGGCGCTGGACGGCGAGGGCGCGGTGCTGCGCATCCTCGACCGCGGCACCGTCGCGCTGGATTTCGACGCGCTCGGCTTCACCGCCGGGGAGCAGGCGGCGGTCGGCGCCATGCTGGCCGAGACCAGCCGCCTCGTCCTCGTCACCGGCCCGACCGGCAGCGGCAAGACCACCACGCTCTATGCCGCGCTCGGCACGGTGGACCGGCAGCGGCTGAAGGTCGTGACCATCGAGGACCCGGTGGAGGTCCGGCTGGACGGCGTCAGCCAGGTGCAGGTGCGGCCGCAGATCGGCTTCGGCTTCGCCGAGGCGCTGCGCGCCATGCTGCGGCACGACCCGGACGTGGTGCTGGTGGGCGAGATCCGCGACCCCGCGACGGCCGAGGCGGCGGCGCAGGCGGCGCTGACCGGCCATCTCGTGCTGGCGACCCTGCACACCAACGACGCGCCCTCGGCCGTCACCCGGCTGATGGATCTCGGCCTGCCGGACTACCTGATCGCCTCGGTGCTGCGCGGCGTGCTGGCGCAGCGGCTGGTCCGCCGGCTCTGCCCCGCCTGCCGGGAGGCGCATGCGCCGCCGCCCGAGCTCGCGGCGCGGCTCGGCCTCGCGCCCGGGCCGGTCTGGCGGCCGCGCGGCT
>NZ_SMOA01000578.1 GCF_004353985.1 Paracraurococcus ruber | reverse complement strand
CCGGCCGGCAGGCCTGGCGGCACGGCCCCCCACCGGCGCCGCCGGCCGCCGCCTCCCGGACACATCGCCCCGCGCGCTGCGCCCCTTTTCCACGCCCCACCCGCAGCGCCGCCGCCGGCCCGGCCGGCGCCCTGTTCCCGCCCCGCCGCGATCCGCCCTACCCTGGGCGCATGGCCCGCCCCCATCCCCGACCGATCGCCCCTGGCGGCCGCACCGTCTTCGGTGCGCCGGTCGGGATCCTGATGCTGGAAACCCGCTTTCCCCGCATCCCCGGCGATATCGGCCATGCCGGCACCTGGCCCTTCCCGGTGCTCTACCAGGTGGTCCGCGGCGCCAGCCCGGCCCGGGTTGTGGAACAGGGCGGCCGCGGCCTGCTGCCCGACTTCATCGCCGCCGGCCAGGCGCTGGTGGCGACGGGCGCGGACGCAATCACCACCTCCTGCGGCTTCCTCGTGCTGTTTCAGGCGGAATTGCAGGCGGCCCTCGGCGTGCCCGTCGCCACCTCCGCCCTGCTGCAGATCCCCTGGGTCCAGGCCATGCTGCCGCCCGGCCGCCGCGTGGGCGTGCTGACCGCTAGCCGCGCCGCGCTCACCCCCGCCCATCTCGCCGCCGCGGGCGCCCCGGCGGATACGCCGGTCGGCGGGCTCGAGGGCGGCACGGCGCTCTACCCCGTGCTGGTCCGGCAGGAGACGCCGGACCTCGACCCCGCGGCGGCGGCGGCAGAGGTGGTGGCGGCCGGCCACGCCCTGGCGGCGGCGCATCCCGATCTCGGCGCCATCGTGCTGGAATGCACCAACCTGCCGCCCTATGCCGCCGCGCTGCGGGCGGCGCTGGGCCTGCCGGTCTTCGACATCGTCTCGCTGGTCATCTGGCTGCGGCTGGGGGTCCAGCCGGGGCGGTTTCCCGCCCTGGCCGGCCCGCATGGCGGCTGACTGGCCTGGCCCGTCCTCCGGGCGCGCAGCCGCCGCGCCAGCCTGGCGCGCGGTGAACCCGGCATGCGCCGGGATCCGGGCCCGTCAGTAGCCGAGGCTGGTCGCCGCGCCGAAGCCGAAGGTGTTGCCGATGCCGGCCGAGACCTCGGACGGGCGGCCGCCCGGCCAGCCATTGGTCGAATCCAACCGCATCAGCGCCTGCTGCATGTTGGCGCTGGCGATCGCCGCCTGCGGCAGCGGGCCCAGGTCGCCGAGGCGCGCCACGCTCCGCTCCCCGCCCGGCAGGAAGACCGGCGCCAGCAGCGCCGCGGCGGCGCGCCCGGCCTGGCCCGCCCGCAGCGCC
>NZ_SMOA01000577.1 GCF_004353985.1 Paracraurococcus ruber | reverse complement strand
TGCGGTCATACCGACCGCGGTTCTCCGGCGTCCACATCCCGCCAAATCGCGCACCACCCGCCGCAACCCGCCAGTCACAACCGATTCAGATGACTCACCATGTTCCCGGATGGACACTCAGAGAAGGTTATTCCCCGGTTCCCACCGCTGCGCCAGTCGGTTTCCTCACAACCTGTTTCTCATGGCCAAGACACCGCGCTGAGGCGCAGGTTTCCGGCCGGTTTCAGCCGTGACCTTGAGGGTGCAAGGCCGGAACCAGGGCGGGTTTTCTCTCCGACAAGCCGGAGAGTCTCCGAACCTGGAGGGTTGGCCGATTTTGCCAACAAGGTTTAGCGCATTGAAATAACACGATCTTCGGGCGCAGCACTGGTCCTTCATTCAGTCCGCCCATCGCCTGCCGATCAAAGCAGCGAACCAAATCACGTTCTCCGCCCCCAAGCTGTCGCGCATCGCGAGCCCGATCATCCATCCGCGTCGATCTCGACGGCACTCCCGTGTCTGTCTGGACCTCTGGCACAACTCAGCCGGCCTGTTTACGCGTCTCCAGCGCTGGAGGTGGCGCGGGCCGCTGGACGACCAGAGCTATCGCGCCCGGCACGTAGGCTAGACCCGATGCTGTCTGCCGGACGGCGACGCTACTTTAGCTGGCTGTCCTTGCTGCCTCGACGGTTTATGCCGAAACTAACAGGCTTGCGGTCACGCTCCGACTGACAAGGTACGCACGTCCGAACGCCTCGGATCGCCAGCCGTCGCGCTTCCGAAATTTCTTCGCCGCACCCATCGCAATGCGTCTGGCTCACGCCTATCGGCATCGATGCCCTCGCTCGGAGGACGCCGTCCGTGACCGTATCGTCGATCTGATCCTGCACGGCGCCGTCTGGCGCCCAGCCCGTTGCCAACTCCATTGTTCCTCTCGGCTTGATCCCACCAGAAGTGGGGTTGAGGGCGTCACGCCCAAAGTAGCCCTAGGCCGAAAGACTTGCGCTCTTGTCGGACCAATGCCCAGGGCCAGGACCAGTGCTGTCAATCGCCTACCGGTCGAGTCTGGGAGCGCGAACCTCTGCCACAATGCGGCACCCGTGGCTTGTGCTCCCTGACGCATTGTAGCAGCGGCTGTGGGTAAGTGGCCTGCCGGAGCGTGCCCCAGGAGCGGAGCGTGAGCTGCACCTGGTTTCCCTGGAGATCGATTTGTCCGTCCGGAGACCGGCATGGTGAGATGCAGCATGGATCAGAACGAACGCACTGAGGTGGGAGATGGGCCTGTGGTCAGCGAGGGCGG
>NZ_SMOA01000576.1 GCF_004353985.1 Paracraurococcus ruber | reverse complement strand
GCGATGCCGCGGCCTGGCCGGCCGTGGCGCCGGGCCACGCCGCGGGGGCCGGCCGGCGCTGCGGCCAGCCGCGGGCCATGCCAGTCCGGCACCGGCATCAGGCCAGGCGGTCCGCCCGCCAGCGGCCGGGCGTGGTGCCGACGATGCGGGCGAAGGCATGGGTGAAATGCGCCTGGCTGGCGAAGCCGCAGCGCAGCGCCACCTCGGACAGCGGGAGGCCGCCGGCCAGGATCAGCCGCTTCGCCAGGTCGCAGCGGCGGCGGCTGATATAGCCATGCGGCGTCTCACCGGTTTCCGCCCGGAAGGCGCGGGCGAAGTGGAAGCGCGACAGGCCGGCGGCCGCCGCCAGGTCCGACAGCGGCAGGTCGGTGGCGAGGTTCGCCTCGACATGGGCGAAGACCCGCTGCAGCCGCCAGCCGGCCAGGGCGATGCGGCCCGAGGGCGGCGGCGCCCGCATCAGCCGCAGCATGGCCAGCACCGCCCATTGCTCGGCGAAGGCGGCGGAGAGGCGGCCATGCGCCGCGCGCTGCGCCACCAGGGCGCGCACCAGCGCGTCCAGCGCCGGGTCCTGCAGCCCGGCGCGCAGGGGCAGCCGGGCGGCGGAGGCGGGCAGGCCGCTCTCCTCCGCCAGCCGGTCCAGCCAGGGCGGCGTGACATGCAGGTGCAGCATGTCGTGCTGCGGCCCGGCCGGGCCTTCGAAGCGGGAGGCGGTGCCGGCGGGCAGCAGATAGGCGTTGCGCAGCCCCTGCAGCGGGCCGTCGTCGCGCCGCCCATCCAGCCGGATGTCGTAGCGCCCGGGGGCGGCGCCCATCGTCCAGAGCAGGATGTGGTTCTGCTGCCGGTCGACATCCACCGCGAAGCGGGCCGGGTCGGCATCGAAGCTGTGCCGCAGGACGCCGGCACCGGCGAGATTGTGCACATCCTGCAGGCGCGGCCGGCCGAGCCACCGCGCGTTGTCGAAATCGGGCAGGCCGGTCAGGGGCAGCCCGCTGGGATCAGCGACCATGCAGCGTCTCCGCGCCGGGGCGGTGGCCGCCGCAGCGCTTGCGGGATCGAAGCATGATGGCCGCCCGGGCGAAAAGCCGACCTTGGTTGCATCGCGACAAGGCGCCGGGGCCAGAAGCAAGATCCTGATAATGGGGAAGGCCCCGGCGCCGCCGCCCCGGCGACCCGGATGCGGCCGGCGACGGGGGCCGGGGCGAAGGGCGGCCGCCCTGGTCCGCGCCCTGGTCCGGGCGGGAGGCCGGGCGGGCGGTCGCGTGGCGCGGACGCCACGCCGACCCTGCCTTCGCCGCGGCTGCGGC
>NZ_SMOA01000575.1 GCF_004353985.1 Paracraurococcus ruber | reverse complement strand
CCGCGAAGCCCGCCGCCACCAAGCCGGCGCCGGCCAGCGCCGCCAAGCGCGCCTTCGCGGCCGGGCCGGATGCGGCGCCGAAGCGGCCGCGCAAGCCGAAGGTCGCGCCCGACCGGCTGGAGATGCTGGTCGCCGCCGCCCGTACCAGCCTCGAGGACGACAAGGCCGAGGACATCCTCGTGCTGGACGTCACCGGCCGGTCCGATGTCACCGACCGCCTGATCATCGCCACCGGCCAGGTGGAGCGGCAGCTTCAGGCCATGGCGGTCCATGTGGAGGAGGCGCTGGAGAAGGCCGGGATGAGCCTGCGCCGCAACCAGATCCAGGCCTCGCCCGACTGGGTGCTGATCGATGCCGGCGACTTGGTCATCCACCTGTTCCGGCCCGAGGCGCGGGCAACCTATGCGCTGGAGCGGATGTGGGGCCCGGAGAGCCCAGCGCCCGAGCGCTAGGGCCTGCGGCGGCCGCGATCGCTCGCGCGGCATGCTCGGGACCGCTGGTTTCCCTGCGTCCGGCTCCGTTCGGACGGGGCCGCCTGAACGCCATCCGCCCGGGTGCGGCCCGCGCCGGGTGGCGGCGGGTCGGCGGGGACTGCTCCGCGTCATCGGCCGCTGCCGCATCCGGGCCCGGGGTGCGCGGTGCCGGGCCGCCGCCGACGCGCCGTGCCAAGCGCCGGTCGCGGCGGTCCCGGTGCCGGCCGTCGGGTCTCGGCCAGCCGGGCGGGCGGCGATGACCGCCAGCCCGGACGGCGCCGGGAGGTGGCCTTGAAGCCGCCCCGCCTGCTGTTGATCGGCCGGCTGAAGCCAGGGCCGGAACTGGCGCTGTTCGAGCACTACAATGCCCGGCTCCGCCCGCCCTTCGCGGTGACCGAACTGCCGGAAGCCCGCGGCAGCGCCGCGGAGGTCCGGCGGCGGGAAGGCGCGGCGCTGCTCGCCGCCCTGCCGGAGGGCGCCTGGCTGGTCGCGCTGGACCTCGGCGGCCAGGCCCCGGCCAGCGAGGCGCTGGCGGCGCTGGCGGCGCGCTGGGAGGACACCGGCCGGGCGCTGGCCTTCGCCATCGGCGGAGCGGAGGGGCTGGACCCGGCGGTGCTGGCCCGGGCCGATCACCGCCTCTCGCTCGGGCCGCTGACCTGGCCGCATTTCCTGGTCCGCGGCCTGCTGGCCGAGCAGTGGTACCGCGTGCAGGCGATCCGCGCCGGCCATCCCTATCACCGGGCCTGGCGGCCGGGCTGAGCCGCGCCGCCGCAAGGCCCGCTGCGGCGCACGGGCGGCCGCCCGGCGCGCTCCGGCGCCCGGGGTGCCCGCAC
>NZ_SMOA01000574.1 GCF_004353985.1 Paracraurococcus ruber | reverse complement strand
GGGACTGTCAGGAATTCCGTGTGCGTGCCGGTCAGTGAACGACACGGTCAGGCCAGGGCTTTGGTGAAGCGCTGACCGAAGAGCACGGCGAACTGGGCCTTGGCCATGGCCCATTCGCGGGGTGGCATCTTCCACTCCCGCTCGGTCCTGTTCAAGACGAGATAGAGCAGCTTCAGCGCGGCCTCGTCGGTCGGGAAGTGGCCGCGGCTGCGGACGGCGCTGCGCAGCTTGGCGTTCAGGGCCTCGATGGCGTTGGTGGTGTACAAGATGCGACGGACCTCGTCGGGGAAGGCGTAGAACGGCACCACCTCGGTCCAGGCACGCCGCCAGGCCGGCCCGATGGCTGCGTACTTCCGGCCCCAAAGCCCGGCCTCGAAGGCCGCCAGGGCGGCCTCCGCCGCGGCCGGATCGACGGCGCGGTAGATCTCCTTCAGCTCCGCCGCGACGAGCCGCCGGTCTTTCCAGGAGACGAAGTCCAAGCTGTGACGCAGCAGGTGGACAATGCAGGTCTGGACCGTGGTGTCGGGAAAGGCGGCGCCGATCGCCTCGGGAAAGCCCTTCAGGCCGTCGACCACGGCCAGCAGGATGTCCTCCACGCCGCGGTTGCGCAGCTCGTTCAGCACCCGCAGCCAGAACTTAGCGCCCTCGTTCTGCTCGAGCCAGAGGCCGAGGATCTCCTTCGTGCCGTCGGCCCGGACGCCGAGCGCGATGTGCACGGCCTTGTTGCGGACCAGCCCCTCGTCGCGGATCTTGACCCGCAGCGCGTCGAAGAAGACCAGCGGGTAGACCGGCTCCAGCGGCCGGGCCTGCCAGGTGGTGATCTCATCCAACACGGCATCCGTCACGGCGCTGACCAGGTCGGGCGAGACCTCGACGCCGTACAGCTCCAGCACATGGCCGGCGATCTCGCGGGTGCTGAGCCCGCGGGCGTAGAGCGACACGATCTTCTCGTCGAAGCCGGGGAAGCGCCGCTGGTATTTGGCGATCAGCTGCGGGTCGAAGCTGCCCTGCCGGTCGCGGGGGACCTCCAGCGTGATCCGCCCGCCGCTCTCCGTCAGCACCGTCTTGCGGCCATAGCCGTTGCGGCTGTTCCCGACACCCGCCTCGCCGCCGAGATGGTGGTCCATCTCGGCATTCAGCGCCCGCTCCGCCAGCGCCTTCTTGAGCTCATCGAGCAGCCCACCCTGCTGCAGGGCGGCCGCCGCGTCCGTGCCGGAGAGTAGCTGGTCCAGCAACTCATCGGCGATATGTGGCGCTTTCCTTCGAGCCATGGGGGAGGTCCTTCCTTTCCCTCATGACCGGCAACACACGAAAATGCCGACAGTCCC
>NZ_SMOA01000573.1 GCF_004353985.1 Paracraurococcus ruber | reverse complement strand
GGTCTGCGGCGGCAATTGCGACCCGGGCAGCGTCGCGGGCTGAGGGCCCGCCGCGCGACGCCGCGCGGCCGGCGGCCCATCCGGGGCGGCCCCGGGGCCGGGCGGATGCGGCCGCCCCGCCCCGTCGATGGCCATGCGGGCCGCGCTACTCGATCTCGGCCACCTCGGCCAGGATGCGGCGCGCCAGGGCGTCGTCCAGCCCGTCCGGCCCCCCCGGGAAGACCCGCTCGTCCAGCATCCGCCCGCCGCGGGTGCGCAGCGACACCGCCAGGCCGTCCGGCGCCGGGGCGAGGCGGGCGACCACCGTCTCGCCGCGCGCCTCCTCCACGGCCATGGTGACGAAGTCGATCAGCTCGGCGGCGGCGCCATCCTCCGGCACCTCGCCCATCTGCTCGGCGAACTGGGAGGGGAGGCAGAGCGGCTGGATCATGGCGCCGGCGCTCACCGCCTCCGGCAGGGCATCCGCCCAGCGGTCGAAGGCGGCCGCCAGGGCTTCCGCCCGCGCCGCCTCCTCGGCCTCCTGCGCATCCGGATCGCCCGCCTCCTCGGCCGGCGGGGGCGCGGCGTAGAGGATGGCGCCGACCAGGGCGAGGGCCGGCGGCAGGTCGGCGGGATCGGCCAGCGCCTCGGCCGGGGCGGGCGGCAGCCCGGCCGGGTCCCGCCCCGCCAGGATGTCCAGCAGCGCCTGCCGCAGCACCACCGGCGAGGCATCGGCGATCGTCTCCGCCAGCCGCCAGCCGGGGGCGAGCAGCAGCCGCGCCTCCGGCAGCACCACCCCGGCGGCGGGCAGGCCGGCGGCGATCGCCGCCGCATCCGGCAGCCCGGCTTCGGGAAAGACCGGCAGCATGACCAGTTGCGCCTCGTCGAAGCCGGGGCCGCCGCGCGCCACCTCCGCCACCTCGATCAGCGCGGCGGCGCATTCGGCCACCGCGTCGTCCTCGTATTTCTCCGCCAGCTTGCGGAGCGCGGCGTCCAGCACGCCGTCCCGCCCGGCGGCGATGAACTCCTCGGCCAGGGCGTCGAAGGCGTCGTCATCCTCGTCCAGCCAGGCGCGGGTCAGCCGGTCGGCGGGCGTGCCGCCGCGGCCCGGGGGGGGTGTCCTGCGCGCCATGCGGTCGCTCCCGGGGGGCTGAGCCTGGACGGGGGGCGGCGCCCCCCTCGGGCTCGCCCCGCCGGGGCCGCAGGGCCCCTTGGACCCCGCCAGCCTAGAGCGGATCGCCGGGCGGCGCGAACGCCGCGGCCTGCCCCGTCGCGCCGCGCCGCAGGTGACGGAGCGGAACGCGCCGCGACGTGGCGGCCCGGGGTCGCTCGGGCGCGGGAAGCCGCGGCCCG
>NZ_SMOA01000572.1 GCF_004353985.1 Paracraurococcus ruber | reverse complement strand
ACCGGCGCGAGGCTGCCTCGCGCCGGCATCCGCCGCCCCGCCGGCGGCCGCGCGGCCTGGCCGCGGACGGGGGCGGCGCCCCCGCCCGCCAAGGCGGACCCTGGGGACCGAGCTTCGCCTCGCCCCGACCGATCACGCTCTGGAGCACATCATGCGACCCATTCCGGCCATGCTGGCCGTCGGCGCCCTTTGCGCGCTGCCCCTCGCCGCGCCCCGCGCGCATGTCACCCTGGACCCCGCCGCCGCGCCGGCCGGCAGCTATGTGCGCGCCGCGCTGCGCGTGCCGCATGGCTGCGCCGGCGCCGCCACCACGCGCATCAGCCTGGAACTGCCCGAAGGCGTCTACTCGGCGAAGCCCATGCCGAAGCCCGGCTGGCGCCTGACCATCGAGCGCCGCCGCCTGCCCGAGGCGGTCCGCAACCCGCATGGCCGCGAGATCGAGGACGAAGTGGCCCGCATCACCTGGGAGGGCGGGCCGCTGCCGGACACGCAATACGAGGAATTCGTGCTCATGCTGCAGGCGCCGAACGAGCCCGGCGGGGTGCTCTACCTGCCGGTGCAGCAGGGCTGCGAGGGCGGCAGGTCCGACAACTGGGCCGAACGCCCGGCCGCCGGCCAGCATGCGCATGACCTGGCGCGGCCGGCGCCAGCGCTGCGGCTGACCCGGCCATGAGGAGGACCGCCATGACCCGTCGCACCCTGCTGCTCCTCGGCCTGACGCTGGCCGCCGCCCCGGCCCTGGCGCAGCACGCGCCGCCGCAGCAGGTCGGGGACATCGCCGTCGCGCATCCCTGGACCCGCGCCGCCGGGCAGGGCGGCACGGGGGCCGGCTTCCTCGCCATCAGCAACCGCGGCGCGGTGGCCGACCGGCTGGTCGGCGTCGCCACCCCCGCCGCGCGGGTGGCGGAGCTGCACACCCATATCCGCGACGGCGAGGTGATGCGCATGCGTCCCGTCCCGGCCATCGACCTGCCGGCCGGCCAGACCGTGACGCTGCAGCCGGGCGGGCTGCACCTGATGCTGATCGGCCTGGCGCAGCCCCTGGTCCAGGGCCAGTCGGTGCCGGTGACGCTGCGCTTCGAACGGGCGGGCGAGGTGACGGTGCAATTGCAGGTCCAGGCGGCCGGCGCCCGCGGCCCGGCGCATTGAGGGCCTGACCCTGCGGCCCGCGGCCGGGATGGCCTGCCGCGGGCCACGCCCCGGGCGGGTCCGGGCGGGATCGCCCGCCCGGATGCCCCTGCCGGCCGCCGCATCCCCGGCGGCCAGGACCGCATCGGGGCGCGGCGCCGCGCCGGAAGCCCCCACCCGGGGGGGCCTGCGCATCCGGATGGGACGG
>NZ_SMOA01000571.1 GCF_004353985.1 Paracraurococcus ruber | reverse complement strand
AGCCGGCGATGGCGCTCGCGCCGGAGGCGGCCGCCGGCCGGCCGGCATCGCCCGCCCTTGCCCCGCCAGCGACGCCGGCCGGGTGGGCCGCGCCCGCCAGCGCCACCGCGACGCTGCTCTTCGACGCCTCCGACCTGCTCGACTACGGCCGGCACAGCCGGGCCCCCACGGGCATCCAGCGCGTGCAGATGAACCTGATCGAGGAGGCGCTGCGGCAGGCCGGCGAGCACGCCGGCATCGTCGCCTTCGCCGCGGCGGAAGGCGCCTGGAAGCCCCTGCCGGCCGCGCTCTTCGGGCGGCTGGCCGGGCTGGCCCGCAGCGGCGCGGATACCGGCGACCCCGCCTGGCTGGCGGCGCGGCAGGCGGTGGCGGCGGCGCTGCGGGATGCGCCGCCGCTCGCCCCGGCGCCGGGCAGCGTGCTGGTCAATCTCGGCACTTCCTGGTGGCTGCCCGGCTATGCCCGCCGCATCGCCGAGGCGAAGGCGCGGCACGGCCTGCGCTACCTGCCCTTCCTGCATGACTGCATCCCGCTGCTGGTGCCGGAGCATTGCGATGCCAACCTCGCCGGCGACTTCGCCCGCTGGTTCGCCGCGCTCTGCCTGCAGGCGGATGCGGTGCTGGTGAACTCCGACTGCACGCGCGACGATGTCCGGCGGCTGCATTCGGCCCTGGCGCCGGGGCGGGACCTGCCCTGCACGGTGGTGCCGCTGGACGCCGCAGCGCTGTCGCCGGAGGCCACCGAGCCGGCGCCGCTGCCCGTCGCGCTGCGCGGCGGCCGGCCCTTCATCCTGTTCGTCGGCACCATCGAATCGCGGAAGAACCACCTGCTGGTCTTCCAGGCCTGGCTGACCCTGGTGCGGCGGCACGGCGCGGCGGCGGTGCCGGACCTGGTCTGCGTCGGCAAGCGCGGCTGGCTGGCGGAGCCGGCGCTGGACCTGCATGCCCGCGCACCGATCCTGCAGGCCAAGGTCCACCTGCTGGAGGCGGTGCCGGACGGCGTGCTGGAGGCGCTGTACCGCGGCTGCCTCTTCACCCTGGCGAACAGCTTCTACGAGGGCTGGGGCCTGCCGCTGACCGAGAGCCTGGCGCATGGCAAGCTCGTGCTCGCACCCGACCTGCCGGCCTTCCGGCAATCCGGCGCCGGCGGCGCGGTGTTCTTCGCCCCGAACAGCGAGCCGGACCTGGTGGCGCAGCTCTGGCGGCTGGCGACCGATGCCGGGCACCGGCAGGCGCTGGAGGCGCGGCTGGCGCGCGAGGTGCGGCTGCGCGGCTGGGCCGACATCGCGGCGCAGGTGCTGGCGGCGGCCGCGGCCTGCCCTGCCGGGCCGCCGCCGCTCGCCGGGC
>NZ_SMOA01000570.1 GCF_004353985.1 Paracraurococcus ruber | reverse complement strand
GGCCGCTCGGCCCAGCCCCGCGGCCAGCGGAACCCGGGCGCCGGGCGCCGGGCGCCGGGCCGGCCTGACCGTCGCCGCAGCGGCAGGCAATCGCGATCGTTTGCCGCGCCGCCCACCCTCGCCCGATGAAGGGCGGCTCCGGTTGCGGGCCCTTCAGCGCCGCCGATGGGGCGGTCCGACCGGCCGGGGCTCAGCCCTTCCGCTCGCCCGTGCTGCCATAGGTGAAGGTCGGCAGGCTGCCGAGGCTCTCCTTGGTCGCGCCGGTCAGGGTCCAGCGGTTGTTGCCGCCGCCGGCCGGCTGCAGCCGGTCATAGGGCACGGCCACCAGCTTGGCGCCGATGCCCAGGAAGCCGCCCACCGAGACGACGGCCACCGGCCCCGCGCCGCCCGGAACGATCAGGATGTCGTCCACCTCGCCGACGCTCTCGTTGTTCTCGTTGTAGACGGTGCTGCCGATCAGCTTGCTGGCGCGGCGGCCGCTGCGCAGGGCACCGCCATCCACCGTGAACGCGGCCAGGGTGGTGCCGCCATCGCCGGGACGGGCGGCCTCGGCGCCGGCCGGGGGCTGCTGGGCGCTGCCCTGGCGGCTGCGGTCCGGCACACCCGCCTGGCCGCTGCCCTGGCCACCCCCTTGCGACGCGCTGCCGGCCTCGGCCGGGCTGCCGGTGCCGGTATTGGCGCGGCTGGGCGGGTTCGGCGCCGGGGTGCCGTCGCGGCTGTCGGCGCTGCGCGCTTGCGGGCCGGCGGGCTGGCCCTGCGCCCGCATGCCGGGCGGGGTCTGCCGGTCCGGGGCGGCGCCGCCGGCGCCCGGGCTGCCGGCATTGTTGCCCTGGACCTGCTGGCCGGTGCTGCCGCCGGCATTGGCGCCGCCGCGCGCAGCGGGGTTGCCGCCCAGCGGCCCTTCCTGCGACCCGGTCTGGGTGGTCTGCGGCATCATGGAACTCCCCGCCGAGCCCTGCGCGACCGCGAGGGCGGGCGCGCCCAGCAGGGCGGCGGCGGCGGTCATGGCCATCAGGCGATGTCGTGTGGTCATCGGGCGGCGTTGCCTTCTTGTCGTGGGGCGGCCGGCCTGCCGGAAGGACCCCTCCCGGGGCCGGTGCAAGCCGCAGCAACGCCGCCCGCCGGGGGAGGTTTGCCGCCCCCTTGGCCGGGGTGCCGGCCCGCCAGCGGCCACGATGCCGGCCGGCCAGCGGCCGGGGCCAGCCCCGGACCCGAACGACCCGCGGCTCGCCTGGCGGGCAGCGGGCGATGCCCTTGGGGCCGGGCATGGCCCCCTCTCGGCCGACAAGGCAAGCCGCGCCTGGCGGCCGCGCGGAACGGCGCGCCGGCGCTGGCCGGGGCGGCCG
>NZ_SMOA01000056.1 GCF_004353985.1 Paracraurococcus ruber | reverse complement strand
CGGCGCGGCCGACCGGACCTGCCGGCGGCCGCCGGGCCGGCGGCCGGGAGCGAGGCCGCGGCGCCGCCCGGCCATGACGATGCGAGGACAGACCCAGGCGTGATCCGAGCCCCCGAGTTCTGGACCGGCGATGGCCGGGGCGCCGTGCCCCTCCTCCTCTCCCCCATTGCGGCCATCTATGCCGCCGCCACCGCGCGGCGGATGCGCCGGCCGGGCTGGCAGGCGCCGGTCCCCGTCCTCTGCTGCGGCAACGCCACGGCCGGCGGCGCCGGCAAGACGACGGTGGCGCTCGATCTCGGCCAGCGGCTGGCGAAGCGCGGCGTCGCCGTGCATTTCCTGCTGCGCGGCTATGGCGGCACGCTGCAGGGCCCGTTGCGCGTGGACCCGGCGCGGCATGACAGCCGGGCGGTGGGGGATGAGGCGCTGCTGCTGGCGGCCGAGCGCCCGGCCTGGATCTCGGCCGATCGCGGCGCCGGCGCCCGCGCCGCGGTGGAGGGCGGGGCGCAGACGATCGTCATGGATGACGGGCTGCAGAACCCGACCCTGGCGAAGGACCTGTCGCTGCTGGTGATCGACGGCACCTACGGCTTCGGCAATGGCCGCGTCATCCCGGCCGGGCCGCTGCGGGAAGCCCCGGCCGCCGCCGCCGCCCGCTGCCGCGCCGCCGTGCTGATCGGGGAGGACGAGACGGGCGCCCTGGCGCAATTGCCGCCGCGGCTGCCAGTGCTGCGCGCCCGGCTGGTGCCGGGGCCGGAAGCGGAGCTGCTGGCGGGCCAGCCGGTCTATGCCTTCTGCGGCATCGCCAACCCGCGCAAATTCTTCGGGACATTGCAGGAGGCCGGGGCGGTGCTGGCCGGCCGCCTGCCCTTCGCCGACCACTACCCCTATGACGAGGGGGAGCTGCGCGACATCCTGGCCGAGGCCGACCGGCTGCGGGCCATTCCCGTCACCACCCGCAAGGATTTCGTCCGGATCCCGCCCGCCTTCCGCAGCCGCGTCACCGTGGTGACGGTGCGGCTGGAGTGGGAGGAGACGGCGGCGATCGAGGCGCTGATCGACCCGCTGGCGCAGCGGGTCCCCGTGCCCGCCTGACCCTGGCCGGCCCATCCTGCGCCGCCTGCAATTCGCCCTGGAACGGGCGGCCGTTCACCTGCTGCTGGCGCTGGCGCGGGCGCTGGGGCCGGTGCGCGCCTCCGATGCCGGCGGCTGGCTGGCGCGCAGCCTGGGGCCCTGGCTGCCCGTCTCGGCCGTCGCGCGGCGCAACCTGGCCCGCGCCCTGCCGGGTCTGGACGCGGCGGCGCGGCGGCGCGTGCTGCGCGGCATGTGGGACAACCTGGGCCGCACCATCGCCGAACTGCCGCACCTGCCGGCGCTTCACTGGGAGATCGAGGGCGCGGAGCACCTGGCGCCCATCGCCGCGGCGGGCGGGCCGGCCATCCTGCTCAGCGGCCATATCGGGAATTGGGAGGTCCTGCCCCCTGCCCTGGACCGCCTCGGCATCCGCATGGGCAGCATCTACCGGGCGGCCGACAACGCCGCCGTGGATTCGCTGGTGAACGGGCTGCGGGCGCGGGCGGTGGCGGGCGAGCCGCTGCCGCTCTTTCCTAAGGGGGCGCAGGGGGCACGGGCGGCGCTGCGCTTCCTGTCCGGCGGCGGCGTCCTGGGCATGCTGGCCGACCAGAAGCTGAACGACGGCATCGCCGTGCCGCTGCTGGGCATCCCGGCCATGACGGCGCCGGCGCCGGCCCAGCTGGCGCTGCGCTTCCGCTGCCCGGTCATCCCGGGGCGCGTGCAGCGCCTGGGCGCCTGCCGCTTCCGCCTGGTGGTCGACCCGCCGCTGCCGCTGCCCGACCTGCCCGACCGGCAGGCGGCGATCCGGGCGCTGACCCAGGCGATCAATGACCGCCTGTCGGACTGGATCCGGGAGAGGCCGGCGGAATGGCTCTGGCTGCACCGGCGCTGGCCGGACCCGCCGACACATCCCGGCCCGGCCTGAGCACCCCGGGCCGCGATCAGGCCTGGGCGCTGGCGAACCGGCGCGCCGCCACGCTGCGCGGGGCGGGGACGTCCGGGGCGGTCCGGTCCGCGACGGACACCCGACGCAGCCCAAAACTACAACACGATCAGTGTCTTGGGCGACCCACAGGCTGGCATGGCCGGGCAGGCCGCGGTTGCCCGCCGTGCCTTGGGCCAGGCATCCGCCACCATCGGGCCTGGCCTTGTCATTGGCCCTTCGCAATTCTGTACCGGCTGGACGGTTGACATACCGTCCAGCCGGTATAGTTAGAGGGCATGAGCGCTAGCCCAGCAACGACCCAGGCTACGGCCCCCCCTTCACCGGCACCGCATGATGCCCGGACCCGGATCCTCGATGCCGCCGAGGCGATCGTCCGGGCCCGCGGCGTCGCCCATCTGACGCTGGAGGCCGCGGCGCGGGAGGCCGGGGTCTCCAAGGGCGGGCTGCTCTACCACTTCGCCTCGAAGGAAGCGCTGATCACCGGCCTGCTCGGCCGCATGGCCGAGTTCATGCGGCAGGATTTCGAGGCGATGGTCGCGTCCCAGCCGGAGGGCCCCGGCCGCGTCGCCCGCACCATGCTGGCCTGGGCCTTCGAGATGGCGCCCGAAGCGATCAACGAACGCTGCGACCGCGCCGCCGCCGTCTTCCTGGCCGCCTTCCACCACGACCCCGCCCTGCTGGACCCGATCCGCGCGGTAATCGCGCAGATGCGCCGGACGCTGGCGACGGACGGGCTGGCGCCGGGCGTCGGCGGCATCGTCATGGCCGCCGGCGACGGGCTGTTCATGGCCCGCATCTTCGGCCTCTACACCCCGACCAAGCAGGAGCGCGACGACATGCATGCCGCCCTCTCCCGCCTGCTGGTGGCCCCGCCATGCGGCTAGGCCCCGTCCTGCTCGCCGCCGCCGGCGTGATGCTGCTGGCCGGCGCCGCCGCCGCCGCCACCCAGGCCGGGCCGGCGCCGCCGGCCTGGCTGGGCGCCATCGCCGCCATGCTCGGCTGCCCGGATGGCTGGGACGCCACCCTGATGGCCCGCGACGCGCTGGACGAGGCGGAATTCGCCGCCGCGCTCGACCCTTCGAGCGAGGCGGGCGAATGAGCCGCAGGGCCCTGCTGCTGGCGGGGCTGGTCCTGGCCGTGGCCGGGGCCGGCGCCCTGTTCTGGACCCGCGACGGCACGGCCGACCGCGCCGCGCCGGTGGCGGCCGCGCCGGCCCAGCCGGTCGGCGTCGGCGCGCTGGGACGGGTGGAGCCGGCGTCCCGCATCCGCAAGCTGAACCAGCCCGGCGGCTTCAACGTGGCGCGGCTGGACCGCCTGCTGGTGGCCGAAGGCGACCGGGTGGAGGCGGGGCAGCTTCTGGCCGTCTTCGCCGATGCGGTGCAGCGCGATGCCGCGGTGGCGCAGGCCGAGGCGCAGGTGGCGCAGTCCCGCGCCTCCCTCGCCCGCATCCGCGCCGCCGGCCGGCCGGAGGAGATCGAGGCGCAGCGCGCCCGCATCCAGGCGCTGCAGGCGGCCGAGGCGAGCGCGCGGCGGGAGGCGGAGCGGGCCGAGGCGCTGCTGCCCTCCGGCGCCGGCAACATCGCCGCCGCCGAGCGCAACCGCTTCGCCGCCAGCCGCGCCGCGGCCGAGCGGGCCGAGGCGATCGCCGTGCTCGAGCGCCTGCAGCGGCCGCGGCCGGAGGACCTGGTGGTGGCCGAGGCCGAGCTGGCGGCGGCCGAGGCGGCCCTGCTGAAGGCGCAGGCCGATGCCACCCTGTCCCGCGTTGCCGCGCCGATCGCCGGCACCATCCTGAAGATCTATGCCCGCCCCGGCGACCAGGTGGGCAATGACGGGCTGCTGGACCTGGCCGACCTGTCCGCCATGGATGTCGTGGCCGACGTGTTCGAGACCGACGTGCCCCGCCTGCGGTCGGGCGCCCAGGCCGAGGTGGTGGTGCCGGGCGAGAGCCGGCGCTTCGCCGCGACGCTGCGGGAGATCGGCTGGCAGGTCCGTCGTACCACCCAGGCCGGCACCGACCCGGTGGCGGCGGTGGATGCACGGACGGTCGAGGTGCGCCTCACGCTCGGCGAGGAAGGCCGCGCCGTGCTGGAGCGACGCAGCAACATGCAGGTGCAGGTGGCGATCCGGCCATGAACGCGCATGCCCGTCATCCGCCGGTCCCGGCGGCGACGCCCGGTTACCTTCCCTGGGCGCCGGAGCTGACCGGGGAGCCGTCGCCCCCGCCGGTGGCGCGCAGCCCGCGCCGCATCGACCCCGCCGCGGCGCTGTGGCTGCCGGCGCGGCTGGCCTGGCGGCAGCTGCGGGCGGAGAAGGCGCGGCTGTTCTCCGCCATCGCCGGCGTGATGTTCGCCTGCGTGCTGGTCTTCATGCAGCTGGGGTTCCGGTCGGCGCTGTTCGACAGCGCCACAGCGCTGCTGGCCAGCTTCCGCGCCGACCTCTACCTGATGCATCCGCTGACGGTGGTGAGCTTCAAGCCGGAGACGCTGCCGCGGGTGCGGGCCAGCCAGGCGCTGGCCCTGCCGGAAGTGGCGCAGGCCGTGCCCGTCTACCTGGCGCAGGCGACCTGGCGGAACCCGGTCAACGGCACGCGCCGGCCGATCCAGCTGGTCGGCTTCGACCTGGAGGCGGGGGTGATGGACTTTCCCGGCCTGGCGCCGCTGATCCCGGCGCTGAAGCAGCCGGACACCATGGCCTTCGACCTGCGGTCGCGTCCGGAATTCGGCCCGGTGCCGGCGCTGCTGGCCGATCGCGGTCCCTTCCAGGCGCAGGTGGCGAACCGGCGAATGGAGGTGGTCGGGCTGATCGAGATCGGGCCGTCCTTCGGCGCCGACGGCAATGTGGTGATGTCGGAGACGAATTTCCGCCGGCTGGTGAAGGAACGCCTGGTCAGCCAGGTGGATCTGGTCGCCATCAAGCTGGCGCCCGGCGCCGATCCCGCCGCCGCCGCGGCGCGGCTGCGCGCGGTGATGCCGCCCGACGTGCGCGTCTTCAACGGCCGCGAGCTGGTGCAGTTCGAGCGCGACTACTGGGAGGAAGCGACGCCGATCGGCTTCATCTTCATGTTCGGCAGCATCATGGGACTGATCGTCGGGATGGTGATCGTCTATCAGATCCTGTTCAGCGACATCGCCAGCCACCTGAAGGAATACGCCACGCTGAAGGCGATGGGCTATTCCAACTTCTACCTGGGCCGCGCGGTGCTGTCGGCGGCGCTGATCCTCGCCGTGCTCGGCTTCCTGCCCGGCTTCGCGCTCTCCACCGCGCTCTACGACTTCGTCGGCAAGGGCACCTTCCTGCCGCTGGAGATGGATGCGGAGCGCGCGCTGGGCGTCTTCGCCATGATCTTCACCATGTGCGCCACGGCCGGGCTGCTGGCCATGCGCAAGCTGCGGGACGCCAACCCGGCGGACATGTTCTGATGCGCATCCCCCCTCTCCTGTTCGGCTGCATCGGCTTCGGCGCGGTCTTCGCCGCCTTCGCGGTGCCGCTGCTGGAAGCGCTGCCGGACGGCGGCACGGCGGCGGCGCTGCGCCTGGCCGGCCTGGCGCTGCTGGCGCTGGCCACCGGGGTCTGGCTGGCGGCGCGCGGCGGGCCGGTGCCGCGCGGCGCGACCGTGACGGTGCTTGTGCTTGAGCTCGCCTGGGTTGGCGCCAGCCTGGCGCTGCTGCTCGGCCTCGGCCCGGCGCTCAGCACGCCGGGCTGCGCGCTGGCCGGCTTCGGCCTGGCGCTGGCCGCCGGCTTCCTGCTGCTGGAGGCGCTGCCGCCGCGGCGGACCAGGCCATGACGGCGCCGGTCGAGATCGCCGGCCTCGGCTACGCCTATGGCGAGGGCGAGCTGCGCCGGCCGGTGCTGCGCGACATCGCCCTGACCCTGGCGCCCGGCGAGATCGTGCTGCTGACCGGCCCATCCGGCAGCGGCAAGACCACGCTGCTGACGCTGATCGGCGCGCTGCGGGCGATGCAGGAAGGGCGCTGCCGCGTGCTGGGGGAGGAGCTGCTCGGCGCGTCCGAAGGGCAGCGCGTGGCGCTGCGCCGGCGCATCGGCTTCATCTTCCAGCAGCACAACCTGCTGGGCTTCCTGACCGCACAGCAGAATGTCGCCATGTCGATCGAGCTTGACCCGGCGACGTCCGAGCGGGCGCGGCTGGAGCGGGCGACGGCCATGCTGGCGGCCGTCGGCCTAAGCGACCGCGGGGCCAGCCGGCCGGCGCAGCTTTCCGGCGGGCAGCGGCAGCGGGTGGCGGTCGCGCGGGCGCTGGCCGGCGACCCCGGGCTGATCCTGGCGGACGAGCCGACCGCGGCGCTGGACCGGCAATCCGGTGGGGAGGTGGTGCGGCTGCTGCGCGACCTGGCGAAGCGGCGCGGCGTGCCGATCCTGCTGGTGACGCACGACCCGCGCATCCTGGACATCGCCGACCGCATCATCGCGATGGAGGATGGGCGGATCGTGCCCACGAAACAGGCAGAAGCCGTTCCAGCGCCCTGATTCGCCGGCGGACCGAGATTGACCCCCGGCCGCTTCCCCGCACAGTGTCCCGTTTTCTGGACGAAGGAACCGGGATCATGTTCGGACGAGTCCTGCTGGCCGCGGCGGCGCTGGCCGGCGCGCTGCTGGGCGGCGGCGCCGCGCAGGCGCAGCAGACGCTGGAAGCGGTGAAGGCCCGCGGCCAGCTGGTCTGCGGCATCCATACCGGCATCGCCGGCTTCGCCCTGCCGGACAGCCGCGGCGCCTGGCAGGGGCTGGACGTGGATCTCTGCCGCGGCCTGGCGGTGGCGATCTTCAACGATGCGTCCAAGGTGCGCTTCGTGCCGCTGAGTTCCTCCACCCGCTTCACCGCGCTGGGGTCGGGGGAGGTGGACGTGCTGTTCCGCACCAGCACGCAGACCATGCTGCGCGACGTCACGCTCGGCCTGCGGCATGCCGTGACCTATTTCTATGATGGCCACGGCTTCATGGTGAAGGCGAATGCCGGTATCACCAAGGCCGCGGAGATGGCGGGCGCGACCATCTGCCTGATCCAGGGCACGACGAATGAGCAGGTGACGGCGGACTACTTCCGCAGCATCAACCAGCGCTTCCAGCCCGTGCTGTTCGAACGCACGGACCAGGCGGTGGCGGCGCTGGTCGCCGGCCGGTGCGACGCCTTCGGCACGGATGCCTCGCAGCTGGCGGGCGCCCGGTCCTCCATGCCCAACCCGAAGGACTGGACCATCCTGCCGGAGCGCTTCAGCAAGGAGCCCTACGGTGCCTATGTCCGGCGCGACGATCCGCAATGGTTCGACGTGGTGCGCTGGTACACCTATGCGCTGATTGAGGCGGAGGAGCAGGGCGTGACCCGCGCCAATGCCGAGGAGATGCGCCGCAGCAGCCAGAACCCGAACACCCGCCGCCTGCTGGGCGTGACGCCGGAACTGGGGGAGGCGCTGAAGCTGGACCGCGCCTGGGCCTTCAACATCGTCCGCGCCCTGGGGAATTACGGCGAGATCTACAACCGCACCATGGGCCCCGACACGCCGGTGGGGCTGGAGCGCGGCCCGAACGAGATCTGGACCAAGGGCGGGCTGCTGTACGCCCTTCCCCTTCGCTGACTCGAGGGTTCCAAGGGCCTTTCGGCCCCTGGCGGGTGAGGGACCGGGAGAGGGCAGCGCCCTCTCCCGGTGCTACGCGTGGATATGGGTGTGCTTCGTCGCCCCCGCGCCATGATCGTGCACGGCATTCTCGACGCGTGCCGGCACCATGTGCAGCGCGTGGTGCCGCACGCCGCGCCCGGCCGTCACCGCATCGGCGAAGCGCCTGACGGCGCCCGCCTGGCCGCGCAGCGCAGCGACTTCCAGGCAGCTGTCATGGTCCAGGTGCACATGCAGGCTGGCGATGGACAGGTCGTGGTGGGCGTGGTGTTCCGCCGCCAGCCGCCGCGCCAGGTCGCGCGCCGCGTGGTCGTAGACATAGCTCAGCGTGGCCACGCAGGGCGTCGCCGGCGCCAGTGCCGCGGTGCGGGCGGTCTCGGCGCGCAGCAGGTCGCGGATCGCCTCCGACCGGCTGGCATAGCCCTTGGCGGCGGCCAGCGCGTCCACCACGGCCAGCAGCTCCTCGTCGATGGTGATGGTGATGCGGTGCATGGCGTCCCCCGATGTGGCGCCGCAGCCTGCCCGGCGGGTTGCGCGCCGGCAACGGCCGTGTGAGGATTTTGCGGATTGGTATGAGGACGACGGCCGGTGCGGAGCGGCTGGGCGATGGCCGTGCTGCTGCTGTCCGGGGCGGCGGCGGCGCAGGAGGAGATGCCCGTCATCACCGTGACCGGCGCGGCGGAGCCGCCGGCGGCCGCGGCCAGCGAGCGGCAGGTGTCGCGCGCCGAACTGGCCGCACGCCCGGTCGCCCGCGTGGGAGAGGCGCTGGAGGCGGCGCCCGGGCTGATCGTCACCCAGCACAGCGGCGAGGGGAAGGCGAACCAGTTCTTCCTGCGCGGCTTCAACCTGGACCACGGCACCGACCTGGCGATCACCCTGGATGGCATGCCGCTGAACATGCGCACCCATGCCCATGGCCAGGGCTATGCCGACCTGAATTTCCTGATCCCGGAACTGCTGGGCGGGCTGCGGGTGCGCAAGGGCCCGTACTTCGCCGATGACGGTGACTTCGCGACGGCCGGCGCGCTGCGGCTGGACCTGGTGGACAGCCTGGAACGCGCCGTGGTGCAGGCCACGGGCGGCAGCTTCGGCTATTGGCGCGGCCTCGCCGCCGGGTCTCGCCCGATGGGCAACGGCACGCTGCTGGCGGCCGGGGAGGTCGCGACCTACCAGGGCCCCTGGCGCAACGGCGACGACCTGACGCGGCTGAACGGCGTGCTGCGCTACAGCCAGGGCACGGCGCTGGACGGGTTCTCGCTGACCGGCATGGCCTACAACAACCGCTGGAGATCGACGGACCAGGTGCCGGCGCGCGGCGTCTCGGCTGGCATCATCGACCGCTTCGGCACGGTGGACCCGACCGATGGCGGGCGGGCGCAGCGGTTCAGCCTTTCCGGCCGCTGGGCCAGCACCGGCGAGTACGGCACCACGCGCGTCAGCGCCTATGCCATCCGCTCCACGCTCGACCTCTACAACAACTTCACCTACTTCCTGGACGACCCCGGGAATGGCGACCAGTTCCACCAGCGCGACCGCCGCTGGGTTCTGGGCGGGGAGGGCTCCCATGCCGTGCCCTGGACGCTGCTGGGGCGGGAGGCCGAGACGCGCTTCGGCGTGCAGACGCGGCATGACGACATCCGGCTCGGCCTGTTCCGCACGGTGGCGCGGCAGGCGCTGTCCACCGTGCGGGAGGACCGGGTGACGCAGGACAGCGTCGGGGTCTTCACCGACACCACGGTGCGCGCGACGGACTGGCTGCGGCTGACCGGCGGGCTGCGGGCCGATTGGATGGGCGGCCGCGTCCGCAGCGACACGCCGGCGAACACCGGCACTGCCGGCGAATGGATCGGCAGCCCCAAGATCGGCCTGGTGCTGGGGCCCTGGTGGGCGACGGAATTCTTCGTCAATGCCGGCACCGGCTTCCACAGCAACGACCTGCGTGGCGCCACCATCCGCGTGGACCCGGCGGACCGGCTGACGCCGCTGACCCGCGTGCCGCTGCTGGTCCGCGCCAAGGGGGCGGAGATCGGCATCGCCACGCGGGCGCTGCCCGGCCTCGACAGCCGGCTGGCCTTCTTCGTGCTGGATCTGGGGTCGGAGATCGTCTTCCTCGGCGATGCCGGGACGACGGAGGCGAGCCGCGCCAGCCGCCGCCTCGGCGTCGAATGGACCAATCGCTGGCAGGCGACGCCGGCCCTGGCGCTGGACCTCGACGTGGCGGCGACGCGGGCGCGCTTCACGCAGGATGACCCGGCGGGCAACCGCATCCCCGGCGCGCCGAGCCTGGTGCTGGCCGCCGGCGCCACCTGGGACGAGGGGCCGGGCTGGTTCGGCGCCACGCGCCTGCGCGTCTTCGGCCCGCGCCCGCTGACCGAGGACGGCAAGGAGACATCGCGCACCACCGCGCTGGTGAATGCCCGGCTGGGCTACCGCTTCGACCGCGGCATCACGCTGCAACTCGATGCCTTCAACCTGTTCAACACCAAGGCCAGCCAGATCGACTATTTCTACACGTCGCGCCTGCCTGGGGAGCCGGCAGCGGGCGTCGCCGACCGGCATTTCCACCCGGTCGAGCCGCTGGCGGTGCGGGTGACCGTGGCGGCGGCGCTGTAGGAAGGACAGGCCGGGGAGAAGATATTCTCCCCGGGCCCCTCATCCATTTCTGTAAGTCGGACCTTGCCGCGTGGCCAGCGCCCGACTCACGGAAAGCAAAGGTGGGGTTTGGGGAGGAAATGCCTTTTCCTCCCCAAGCTTCCCGTCCCTACCGCGGGAACTGGCCCATCAGCCGGAAGCGCTGCACGCGCTTGCCGGTATCGACCTCCGTCGTGAAGATGTTGCCGCGGCTGTCCACCGCCATGTTGTGGACCCAGTGGAATTCGCCGGCATTGCGGCCGTTGCGCCCGAAGCGGCCGAGCAGCGCGCCGCCGCCCCTCTCCAGCATCCACATGACGTTGTTCGACCCATCGGCGGCGAAGAGCACGCTCTGCCCGCGGTCCGGCAGGAAATCCATGTCCCAGACGGACCCGCTGCCCAGCGTGTCGGGCGCCACGACGAATTCCCGCACGAAGGACCCGTCCTTGCGGAAGACCTGGATGCGGTCATTGGCGCGGTCGCAGACATAGAGCAGCCCGTCGCGCGCCAGCCGCACGCAATGCACGGGGTTGCGGAAGAAACGTGCCGGCGTGCCGGCGGATTCGCCGGGGCGGTAGGCCGGCAGCGGGTCGTCGGCCGGCGGCCGCTCGCCATAGGCGCCCCAGTGCCGCTTGTAGGCGCCGGTGTTGCTGTCGAAGACGATGACGCGGCGGTTGCCATAGCCGTCGGCGACATAGATCTCGTCCGTCTCCGGATCGACCTCGACATCCGCGGGCCGGCCAAGCCGCTGGGTGTCGTTGCTGCCGCCGGTCTCGCGGTGGAGGCCGATCTGGCGGATGAACTGGCCCGTGCGGGTGAAAGCCAGCAGGACATGGTCGTTGTTGCCGTTGCCGGCGATCCAGACGCGGTCGCGGTGATCGACGTAGATCCCGTGCTCGTTCTCCGGCCAACTCGGATGGTGGCCTGGCCCGCCCCAGGCCTGCACGACGTTGCCGTCCGGGTCGAATTCGACGACGGAGGGCGCCGGGATGCAGCATTCGCTCAGCGGTGGCGTCTGCGCCGCGCCGGCCTCGTCGCGCGTCATGGTGCGCGGGCGATGGATCACCCAGACATGGTCGCGCGCATCGGTAGCGACGCCGGCGGCCTGGCCGATGCCCCAGCGGTTCGGCAGCGGCTTCGGCCAGAAGGGGTCCACCTGGTATTGCGGCGGCTGCGGCTGCGCCGTGGCGCGCGGCGCGGGCGCGGTCAGCAGGGCCAGCGCCGCGATGGCGCCCAGCATCCGGTGCATGGCGTGTCCTTCCCTTCGTCGTTGCGGGAAGCCTCCGCCTGCCTGCCCCGCCGCGTCAAGCCGGCGCTATTGCGGCACGATCCCCGCCTTCCGCGCGGCATCGCCCCATTTCCTCATCTCGCTCTCGCAGAAGCCGCGGATCTCCGCCGGCGAGGATGTCACCACCTCCGCCCCCAGCACGCGGTGCTTCTCCACCACCTCCGGCCGTCGCAGCGCCGCGACGCAATCGGCGTTCAGCTTCGCCAGCAGTGCCTCCGGCAGCCCCGCCGGCGCGATCACCATGCCCCAGGTGCTGGCCTCGAAGCCCGGCAGCGTTTCCGCCACCAGCGGCACGTCCGGCAGTTGCGGCGCCCGCTTCGCGCCGGTGGTGGCGATCGCCTTCAACGCGCCGGACTGGATATGCGGCAGCGCCGCCGGCACCGTGTCGAACATGATGTCCACCCGCCCGGCCATCAGGTCCGGATGCGCCTGGGTGCTGCCGCGGTAGGGCACATAGGTCAGTTCCGTCCCGGTCTGCTGGCCGAACAGCACCGGCGCCAGCCGCACCACGCCGCCGGTGCCGGCGAAGGTCACGCCGGGGTTCTTCTTCGCATGCGCGATCAGGTCGGCGACCGTGCCCGGCCCGAACCCCTTGCCGGCGCACAGGACCAAGGGGGTGGAGGTGGTCTGCGTCACGAAGCTGAAGTCGCGCATCGTGTCGTAGGGCAGCTTGTAATAGGCCGCGTTGACCGGATGCCCGACCGAGACGAGGGCCAGCGTGTGGCCATCCGGCGCGCTGCGCGCCACCGCCTCGGTCCCGATCACGCCATCGGCGCCGGCGCGGTTCTCCACCGGCACGGCCTGGCCCCAGGCCGCCGCCAGCGGCTCCGCCATCAGCCGGGCGGTGATGTCGGACACGCCGCCGGGGGTATAGGGCACCACGATGCGGACGGGGCGGCCGGGGAAGCCCGGCTGCGCCGGCGCCCGCGCGGCCAGCAGCAGGGCGGGCGCGGCCAGGGCCGCGCGGCGGGTCAAGGTCATGCGGTGTCCTCCCGGATCGTCCTTGCCGGCAGCCTGCACCGGCGCCGCCGCGGCGGCCAGCCACCCGCACCCGCCATCGCGAGCGCATCGGCCGAACCGGAACGGCTCGAAGGCGCTGGGCGCGGCGCGGCGGCGCTGCTATCGGCCCCTGGCACTACCCGCCGGAGGCAACGCCGATGACCATCCCCCTCCGCGGCGCGCTGACGCGCCGCACCGCGCTCACCCTGGCCGGCGGCGCGCTCGCCGCGCCTGCGCTCGGCCAGGCGCCCTGGCCGACCCGGCCGGTGACGCTGGTGGTGGGCTTTCCGCCCGGCGGGCAGACCGACTTCGCCGCGCGGGTGCTGCAGAACGGCATGCAGCAGGCGCTGGGCCAGCCGGTGGTCATCGACAACCGCGGCGGCGCCGGCGGCAACCTCGGCACCGAACAGGTGCTGCGCGCCCGGCCGGACGGCTACACGCTGCTGGTCGGCAATGCCAACCCCATCGTCATCAACCCGCACACCATGCCGTCCATGCGGTTCAACCCGCTGGACCTCGACCCCATCGCGATGATGCTGACCAGCGGCCTGATCTTCTGCCTGCACCCGTCGGTGCCGGCGCGGACGGTGACCGAGTTCGCCGCCTGGGCGAAGGAGAAGAAGGGCGACGTCGACTATGGCTCGGCCAGTTCCGGCAGCCTGTCGCATGTGACGATGGAGCTGTTCCGCAGCCGCATCGGCGGGCCGGAGATGACGCATGTCCCCTATCGCGGCAGCGGCCCGGCCATGCAGGACTTCATCGCCGGCCGCTTCCAGATCATGGCGGACGGCGCCAGCGTGGTCGCGCCCTTCGTGCAGGCGAACCAGCTGCGGGCCCTGATGGCGACGACGGCGCAGCGCATCCCGGCCTTCCCCGACATTCCGACCGCCACCGAATCCGGCGTGCAGGATTTCGTCGTGCTGGCCTGGATCGGGCTGTTCGGCCCCAAGGGCACCCCGCCCGAGGTCATCCGGCGCGCCAATGCCGCGGTGAACCAGGCCTGCCAGGACCCCGCCATCCGGCAGAACATCACCAGCCGCGGCGACGAGCCGGGCGGCGGCACGCCGGAAGCGCTGGGCGAGATCATGCGGCGCGACCATGCCCGCTGGGGCGAGGTGGTGCGGGCCAACAACATCCGCGCCGAATAGCCCGGCCGGCGGGCCGGCACCCCGGGGGCCATGCGCCGGCGCGCGGACCACGACCTTCGGGCATCCCGCGTTCACATTCGCTCACGCGGGATGCTCCGGCCGGCCGCCGCGGCGCATTCTCGCGTGCTCGGATGATGTCATCGGGGCACGATCTGCTCTAGCACCGTGGGTGATGCATGGCATGGCCCACCGCCCCGTCCGCGCCCTGCGCAGCCGCGCCGCTGCGTTGCGCGCGCTGGTCCGCACCAGCGAGGTGGCGGTGGTCGCCCTGGCCGCCGTCATCGGCGCCCTGGTCGGCGTGCTGGCCTGGGCCATGGGCACGGCGGCGCATTGGCTGCACGTGCTGCTCTACGGCATCGGGCCGCAGGTCCGGCTCTCCGCCGCGCTGGACATCCCGGACTGGCGGCTGGTGCTGGTGCCGGCGCTGGGCGGGCTGGTGCTGGCCGGCTTCAACCGCTGGCTGAAGCGGCGGCGGCCGAAGCCGCCGGTCGATCCCATCGAGGCGAATGCGCTGCATGGCGGCCGCCTGTCGCTGACCGATGCCGCGGTGGTCGGGGCGCAGACCATCCTGTCGAACGGCGCCGGGGCCTCGGTCGGGCTGGAAGCCGGCTATGCCCAGGCCGGCGGCGGCCTCGCCTCCCGCATCGGCCTGTTCTTCGCGCTGCGGCGGGGCGACCTGCGCGTGCTGGTCGGCGCCGGCACCGCCGGCGCCATCGCCGCCGCCTTCGACGCGCCGCTGACCGGCGCCTTCTACGCCTTCGAACTCGTCATCGGCAGCTACAGCATCGGCGCGCTGTTCCCGGTGATGGCCTCGGCCGTCTCCGCCGTGGTGGTGGCGCGGGCGCTGCAGGCCGGCACCTATGCGATGGAGACGCTCTCCCCCGGCGCGGTGGAGGACGAGCTCTATCCGCTGGCGCTGCTGGTCGGCGTCCTCTGCGGCCTCTCGGCCATCCTGCTGATGCGCGGCGTGGCGGCGACCGAAAGGCTGCTGGCCCGCGCCGTGCCGGCGGAGCCGCTACGGCTGGTGTTGGGCGGGCTCTGCGTCGGCATCCTCGCCACCGTCTCCACCGTGGCGATGTCGGCCGGCCATGGCGCGCTGCACCTGGCCTTCGTGACGGAAACGCCGGCGCGGCTCGTGCTGCTGCTGATCCTGGTGAAGGCGCTGGCCTCCATCGCCTCGGTCGCCAGCGGCTTCCGCGGCGGGCTGTTCTTCGCCTCCATCCTCATCGGCGCGCTGGGCGGCAAGCTGTTCGCCGGCCTGGTCGCCCTGGCCGTGCCGCCGGGGCCGGACCCGCTGATCCTGTCCATCGTGGGAATGAGCGCCTTCGGCGCCGCCGTCATCGGCGCGCCGCTGGCCATGACCTTCCTCGCGCTCGAGACCACGGGGAGCCTGGCGGTCACCGGCCTGGTGCTGGCGGCGGTGCTGGTGGCCGGGCTCACGGTGCGGCGGCTGTTCGGCTATTCCTTCGCCACCTGGCGCTTCCACCTGCGGGGGGAGACGATCCGCAGCGCGCATGATGTCGGCTGGATCAACGACCTGACGGCCGGGCGGATGATGCGGCGGGACCCGAAGAGCGTGCCGGCCGACCTCGACCTGGCCGCCTTCCGCAAGGCGGTGCCGCTGGGCAGCGCCGTCCAGGCGGTGCTGCTGGACGCGGATGGCCGCTATGCCGGCATCGTCTCGGTGCCGGAAGCGCATGCCGCGCCGGCGACCGCGACCCTGGCGGAGCTGGCGCGGCACGCAAACAGCGCCCTGCTGCCCGGGACCAATGCGCGCGACGCCATGAAGCTGTTCGAGGCGGCGGAGGCCGAGGCGCTGGCGGTGGTGGACGGGCCGGCGCGGCGGGTGCTGGGCCTGCTGACCGAGGCGCATCTGCTGCGGCGCTATGGCGAGGAGATCGACCGCCTCCGGCGGGAGGAGACGGGGATCGGCCCGGGCTGACCGGCCGGGCCGCCGTTGCGGCCATGCCCCGCCCGGGTTGCCGCCGCCTGCATGCGGTCACGGAAAGATGCGGCGGCAACCGGATCATCCCCGGCGTGTTCCTTGCCGGCCCTGCCGCCCAGGCGACCGGAATGGTCCGCGCCGCGGTTGCCGGGCCAGGACAGGAGGCATTCATGGATTCCGATCGCATCGAAGGCGCTGCCAAGCAGGTGAAGGGCGCCATCAAGGAAGGCATCGGCAAGCTGACCGGCGACACCAAGACCCAGGCGGAAGGCGCGGCGGACAAGGCCGAGGGCAAGCTGCAGAGCGGCGCCGGCAAGGCGAAGGACGCGGTGCGGGACGTGGCCGGGCGCTGAGCGCCCGCCAGATCCTGCAGGACGCCACATCGCACAGGGGATGCGCATGAACACCGATGATATCGAAGGGGCGGCGCGCGGCGTCGTCGGCAAGGCGCAGCGCGCCTATGGCGAGGTGACGAACGACGTGGGCCACCAGGCCAGCGGCACCGCCCGCGAGCTGGCCGGCCGCGCCCAGGAAGTCTATGGCGAGGCGAAGGACGCCGCGCAGGGCGCTGCCAGGCAGGTCGGCCGCGTGGTGGAGAAGCAGCCGGTGCTGTCGCTGCTGGTCGCCGGCGCGATCGGCTATGGCCTGGCGCTGCTGACGGTGAGCGCGACGACCGAGCGATCCTGGCGCCGCTGGTAGCCCGCACGCCCCGCGTCGCGCCCGCCCATGGCGGGCTGCGGCGCGGGGCGATGCGGCCCCTGGCCGCGATGCGTCAGCCGCCGCGGTAGTACAGCGTGACGGTGTGCGTGGCCTCGGCGAACATCAGCCAGCGTTCGACCAGCAGGCCGCCCAGGGCGCTGAGCGCGGCCAGCAGCAGCGCCGCCAGCGCCACGCCGCCGCCGAGTTGCGTGGCCAGCAGGGCCAGCAGGATGGGCAGGCCGAAGGCCAGGGCCAGGGCCAGCTTCCGCAGTGCCGATGCATGCTTGCGGGCGACCCTGAACCCCATCTCCCGCAGCAGGTAGTTCGTCTCGGTATGTGGCGGGTCCAGCGGGCGGACCTTGCCGATGAAGCCCAGGCTGGTGGCGCTTTCCGCCGTCGCCACCGGGCGCAGCCCGTCGATCATGTTCCAGTAGGCCAGCTTCAGGATCACCCCGGCGATGCCGAGGGTGACGATGAAGCTCGCCGGGCCGCCGACCACGCCGCCCAGCGCCGAGACGGCGGCCAGCAGCGCCATGCCGGAATAGGCCGAGAGCAACACGTAGCCCGGCGCCACCAGCGGGTGGTGCCACTGCGGGATGGGCTTCAGGGACGCGTAGATCATCCCGGTGCACCACACGGTGACCGCCGCGCCCGCCGCCGCCAGCAGCCCAGCCAGCGTGGCGAGGCCGGGCTGGCCGGCCCAGAGCGCCCAGCCGAAGACCAGCGCCGGCACATAGGTGATGCTGGCCGCCACGCCTTCCCGCGACAGCCAGGAGGAGCGCCATTGCGACAGCGCCCGCCAGGCCCGCTGCGGATTGCCGAGATGCAGCAGGGAGGAGGCGAGGCCGGCGGTGATCAGCACCAGCGCGACGGCGAGGCAGAGCAGCGCGAAGGCGGGCACGGCCGGCAATAGCCCGACCGGCCGCAGCAGCCCCAGCCAGAACAGCAGGCCATAGCCGGCGCCGGAGGCGGTGGTGAAGAAGACGATGGAAGGCGCGGGATTCATGCGCGCAGCATGCCACGTCGCGCCGCGCCGGAAAGCCCCGGCGCGGGCGGTTTCAGCGGCTCAGCACCCGGTCCATCCAGCGCAGGACGGGGTTCCTGATGTCCATCTGGGTCGGCGCATCCTCGACCGGCGCCGGGTCGGGCCGGCGGCGCGGCGGCAGGTAGCTGTTGACCGGCTTGTACCCAAGTTCCGGCATCAGGGGCTGGCCGCCGCGTTCCGCCACCAGGCGGCTGACGGCGCTGTCCGGGTCGCCCAGGTCGCCGAAATGCCGCGCCTTGGTCGGGCAGGCCAGCACGCAGGCCGGCTGGCGCTGCGCCTCGGGGATCGTCTCGTTGTAGATGCGGTCCACGCAGAGGGTGCATTTCTTCATCACCCCCTGCTGCTCGTCCATCTCCCGCGCGCCATAGGGGCAGGCCCAGGCGCACAGCCCGCAGCCGATGCAGGTGTCGTGGTTGATCAGGACGATGCCGTCCTCGGCGCGCTTGTAGGACGCACCGGTCGGGCAGACGGTGACGCAGGCCGGCGTCTCGCAATGCAGGCAGGACCGCGGGAAATGCACGGTGCGGCCCTCGGCGCCCTCGCCTGCCTCGTAGCTGTGGACGCGGTTGAACCACACGCCCTCGGCACCGGCGGAGTAGGGCTTGTAGTCGGGCAGCGGCGCGGAATGGCCGGAGGCGTTCCATTCCTTGCAGCTTGTCGCGCAGCCCTGGCAGCCGACGCAGGTGTCGAGGTCGATGACGAGGCCGAGCTTCTTCGCGCCCGGCGCGGGCGTGGGCAGGCAGGTCATGCGCGGGCCTTCACGCTGTAGCTCAGCACATCGGGCCGGGCCGGCGCGCCCGGACGGTCATGCAAGGTGGAGAAATGCGGCTCGGTCACGCCCGGCCCCTCGGCCCTGGTGACGCGCACGCGCAAATCGTACCAGGCCGCCTGGCCGGTGACGGGATCGGCATTCGCCGACCGGAAGCCTTCCTGCGCCGGCAACCATTCGGAGATGACATGGTTCAGCAGGAAGCCGCGCAGGGCTTCCGGGCTGTCCTCGCTCAGCCCCCAGGCGCCGGCCCGCTTGCCGATGGCGTTCCAGGTCCAGACCGTGTCCGGGTTCACGCCTTCCATCAGCGAGACCTGGCATTTCAGCCGGCCGTTGCGGCTTTCCACCCAGACCCAGTCATCCTGGGCGAGGCCCATCGCCCCGGCGCGCTCCCGCGCCATGTAAAGCTTGTTGGCGCCGTGGATCTGCCGCAGCCAGGCATTCATGGAGCCCCAGGAATGGTACATCGCCATCGGCCGCTGGGTGACGGCGGAAAGGTCGAAGCGGCCGAGATCGGCACCCTGCTGTTCCAGCGGCGGGTACCAGATCGGCAGCGGGTCGCAATAGGTCCGGACCCGTTCGCGCAGATGCTCCGGCGGCTGCCGCTCGCCATGGCCCTCGGCGGCCAGGCGGAATTTCTGCAGCGGCTCCGACCACAATTGCAGGACGATCTGGTTGGTGTTGGGGATCAGGCCCATGGCCTTGCTGCCATCCAGATAGGCCTGGTTGGCGTGCTTGTACCAATGCTGCTCCGGCGGCAGGTGGTCGCGCCAGAAGCAGCCATTCTCGATGTAGCGCTGCAGCTGGTCGGGGTTCGGCTCGCCCACGCCCTTCTTGCTGCCGTCGGCGCCGCGGAACCCGGCCAGCGGCCCGATGCCCGGCGCGCGCTGGTGGTTCACGATGTAGTCCGGATAGTCCTTGAAGCGCGGGCTGCCATCCTCCTTCACGAAGGCCGGCAGGCCCAGCCGCGCGCCCAGCTCGATCAGCACTTCCTGGAAGGGCCGCACATCGCGGTCCGGGGTGATGACGGGCTGGCGGATGGCGTCGCCCGTGCCATGCGCGCTGCCGATCGGCCGGTCGAGCACCGAGATGCAGTCCCAGCGCTCCAGGTAGGTCGTGTCCGGCAGGATCAGGTCGGCATAGGGCACCGTCTCGGAGTAGTAGGCATCCGAGTAGATGACATGCGGGATGACATAGTCGCCGTCCTCCCGCTTGTCGGTCAGGATGCGGATGACCTCGCCCGGGTTCATGGCGCTGTTCCAGGCCATGTTGGCCATGAACATGAACAGCGTGTCGATCGGGTAGGGATCGCCGGCGCCGGCATTGCCGATGACGGTGTGCATCATCCCGTGCAGCGCCAGCGGCGCATCCCAGGAGAAGGCCTTGTCGATGCGGATCGGCGAGCCGTCGTCATGGACGAGAAGGTCGTCCGGCCCCTGCGGGAAGGACAGGATGTTGCCGGCCAGCGGCGTGTTCGGCTTGGCGCCCTTGCCGGCCGGCGGCGGGCCGGGCGGGATCGGCCGCGGGAAAGGCGACTTGTAGCGCCAGGAACCGGGGGTATCCACGGCGCCCAGCAGCATCTGCAGCAGGTGCAGCGCACGGCAGGAATGGAAGCCGTTGCTGTGCGCGCTGATCCCGCGCATGGCATGGAAGGCCACCGGCCGCCCCACGGTCTGCGCATGCGTGCGGCCCCAGATATCGGTCCAGGGCTGGTCCAGCGTGATCGCCTGCTCGAAGGCCACCTCGGCGATCTCGGCGGCGATGCGGCGGATGCGCGCGGCGTCCACCCCGCAGCGCTCCGCGACGGCCTCCGGCGCGTATTGCGGGTCGAGGTAGCGTTCGGCCAGCAGGTGGAATACCGGCCGCGCGCTCCGCCCATCCGGCAGGGTGTAGTCGCCCACCATCATGGGCGAGAGGTCGGCATCCTTCGCCGGCACGGCGCCGCGGGCGCGGTCCCAGGCCAGCGGCGCGCCGGCCTCGTCGCGGGCGAAGAGGCCGTCATCCGCCCCGCCCGGATTGCGCACCACCAGCCAGGCGGCATTGGTGTAGCGGGCGAGGAAGTCGAGATCGACCTTGTCGGCCCGCAGCAGCTCATGCACCAGCGCCAGCACGAACAGCCCGTCCGTGCCGGGCCGGATGCCGACCCATTCGTCGGCGATGGCGGAATAGCCCGTCCGCACCGGGTTCACGCTGACGAATTTGGCGCCGCGCGCCTTCACCCGCGACAGGCCGAGCTTGATCGGGTTGCTGTCATGGTCCTCGGCCACGCCGAACATCAGGACATATTTGCAGCGGTCCCAGTCGGGCTCGCCGAACTCCCAGAACGACCCGCCGATCGAGTACAGCCCGCCGGCCGCCATGTTCACGCTGCAGAAGCCGCCATGCGCGGCGAAATTCGGCGTGCCGAATTGCGCCGCCCAGAAGCCGGTCAGGGACTGGCTCTGGTCGCGGCCGGTGAAGAAGGCCAAACGCTTCGGGTCGGTCTCCCGCACATGCTTCAGCCAGCCGGTGGCGATCTCCATCGCCTCGGGCCAGGAGATCTCCTTGAACTCGCCCGCCCCGCGTTCGCCGACGCGCAGCAGCGGGCTGCTCAGCCGCGCCGGCGCATACTGCGTCATGATCCCGGCGCTGCCCTTGCCGCAGATGACGCCGCGATTGACCGGATGGTCCGGATTGCCCTCGATGTAGCGGATCCGGCCATCCTTCAGATGCACGCGGATGCCGCAGCGGCAGGCGCACATGTAGCAGGTGGTGGTCTTCACCGTGTCGCCGACGGGGACCGAATAGTCCACCCGCGGGTCGGGCGGCGGCAGGGGGCGCGTCGGCGTCGGCGCTTCCGGCATCGTTCGGTGCATTCCCCCGTGGACTTCTCCTGCAGTTAGGCATGGCATGCAGGGGTGCGCAAATGCCTGCGGGCCGGCCAGTATCCACGGCAGAACGGGAGGAATTCATGGGAAAATCACTGAAGCGGATGTTCCGTTCCGGGGACTTGGTTGCCGGTACCTTCCTGGTGGAATTCGTCACCCCCGGCATCGGCCATATCCTGGCCGGCGCCGGCTGCGACTTCGCCTTCCTCGACATGGAGCATAGCGGCTTCTCGGAGGAGACGGTGAAGTCCGGCCTGCGCTTCCTGGAAGCCGGCGGCATCCCCACCCTGGTCCGCATCCCGTCGCGCGAGACGCATGACATCGCCCGGATCGCCGATGTGGGGGCGGAAGGCGTGATGCTGCCGCTGGTCGGCAGCCTGGAGGTCGCGAAGGCCGCGGTCGCCGCGCTGAAATACCCGCCGCTCGGCCGCCGCGGCGTCGCCATCCGCATCGCGCATGACAATTACCGTGCCGCCCCGGCGGCCGAAGCCCTGGCCGCGGCCAATGACCGCACCACGCTGGTGCTGATGATCGAGACCGCCGAGGGCGTCGAGAACGCCGAGGCCATCGCGGCGCTCGACGGCGTGGATGCGCTCTGGCTCGGCCATTACGACCTCTCGGCCTCGCTCGGCATCGCCGGGCAGTTCGACCACCCGGAATTCCGGGCGGCGACGCGGCGGATCTGCGACGCCGCGCGGAAGCACGGCAAGGGACTGGGGCGGCTGGTGACGGGGGAGGCGGAGGCGCGCCAAGCCCTGGCGGACGGCTTCCGCATCATCGCCTGGGGCGGCGATGCCTGGCTGCTGCAGGACGCGCTGGCGCAAGGGCTGGCGGGGCTGCGGGGGATGGCGGCGGGGTGACCCGCCGCCCCGGCCGCCGGCCCTATCGCGCCGCCAGGTTCCCCACCCGCCCGGCCATCAGCCCGGCATCCACCACGATCTCCGACCCGTTCACGTAGGAGGACGCGTCGGAGGCGAGGAAGAGCACCGCATTCGCCACGTCCTGCGGCGTGCCGAGCTGGCCGGTGGGCACCGTCGCCTCCGCGATCGCCCGCGGGTCGAGCGGGGCGTTGCGCCGGGCGTCGTTGGCGCCGGCCGGCATCTTCTCCCAGATCGCGGTCTCGATGATGCCGGGATGGATGCTGTTGCAGCGGATGCCGTCGCGCGCGCCGGCGCATTCCAACGCGACCGACTTGGCGAAGAGCCGCACCGCGCCCTTGGTCGCGGAATAGCCGGCGAGGCCCGCCGAGCCGCGCAGCCCGGCGACCGAGGAGATCATGACGATCGACCCGCCGGAGGCCGGCTTCCCCGCGCCCGGCTTCCGCATCAGCGGGATGCCGTGCTTGGCGGACAGGAACACGCCGTCGATGTTCACCGCGGTCTGCCTCCGCCAGTCGGCCAGGGACATCCCGATGATCGGGGCGATGATGGCGATGCCGGCATTCGCCACCAGCACGTCCAGCCGGCCATGCCGCGACTCGATCTCGGCCATGACGTCCTGCCAGCGCGCCTCGTCCGTCACGTCCTGGTGCAGGTAAAGCGCGTCCCCGCCCGCGGCACGGATCGCGCCGGCGGTCGCCTCCCCACGCGCATCGTCGAGGTCCGTCAGGACCACCCTGGCCCCTTCCCGTCCGAGCGTCGTGGCGATTGCCGCGCCGATGCCGGCCGCCGCGCCGGTGACGAGCGCGACCTTGCCCTGGACCTGGCCCATGTGTCCGTCCCCTTCCCCATCCTGGTTTGGCGGCAGGCTATCGCGGATCGCCGGCGGCGTTGAGCCGGCAATGCGCCTTCCGCCGCCGGTGCCGCGCGCGCCCCGGGCCGCCCGGCGCCGCGTTCAACCGGAAGCTTTCAGGTCGCAGCCGAGTAACCGCCCAGGTTGCGGACACGAAGACGCAGCGGCGCCGCGCCGGCCGAAGCCCCCCCGGGAAGGGGCAAGCCCCCGCACGGCCCCCGCGGCGCGAGCCGCGGCCCTCACCCGTGCCCAGGCGGCCCGTGCCGGAGGCCGCCGGGGGCGGGCAACCTCGGTCGCGCGGCCTGTCCCGCCCCGGCCGACATGGAAAGGTGCGTGCATGTCCAGCTTCAACCCGAAGGCCATACCCGGCCTTCAACTCTCCGCCGTCTCGGCGGACCACTCGACGGCGGTCTTCACCAGCGTGGCCAACGGCATCGTCCCGGGCGACACGGACGGGTTGGTGGACATCTTCGTCCAGGACCTAGCGACCGGCCGCATCACCCAGCTTCAGCCCCAGGCCGCCACCAGCCTGCTCAGCCCGACCGTGCAGATCCTCTCGCTCGGCATCGACGCGGCCGGCGACCGGATCGTCGTGCAGGGGCTGAGCGGCCGGGATGGCGACATCGCCGTCTTCGACCGCTCCTCCGGCAGGGAGATCCAGGCGGATGTCGACGCGCTCGGCCAGGATATCGGCACCGCCTTCGGCCCGCTGCTCTCGCCGCTGGGCAATTATGTCTATTTCGGCGTCGGCGTGCAGTCGACCACGGGGGTGCTGCGCAACCTCTCGATCGGCGAGAACACCCTCCTCGGCCCGGTCGGATCCACGCCCCTCGGCTTCTCGGCCGAGGGCACGACCTTCACCGTCTCGCCGACCAGGGTCATCGCGCTCGATCCGCCGCCCAGGCCGGTGGCGGTGACGACCACGCTGGATTTCGAAGCCTTCGGCCTGGCCCCGGGTGCCGAGACCAAGGTGGTGGACTATGGCGGCTTCCACTGGAACCAGGCGGGGGCGGTGAATGTCGGGCCGCAATCGGTTTATGCCGCCGGCTCCGGCTACACCGCCGCCTCCGGCAGCAGCATCGGCTTCATCGCCGAGGCCGGCGGGTTCGAGGTGGACGGCTATGCCTCGCCGGCCGGGACCGCGCTCTCCTTCACCTCCGACGCCGCCTTCACCCTGAACGCCGCCGCCTTCAGCGCCGCCTTCCGGGACGGGCTCACCATCACGGTGACGGCCTTCTCGGATGTCGCCGGCACGCATGCCATCGGCAGCAAGGCCTTCGTGGTGGACCGGGACCTGCTGTCCTTGATCCATTTCGACGACGGCAGCGCGCAGGGGACCTTCGCCGGCGCCCGCCGGATCGAGTTCGCGTCGAACGACCATGATTCATCGACATCCGATTATTTCGGTTTCGATGATCTTACCTTCACCAAGCTCGTCGCGCCCGACCCGCTGCTCTGAGCGGTGCCGCCGGGGGGAGTTGGGCGCGGCGCCGCGTCCAGCCCCTTCCCCGGCCGGACCGGGGCGGCCTGCGCGATCATCGAACAGCCAAGCCGCGCCGCGCCGTCGAGCGAGGGACGAGGTCACGCTCCCCGGCGCTCGCGCCGCTCCGCGATCCGGACCTTGGACAGAGGGGCGGCTTCACGCTCCACGGCGCTCGCGCCGTTCCGCGATCCGCTCCGGAGGACCCGGCCGGGATGCCGGCAAGGCCCGCTTGCCGGCCGGATCGCGCCGCCAGGCCCTCAATCCCCGTGGCGCAGCGCATCCAGCGTGGTCAGCTTCTCCGCCTCGCTCAGCGGGACCATCTGTCCCCAGACCGCGGCCGCCCAGACCCGGGCGTTGCGGCGCAGGCGCAGGATGTCGTGCTCGTCCAGCTCGGCGACATACTCGGCCACCGCCTCCGCCTCGTCGTCCCAGCCGGCGGCGATGTCCACCACCACCGCCATCGCCGCCAGCGCCGCGTCGTCCAGCTCGCCCTCGGCGAAGGCGCCCATCGCCACCAATTCCGGCACCTGATGGGCGGTGAGGATCGTCAGCGTCGCCAGTTCCTCCGGCGGCAGCGCGCCATCCTCGTCGGCCACCAGCTCGGCCAGGGCGGCGATCGCCTCCCGCTCCATCTGCTCGCGCGACTTGCGCCAGTCCTTGACGGCCATGGCACCCCCATTCCCCCCGTGTCCCGGGGCTGTCCCAACTGGGCGGCGGCATGCCGGGTTCCGGCGGCGGCGTCCAGGTGCAGGCCGCGGGCGCCCGTGGGGGACCCTTGCGGGGGGGCGCTTGGGCGCGGCGTCCCCGGCGGGGCGCCGGCAGGCCAGGCCCCGATCCGCCCGCCCCGGGCGAACTCCTGGCGCGGTTTCCGTTCGCCATGGCTCACGGCAACCGCTCCGGTCATTTGAATCGACGAGCATCTTCACCCGCTCAGGTGAGTCCACCCGAGCGGGATCTGCCCTAAGCCTCCACCCGCGCCGCCAGGGCGCGGCCCAGCCGCATGGACGGCCGCTCCACCGCATGGAACAGCGCCCAGGCCAGCAGCAGCGACAAGCCGATGGCGGCAATGAGCTGCGCCACCAGCGGCATCGCCGGCGGCGCCAGGTGCAGCACGGCCAGGATCACCGGCACATGCACCAGATACAGGCTGAAGGACGTCGCACCCAGCCAGGCAAGCGGCGCCCAGCCCAGCATCGCCTGCACCCGGCGGGAGGCCAGGACGAGCAGGATCAGCAGCGCCGCGCCCAGCCCGTTCAGCAGGTCCAGCAGCAGCGCCGGGCCGGGCCCCAGCCAGCGGTAGGTGAGCAGCAGGTAGCAGAGCAGCCAGAGCCCGGCGCGGCCGCGCGGCGGCAGGGCGGCGAGGCGGGCGGGCAGGGCGGGCCCGGCCTGCGCCAGCAGCACCCCAAGCATGAAATGCGGCAGGAAGAACAGGGAGGACAGCCAGTCGCTGCCCAGCAGCCGCATCTCGGCCGCCGCCAGCGCCATGCCGGCCAGGCTGGCCAGCATGGCGCGCCCCGGCCCCGTCGCCCCCAGCAGCACCAGCAGCGGGAAGGCCAGGGAGATGCGCCATTCGTAGTGCAGCGACCAGAGCGGGCTGTTGAGGTCGTAGGGCTGCGCCAGCAGCAGCGCATGCGATGTCAGCTGGCCGAGCGTCGGCGCCTCCGCCCAATGGCCGGTGACCCAGACGCTCCAGCCCGGCTGCGGCGAGGGGTCGGCCAGCGCCACCAGCAGCGCCACCGGCAGCGTCACCGCCAGGCAGGGCAGCAGCAGGCGGCAGGCGCGGCGCAGGATGAAGGGCAGCCAGGGCTGCGGCCCGCGCAGGAAGGACTGGGCCAGCACGAAGCCGCTCAACACGAAGAACAGCAGCACCGCTTCCCGCCCGGCCCAGAGCAGGCTGGGCGGCGGGATGGTCAGCAGCGCGACGGCCAGCGGATCCTGCGCCGTGTGGAAGAAGGGCACGCCGTGGTCAGCCAGCGTCGCATGCAGCGACGGCCAGACCAGCAGGCAGTGATAGAGGACGACCGACAGGGCGGCGATCCCGCGAAGCGAGTCGAGCGCATGGATACGGATGGCGCGGTCCCCCCGGAACTCTGCAGGCGGCGGCCGGCGTCGCTTGGCCGGGCGCGTGACGAGGCAAGGCAGGCCATGGCAGGCACGGGCTGCGCGGCCCCCATCGGGCGCAGCCGGCCTGCAGGCCCCGCCGGCGCGGCGCGATACCGGCCGGCGGAGGCGGCAGGGTAGGATATCGGCGGCCGGCGCCGTCTCACGCCCGCGCGCATCACGCGCTTGCAACGGCGGGCGGAGTGCCCCGCCGCGCCGCGGCGGAATCCGGGTTGGAGGCGGCGTGGCACCGCCGCCGCCTCGCCCGCGGGAGAGGCAATGCCGCCAGGCGCTTCGCCAACCGCCGCCCGCGCGCCGATCTTCGCGCCGACGCCGTCTCGCGGACCTGGCGCGGCCGGCTCGCGCGCGGCTGCGCCGCCTCGACCTCGACCCCGCGCAGGTGAAGCGAATTCTCGTCACCCATGGTCATGGCGACCACTCTGGCGGCGCCGCCTTCCTCAAGCGGCGGCACGGTGCGCAGATGGCGATGAGCGGCCGGGACTGGACCATGCTGGAGACCGGCCTGGAGTTTGACGTGCCGCCACGGGGTGCCCGCCGCAGCGCGAGATCGTGGTGGGCGACGGCGGCATCCTCCGCCTGGGCGACACGGCGGCGGCGGCGCTGGCCATGCCGGGCCACAGCCCCGGCACCCTCTCCCTGCTGTTCGACCTGCGGGAGGACGGGCGGATCCATCGCAGCAGGCTGTCGGGCGGCACGTCCTTCAGTTCCGGCCGGCGGCCGGACCGCATGCGCCGCGGATCGCAAGCGACATCGCCGGCACCCGCCCGGCGAAGGACGCGGCGGCGCGGCAGACCGTGACGGCGCTCCTGTCCAACCACTCCGGCTTCGACGAGGCCGACGGGATGCTGCAGCGGACGCCGGATGCGATCGAGGCCTGCGCGCTGGCGACGGAAGCCGCCTGGAGGGCGTGACCGCGGATCGAGGGGGGCGTCGCCCCCCGGCACCCCCCACCAGGGGTCAGGCGACCCCTGGACCGGCCTGAGTCCTACGCGCCGGCCAGGGTCAGGCCTTCGACGCGGATCGTCGGGCTGTCGGTGCCGCGGCGGAATTCCAGGTCATCCGCCGGCGTCAGCTCCAGCAGCATGTCCTTCACATTGCCGGCGATGGTGATCTCGCTGACCGGCTCGGCCAGCGCGCCGTCGCGGATCATGAAGCCGGCGGCGCCGCGGCTGTAGTCGCCGGTCACGCCGTTGACGCCCATGCCGATCAGCTCGGTCACATAGAGGCCTTCGCGGATATCGGCCATCAGCGCCGTCGGCGACACCTTGCCAGGCTCCAGCCAGAGATTGGTCGTGGACGGGCTGGGCGGGCCGCCGGTGCCGCGGCTGGCATGGCCGGTGCTGGCCATGCCGAGCTGCCGGGCGCTGCGCCAGTCCAGCACCCAGGTGGTGAGGATCCCGTCCTCGACGATCGCGCGGCGGGTGCCCTGCATCCCCTCCCCGTCGAAGGGGCGGCTGCGCAACCCGCGGCGCCGCGTCGGGTCGTCCACCACCGTCAGCCCCGCCGCCATGACGCGCTGGCCAAGGCGGTCCCGCAGGAAGGACGTGCCGCGCGCGACCGCGGCGCCGTTGATGGCGCCCGCCAGATGCCCGAGCAGGGAGGACGCGACGCGCGGGTCGTACACCACGGGCAGGCGCGCGGTCTTCGGCCGGCGCGGGTTCAGCCGCGCCACCGCCTTCTCCCCGGCGCGGCGGCCGAGCATGGCCGCATCCTCGAGATCCGCGAGATGGACGGTGGAGGAATAGTCGTAGTCCCGCTCCATCCCCGTGCCCTGGCCCGCCAGGGCGGTGACGGAGATGCTGTGGCTGGTGCGGACATATTCGCCGACGAAGCCATTGCTGGCGGCCAGCGCGATGGCGTAGCGGCCCCAGCCGGCCTCGGCGCCCTCCGAATTGTTGACCCCGGCGACGGCCAGCGCCGCGTCCTCGGCCGCCGCGGCACGGGCGATCAGCAGGTCGGCGCGCGGCTCCTCGGTATCCGCGAGGTCGAGATCGACCGTGGTCAGCCCGTCCGGCGCATCGGGCAGGCCGGCGAAGGGATCCTCCGGCACCACGCGGGCCATGGCGACCGCGCGTTCCGCCAGCGCGGCGAAGCCCTTGGGCGAGGGATCGGTGGAGGAGACGATCGCCTGGCGCTGGCCGACGAACACGCGCAGGCCGAGGTCGAAGCCCTCCGCGCGTTCGAGCTGCTCGATATTGCCGAGCCGGCGGGCGACGGAGAGCGAGGCGTTGCTGACCAGGATGGCGTCGGCGGCATCGGCGCCCGCCCGCTTCGCGGCGGCGACCAGATCCTGAAGCGTATCTGCGTGGGACATGGTGTCTTCCAGACTCGGGCCGGTCCAGGGGTCGCCTGACCCCTGGTGGGGGGTATCGAAGGGGGGCAAGGCCCCCCTTCGTCACGCGGCGAGTTTCTCGGCGATCGCCGGCAGCCCGGGCACCTTGCCCGCGGGCCCGAGCGCGGCCAGCGTCGGCGCCGAGCGGAACGCCGCCCGCGCCGCTTCCTGCACATCCTCCACCGTCACCGCGGCGATGCGCGCCTTGGTCTCCTCCACCGGGATGATGCGGCCATGCACCTGCAGCTGGCGCGCCAGCTGTTCGGTGCGGCTGCCGGTGCTTTCCAGCGACATGAGGAGGGAGGCGCGGAACTGCGCCTTGGCGCGGTCCAGCTCGTCCTGCGTCACGTCGGTCTGCACCTTGCGCAGCTCCTCGAGCGTGACGGGAACCAGCTCCTCCGCCTCCTTCTCTCCCGTTCCCGCATAGACCGCGAAGAGCCCGCCATCCTGGAAGGGATGCGCGAAGGAGTAGATGGAATAGACCAGGCC
The DNA here is from genome assembly GCF_004353985.1 of Paracraurococcus ruber. Taxonomy (GTDB): domain Bacteria; phylum Pseudomonadota; class Alphaproteobacteria; order Acetobacterales; family Acetobacteraceae; genus Paracraurococcus; species Paracraurococcus ruber. Next base: position 2,660 of record NZ_SMOA01000056.1, on the reverse strand, counting down.
GCGCTTCTCCCGGATCTCCTGGAACAGGCGGGACGACATGCCGCCGCCCAGCAATGTGGAAAGCAGCAGGGTCGGGTAGTGCAGCTTGTCCTTGTAGCCGGTGGCGGGGAAGCCGAGGACGATATGCACCTGGTCGAGATCCCGCTCCTCGCGGAACTCGCCGCCCTGGTAGCGGGCGGCCTCGGGCGGCTGCGGCGCCACGGTCGGCAGGTCGGCGAAGTGGCGGCGGGCCAGGTCCACGACGGTGTCGTGCTCCACCGCGCCGGCGGCGGCGATCACCATGCGCTCCGGCCCATAATGCTGGCGCATGTAGTTGACCAGCGCGTCGCGCGGCATGCCCTGGATCACCTCCTCGGTGCCCAGGGTGGGGCGGCCCATGGGCTGGCCGGGGAAGGCGGTCAGCTGGAAATGGTCGAAGATGATGTCGTCCGGCGTGTCGTTCGCCTGGCCGATCTCCTGCAGGATGACGCCGCGCTCGCGCTCCAATTCTTCGGGGATGAAGGTGGAATGCGTCAGGATGTCGCCGATGATGTCGGCGGCCAGCCCGACATCCTCCTTCAGCACCTTGCAGTAGTAGGCGGTGTTCTCGCGGCTGGTGTAGGCGTTCAGGTGGCCGCCCACATTCTCGATCTCGCGCGCGATGTCGGCGGCGCTGCGGCGGGCGGTGCCCTTGAAGGCCATGTGCTCCAGGAAGTGGGACACGCCGTTCTCGGCGGCGGTCTCGTGCCGCGTGCCGGCGGCGACATAGGCGCCGATGGAGACGGTCTCGACCCGCGGCATGGTCTCGGAGACGACGGTCAGGCCACTGGGCAGGCGGGTGAGGCGGACGGCGTCGGACATGCGGTTTCCTCGGCGGGGATGGCAGCGGGAGCGGCCATCCGGTCAGGTTGTATCAGCCTGACATGTAGTGCCGCGCAATGCCCGGCGCGACCGTTGCCTTGCCGGACCGTGTCGCCGCGGCCCCATCCGCCCCGGCTTCCCGGCCCGCCGCGGCATCCCGGCCCCTGGGCGGGCCGGCGCCGTACCCGGTCCACCGCTTCGGTCAGGCCGCCGCCAGGGCGTGCCGGCGCGTGGCCATCAGCGGCTGGATGCGGGTCCCGAACTCCTCGATGCCGCGGACGAAATCGTCGAAGGTCAGCAGCGCGCCGCTGGTGCCGGGCACGGTCGCCATCTCGTCCAGCATGCGGGCGACGGAGGCATGCGACCCGACCAGCGTCCCCATGTTGAAGTTGATGGCGGAGACGGGGTTCACCACTTCCTTGATGTGCGTGTCGGCCCGGGTGTCGGCGGCAGCCTGCAGGCCGAGCCAGGCCAGCGCCTCCCGGTCCGCCCCGGCCTTGTAGTGTTCCCAGCGGGCGAAGGCCTCCTCGTCGGTCTCGGCGGCGATGACCATGATGAGGACGAAGGTGCCGACCTTGCGGCCGGTCTTCGCCGCTTCCGCCTGCAGCTTCGCGGCGGAGGGGGCGAAGCCGCAGGGCGTGTTCACGCCGGCGCCGAGGGTGAAATTGTAGTCGGCATGCTGGGCGGAGAAGGCGATGCCCTGGCCGCTCGACCCCGCGCAGATCAGCTTGATGTCGCCGGTCGGCTTCGGCAGCATCCGGCAGTCATCCATCTGGAAGTGCTTGCCCTTCAGGTCGCAGCGGCCGGTGGCCCACAACTCGCGCAGGATGGTGGCGTATTCCGTCAGATATTCGTAGCGGGTCTCGAAGAACTGGTCGCCGGGCCAGAGCCCCATCTGCGCATATTCCGGCCGCTGCCAGCCGGTGATCAGGTTGATGCCGAAGCGGCCGCCCGAGATGCTGTCGATGGTGGTCGCCATCCGGGCGGCGATGGCCGGCGGCAGGGCCAGCACCGGCGCGGTGGCGAACAGCTTGATCCGCTGCGTCACCGCCGCGAGCCCGGCCATCAGGGTGAAGGATTCCAGGTTGTAGTCCCAGAACTCGGTCTTCCCGCCGAAGCCGCGCAGCTTGATCATCGAGAGGACGAAATCCAGGCCGAAATGCTCGGCGCGCTGGGTGACGTGGCGGTTCAGCTCGAAGCTCGGCTTGTACTGCGGCGCATTCTCCGAGATCAGCCAGCCATTGTTCCCGATCGGGATGAACACACCGATTTCCATGGTCCCGGTCCCCTTGCGATCGCCCCGCTGCCCGGGCGCTTGCCCGGCGGCGTCGGCGACGGGACCCGCAAGAAGCATGCCACAGCGCCGGCGCCAGCACCGACGGCCCGATGCAGGCTGGCACCGCCGGTGATCGCCCGCCTTCGGCGACAGGCCGCAGGCGGCCCAGGCCTGTCGCGGCACGGTGGCGGCCTGTGGCGAAGGTCCTGCCCGCCGGCTGCCGACACCGATTCCGCCCGGAGCGTGGCGTGGTTCACAGGCCGGGATGCGGCGGCTGGATAGGGTGCCTGTGTCGAAGCCGACCACCGGGGCGAGGCGGAAGCCGAAGCCCGGTGTCATCCGAGAGAGACAGAAAGGACCCCGGCCATGCGCAAGATGATCCTCCCCGCCGCCCTCGCCCTGCTGGCCGGTGCGGCCGCCCTGGCCCCCACGGTGCAGGCCCAGGGCCTGGAGACCGGCGGCATCAGCATCACCCGCGGCGGCGGCAACGTGAATGCGGCGACCGGCCGGCAGAGCTTCGCCGGCCAGGCCAACACCACCATCG
>NZ_SMOA01000569.1 GCF_004353985.1 Paracraurococcus ruber | reverse complement strand
CCGCCCGCGATGCGCATAGCGATGATAGGGGCCGGGTATGTCGGCCTGGTGTCGGGTGCCTGCTTTGCCGAGTTTGGCGTGGATGTCTGCGTGGTGGACACCGATGCCGGGAAGGTGGAGGCGCTGCGGGCGGGGCGGATCCCGATCTACGAGCCCGGGCTGGACGCGCTGGTCGCCGAGAATGTCCGCGACGGGCGGCTGAGCTTCACCACCGACCTCGATGAGGCGGTGCGCGGGGCGGAGGCGGTGTTCCTGGCCGTCGGCACGCCGTCGCGGCGCGGCGACGGGCATGCCGACCTCACCTATGTCTACGCGGCGGCCGAGCAGGTGGCCCGCGCCGCGCAGGGCCGGCTGGTGCTGGTGACCAAGTCGACGGTGCCGGTGGGCACGGGGCGGCAGGTGCGCGACATCGTCCGCCGGGTGCGGCCCGACCTTTCGATCGAGGTGGCGTCGAACCCCGAGTTCCTGCGCGAGGGTAGCGCGATCGGCGACTTCATGCGGCCCGACCGCGTCGTGATCGGCACCGAGGCGGGGGAGGGCGGCGCCTGGGCGATGACGGTGCTGCGGCGGCTGTACCGGCCGCTGAACCTGATCGAGGTGCCGATCCTGGCGACGCGGATCGAGACGGCGGAGCTGATCAAGTACGCCGCCAATGCCTTCCTGGCGACCAAGATCACCTTCATCAACGAGATCGCCGATCTCTGCGAGAAGGTGGGCGCCGATGTGCACGACGTCTCCCGCGGCATGGGCCTCGACGGGCGGATCGGGCGCAAGTTCCTCCACCCCGGCCCGGGCTATGGCGGGTCCTGCTTCCCGAAGGACACGCTGGCCCTGGCGCGGACCGCGCAGGACCATGGCGCGCCGGTGCGCCTGGTGGAGACCACCATCGCGGTGAACGAGGCGCGCAAGGCTGCGCTGGCGGACCGGGTGGCGGCGGCCTGCGGCGGGAGTCTCTCGGGCAAGGTGGTGGCGGTGCTGGGGCTGACCTTCAAGCCCGAGACGGACGACATGCGCGACGCCGCCAGCCTGGTGGTGGTGCCGAAGCTGGTCGAGGCCGGGGCCACGGTGCGGGCCTTCGACCCGGCCGGCATGGGGCATGCGAAGCCGCTGCTGCCGGGGGCGGTGCACTATGCCCAGGGGCCGCTCGACGCGGCGCAGGGCGCCGATGCGCTGGTGCTGCTGACCGAGTGGAACGAGTTCCGCGCCCTCTCGCCCGAGAAGCTGCGCGCCGCCATGCGCGGCCCCGTCCTGCTCGACTTCCGCAACGTCTACGACCCCGAGGCCATGCGCGAGGCAGGCTTCCACTACCACTCCATCGGACGGCCCTGAGCCGCCGCGGGTGGCAGGC
>NZ_SMOA01000568.1 GCF_004353985.1 Paracraurococcus ruber | reverse complement strand
GAGCTGCGGACCGGGCTGTCGAAATGGATCGGCTACTACAATGCCAGGCGCCCACATTCCGGCCTGGACGGCAGGACCCCTGACGAGGCGTATGGGACGAATGCGGTGACGCGATTGGCGGCCTGACGGAAACCAGAGCCGAGCTTATTCAGGCTGCCAAGCTGTCCGACCAATGGGGACCACCTCACCGGAGCTGGTCCACCAGGTTCGATCGGGTCACGCCGAGGGTGTCGGCCACCGCCTTCACCGGGAAGCGGCCGGTGGCGGCGACGGCAAGCGTAAGCCGACTTTTTTGGGGCGGGTCTGGTCCAGCGCCTTGCGGAGGATCTCGGCCTCCATCGTCTTGCGGCCGAGCAGGCGCTCCAGCTCACGGACCTTGGCCTCAAGCTCGCGGACCCTGCTGGCGGGGACCACGTCCTCGTCCGCCCTGACAGCCTCCAGGCCACCCTCCGCCATGCGGCGCCTCCCCCCGAACAGGAGGCTGGTAGAGACGCCGTGGAGCCGGGCGACGGCCGAGACCGTCATGCCGGGCCGGGTCGTCTCCTCGACCAGCCGGACCTTCTCCTCGGCAGTGTAGCGCCTCCGGCGCTCCCGGCCGGTGATGACTTCGACGCGCTCGACAGGCTTCGACATAGGCGCACGCCTAGGCTTCCACCTAGGCCCTCAGGGTTGCGCCGGGTGTCCGGTCGAAAGAGGGTGCGCTCCAGTCCTATCAGAACCTCGACCCGGCGATAGCCGATGCCTTTCGCGTCGTCTGTGACGATATCCATAACGTCGTCCGCAAGCCCACTGCTCCAGGCCGACCCAGCACATCCGCAGGCACCCAGAGAAGAAGGGTCCCGAACGGCCGCTTACGCCGTATCACCGCCCAGTCCGCCTGCATCTGCTCGCCCGGCGCCGCCTCGAAGCGCACCACCGGCTCGGGCGCCATCACCGGCCGCACAGTCGGGCGAGATGCTCCTTGGGGATGCTGTAGCCGCCCGCGTAGCCGCGTTCACGGTGCGGAGCAGTGCTCCGCACCCCGCAGCGGCACCGTCGCCTCAAGCCGCTCCAGTGCCGCAGCGGCGACCCGCTCGGCGATGTAGCCCTCGAACGCCGCCAGCTTGCCCGGCCGCGGCGGCCGCGGCGGCCGGTACCGCGCCGCCTCGTGATCCCGCAGGTAGCGCCGGCGCCCACCTCGCGCGATCTTTCGCAGGCCCTTGCCGTGTTTGGCCAACACCCGGATCTCCAATGCCAGTGTAGCCGCCGGAGTGAAACTGACCCGGTCGCCGGTTGAAAGCTGACCCAGGTTCTAGGGTGCCCTGTCACTGCGACGGGGGCCCGGATGCTTGGGGGAGAGCTGGCATTGGAGATCCGG
>NZ_SMOA01000567.1 GCF_004353985.1 Paracraurococcus ruber | reverse complement strand
GCGCCCCGGCGCCGCCTTGCCGCGTATCCGGGGCCGCACGCCGCCCCGCGGCGGCCCCCGGATCGCGGGCCGGCGATGCGCCGTTGCGCTATCCCGCGCCGGCGGCGGCCGGCAGGCCGGCGATCTCCAGGATCAGCTTGCGGCGCAGCGCCGTGGCGAAGCTGGCGAAATCCTCGACCGCGATCAGGAAGGCGCCGTTGCCGCCGATCACGCTCTCGCGGAAATAGGCATCGAGCGGCTGCGGCACGAGCTGGCCGAAGGTCGGGCGGTCGTTGAGGATCGGCAGGCCGTTGATGGTGATGCCGGCGGCCACGGCGCGGTCGCGCGCCTCCTCCACCGGCGGGCCGCTGTTGTTCACCCCGTCGCCCGAGATGTCGATCACCCGCCGCACCGCCTCCCAGGGCGCCGCGGCGAGGAGCTGGCAGGAATAGTCGAGCGCGGCGGAGATCGAGGTCCAGCCATAGGAGGCGCGGGGGGCGCGGCCGAGCGCGGCGGCCCAGGCCTCGGCATCGGCGCGGGAGGCGATGCGGGTCCAGGGCACGACCAGCTGCTGGAACTCGGCGCCCGACCATTCGACATAGGCGACGCCGATGGCGCCGATCATGCCGCCGGCGATGGCGGCCAGCACCTCGGGGTCGGTCAGGCCGGCCTGGTAGCCCTGGCGCTGCAGCACCGCCTCGTCCTCGTCGACCGAGCGGGAGACATCGACCGCCAGCACCAGCAGGAGGTCGACCGGGTCGCCGGCGGCCCGGCCGGGCCGGGCGCCGCCCAGCGCCGCGGCGCCGAGCCCGAGCGCCGCACCGAGAAGGATCCTTCGCTGCATCTCGCCACCTCCAGATCGGCCCCCGCCCGTGTTGCCTTGGCCTGGGGCGCTCCGCGCCTGGGTGCCGATCCCGGTTGGCTCCGCTGGCCGCGGTGGAAGCGGCCATGATGACCGAAGGTTGCAGGCGGCATCCGCGCAAGCCCGAGGCTGCCGCCTGGGCGCGATCTAAGCCGATCCTTCACATCCTCGGGTGGAAGTTGCCGGCGCCTTAGCGTCGGACACCCCCTGCCATGTCGCTTGCGTTCCGGATAGCCGCGCCGCTGCTGCTGGTCGGGTCCCTGCTCGGGGGTGTCCTCATCCTCGATGCCTGGCAGAGCGAGCGGGACCGCCGCCTGGCGGCGGATGGGGCGGCGCTGTCGCTGCACACCGCCGCGCTGATGCAGGCGGAAGCGGCCTTCGCGGCGGAGCGCGGCGCCACCAACGGCCTGCTGGCCAACCCGGCCGGCGCGACACCGGAAGGCTGGGCGCAGGCCCGGGCCCGCGGCGCCGAGGGCGAGGCGCGGCTGGCCGGCGCCCGCGCGGCGGTGGAGGCGCTGGGCGCGACC
>NZ_SMOA01000566.1 GCF_004353985.1 Paracraurococcus ruber | reverse complement strand
AGAGTCCTCTCTGATTGGGGTTAGGGGGTCAAGCTGTTCCTCTCGCCTCAAGTCATTCCCGTAGGTCACTCGCTTCTCTTCGCGGTCGGCGCGTGGCCGCCGCAGGATGGGGTCAGGAGGGCGAGGCGTCTCAATCTGTCCCGCGACCTTCGGGGCGTTGCGGCCCTCCGGTTCTGGACTCTCAACGAGATCGCCTCGCCCATCGTCCCCACGGGAACGACACGGCTCCGTCCTTGTCAGACGGAAACTGGATCTCCCTGCGTCATGCGGCTGCCGGCACGGCGGCCGGCTTGCCCCAGCGGAACTCGCTGCCATCGGCCCAGATGCGGTGCAGGATCACTGCCAGCTTGCGGGCGACCGCGACGCGGGCGCGTGCCATGCCCCGCCGCTTGGCGACGTTCATGCCCCACGCCCGCAAGGCCGACCACTTGCTGCTGCGGATGAGCAGGGAATGGGCGGCCTCGTAGAGTGCGGTGCGCGCCAACTCGTCGCCGCACCGGCTGATATGCCCTTGGATGTCGGTCTCGCCGGACTGGTAGCGTCGCGGCGTCAGGCCGAGATGCGCGCCCACGTCGCGGGACCTTCGGAACCGGTCCGGCTGGTCGATGGTCGCGCGGAATGCCAACGCGGTCAGCGGCCCAACGCCCGGCACTGTCATCAGCCGGCGGCAGGTGGGCTCGACCCGCACCTCGTCGAGTACCCGCTTGGTTAGCTGGTCGACCTCCTTTGTCATCGCCTCGATGACGGTCAGCATCGACCCGGCCAGGCTGGCCAGGACCGGGTCATCGGCCGCCAGTTCGCGCACCCGCGCCGGGAACGCCTTGCGGCTCGGCGTGCCGACCTTCAGCCCGACCTCCCGCAGCAGTGCCCGGATGCCGTTCTCGATATCGCGGCGCTTGTTGAGCAACATCCGCCGCGCCGTGAGCAGGGCCCGCCAGGAGCGGCAGGGCGGGCTTTTCACATGCACCGCCCGATACCAGCCGGTGCGCATGATCTGCGCAATCCCGCGCGCGTCGTTGCGGTCGGTCTTGTTCGGCATCGCGCCCATCGCCGCCTTCGCCTGGCGCGCCTCGATGCAGATTGCCGGCAGGCCGGCCTCCGTCAGCCCGGCATGCAGCCAAGCCGTCAGCGAGCACGCCTCCAGGCCGACCCGCTCCATCGCCATGCCGCAGGCCCCGAAGAACGCGACCAGGACGTCCGGCTCGCTGGCCGCGCGCGCTTCGCGCACGATGCGGCCGGACTCATCGACGATGCAGATGGCGGTCTCGTCCAGCGAGACATCCAAGCCGGCGAAGTAACCCATCGCTGCTCCTCCTCGATGCTGGTGGCCGACGCAAACCGGACCACGCTCCACCATCCCGAGAGGAGCAGCCACCGGATCACCGGGG
>NZ_SMOA01000565.1 GCF_004353985.1 Paracraurococcus ruber | reverse complement strand
CGTCCTCCCGCTCCGCCGGGCGGGCGAGCGCCACCAGCAGGGGCTGCGGCGGCGGGGCCGGCGGGCGCTGCGCGGCGCGGTAGCCGGCGGCGATCGCCGCCGCCTGGTCCTGCGCCAGCACCCGCGGCAGCCCCGGCCGCAGCACGACCAGATAGGCGACGAGCTCGGCCATCGCCGTCGCCTCGTCGCAGCCCTGCGCCATCAGGCAGCGATAGCGGTGCTCGGCGCCGCGGAATGGCAGGGCCGGCGTCCCGGGCCGGGGCGGGGGAGCTGCATCGGGCATGCGCCAACAAGAACATAAAGCGAACTCGCTGACCAGCGAGTCGAGTCCGGCGGCGCTGCCGGGCCGCTTGCCGGCCGCTTGCCGGCCGATGCGGCGATGCGCCGGCGCGCCTGGCGACCGGCCCGGACGATCCGGCGGAAGGCGCCCGCACCATCCGCGGGCGTGCCGGCAGACCACCCGTTCATCCCGGGCAATCCCGCGGCATGCTTGACAGACCACGTATCTCCATCGCTAAATAGGGTCGTCACCGTCGCATTGTGCGACGGAACCGCGGGATTTGATCCATGCAGCTTGCGCCGCGTCACCAAGCGCTAAAGCGCCTTCGCCTCGGCCCTGGCGGGACCACCCGCCGGCCGGCCGGCGGGCGCTGTCGGCGCTGACCTCTGCCCCGGGCGATCCCCGGGACCATCCGGGCGCCAAGGCCTTCGGCGCCCCAGCCAGCCCCCGTCACGCCCGCTGCCGCCAAGCGGCCCGAGGATCCAGCATGCACATGTCACGCCCCATCGAGGTCGAGGGCCGCTTCCTCGGCGTCGCCGTCACCCTGGCTTCCTTGCCGGCCGGCCCGGCCTGGCGCTTCATCGCCACCGACCCGGTCGTCGAGGACCTCGACGGCGCCACCTTCCCCAGCCCGGCCGAGGCGGCGCGCGTCGCCGGCCTGGTCGTGCGGCGCAGCCGCCGCGCCGGCGCCGCGGCGCGATGGCCGGCGACGCCGCGATGATCGGCCAGGTCGCCCGCATGGCGCTGGTGGTGGCCGCCCTGCTGGGCGCGCTCTCGCTGGTCGGCCTGGCGCAGCCGCCGCCCCTCCTGACGCCGTTCGGCATCCTGCATCGCTAGAGCAGATCCCGATCAGGTGGACTCACCTGATCGGGTGAAGCTGCCCGTCGATTCAAGGGATTGGAGCGGTTGCCGTGCGCCATGGCGAGCGGAAGCCGCTCGAGGCCGGATCGCCGGGCAAGGTGACCGCCTGGCGGCGTGACGACCTGCTGCGAAACGGACCGCCGCGAATGCCGCGCCTGGCCGCAGGCATCGGGCCCGGGGCCGTCCGCGGCCTGCAGGGCGACCGGCGCGCGACGTCGGCCCGCGCCCCGCGCGGCCCGCCCGGGGGC
>NZ_SMOA01000564.1 GCF_004353985.1 Paracraurococcus ruber | reverse complement strand
AGGCGCAGCGTGCCGTCCCAGAAGCCGGCGGCCAGGTCCCCCGCCGGCCCGCTGGCGAGGGCGGTGACCGGACCGGCCGCCGGGTCCAGCACCCGGGCCGGCGCGTCGGCGCCGCCGGCCGGCCAGAGGGCGATGCGGCCATCCTCCCCGGCGCTGGCCAGGCCGCCGCCCGGCAGCGCCGCCAGGGCGGCGAGGGCACCAGCATGCCAGCGCAGCACCCGCCGCGCCTTGCCGGCGGCGGGATCCCAGAGGATCACCGCCTGGTCGAAGCCGGCGCTGGCCAGCCCGCCGCCCGGCAGCACCGCCAGCGCCCGCACCGGCCCGCCATGCCCGGCGAGGTCCTGCGCCCGCGCCATGGCCGGCCCCAGCAGCAGCAGGAGGAGGAGCGGGAGGAGCGGGAGGCGCATGCCCGCCTTATCCCCGGCCGGCCGGCGCGGCGCCAGGGCCGGGCGCGGCAGGGCCGGCGGAACCGCGCCGTACGCGATGCCCCGCATGCGATGCCCATGCGCGGTGCCCCGCAGCGGGTCCCGGCCCGGCGGGGCCGCTACGGCCCGGGACGCCGCTGTCCGGCCAGGGACCCGCGCCCCACGGACCCGTGCCGGTGCGGCGGCCGGCCGCGGGCGGCGACCGCCTCGGCCGGCACCGCTCTCGGTCACGCCGGGGCTTGATCGTGCATGTCCGAATGATTACGTCACGGTAAGACAAAGGAGGGGCTTCCATGACGAGACCGCGGGATGGTGTTTTCCTGGCCTTGCTGCTCGGCGGCGTCGCCGTGGCGGTCATCGCCGCCTTCTTCCTGCCGGCGCTGCAGTTCCGCGGCGCGAGCAAGGCGGTGCTCGGCATCTCCGCCTGGGAGGCGGTGCCCTGGCTGACCAAGCTGAAGCTCGGCTTCCTGGCGGCGGCGGTGGCCGCGGCCTTCGTGCCGAAGCTGGCGCCGCTGCGGGTGTGGCTGATCGCCGCCGCGGTGGTGATGATGTTCCTGCCGGCGCTCGGCGCCCTGACCGCCGGCGTCTACCAGTGGAGCGACGTGCGCGCCGAGATCGTGCAGCTTTCCGGCGTGCGCGCCCCCTGGGTCGATCCGGGCTGGGGCCTGCTGGCGCTGCTCGGCGCCGCGCTGATGGCGATCGGCGCCGCCTGGCGGGCGCATGCGATGGACCGCGGCACCGCCGCGGCCTGACGCGGCGACGGGCGGGGACGACGCGTCCCGCCCGCGGCCAGGCGCCGCACCACCATGACCGAGGCGCGCGGGAGGCGGGACCGATGGGTCCCGCCTTTTGCATGCCCGGGCCGGATGTCGGCGCGGCGTGGCGGGCCCGCCGCGGGAAGCGGTCCGGCAGCCGCCGGGCCGCATGGGTCGGCGCCCCGTCACGCCCGGCCGCTGCCGCCCGGC
>NZ_SMOA01000563.1 GCF_004353985.1 Paracraurococcus ruber | reverse complement strand
GCCGCCGCGGCGGCAGCGGCGCCGTCCCGCGGCCGCGGGGCGGGCCCATGGGCGGGACCGGCCCCGTCGCCATCATCGGCGCCGCCTGCCGCCTGCCCGGCGCCCCGGACCTCGAAGCCTGGTGGCGGCTGCTGGAGGCGGGGCAGGACGCCGTCACCACCCTGCCGCCGGACCGCTTCGCCCAGGCGGCCTTCCTGCATCCCCGCCGCGGGGAGCCGGGCAAGACCTACAGCTTCGCCGCCGGCACCATCGGCGACGTCACGGGCTTCGATCCCGGCGCCTTCGGCATCTCCCCGCGCGAAGCCGCCGAGATGGACCCGCAGCAGCGCCTGCTGCTGGAAGTGGCGGCCGAGGCGCTGGAGGATGCCGGCATCCCGCCCGGCGCGCTGGCCGGCAGCGGCACCGGGGTCTTCATCGGCGCCTCGCTGACCGATTTCAGCGACATGCGGCGGTCGGACATCGCCGCCGGCGACCGCTACTTCATGACCGGCAGCGCGCTGTCGATCCTGGCCAACCGGATCGGCAATGTCTTCGACCTGCGCGGCCCGGCCCAGGCGGTGGACACCGCCTGCTCCGCTTCGCTGGTCGCGCTGCACTGGGCGGCGGAGGCGATCCGCGCCGGCCGCCTGCCCGCGGCGCTGGTCGGCGGCGTGAACCTGCTGCTCTCGCCCTATCCCTTCCTCGGCTTCGCCAAGGCCGGGATGCTCTCGCCCTCCGGCCGCTGCCATGCCTTCGACGCGCGGGCGGATGGCTATGTCCGGGCGGAAGGCGCCGGCGTGGTCCTGCTGAAGCCGCTGGCGGAGGCGCTGGCGGCCGGCGATGCCATCCGCGGCGTCCTCCTCGGCACCGGCGTCAACGCCGCGGGCCGCACCATGGGCCTGTCGCTGCCCAGCGGCGCGGCGCAGCAGGCGCTGCTGGAACAGGTCCTGGCCGGGAGCGGCGTCGCCCCGGACCGGATCGCCTATTTCGAGGCGCATGGCACCGGCACCGCCGCCGGCGACCCGGTCGAGGCGGGCGCCATCGGCGCGGCCATCGGCCGCCGCCGCGCCGCGCCGCTGCCGATCGGGTCGGCCAAGACCAATATCGGCCATGCCGAGCCGGCCTCGGGCATGGTCGGGCTGCTGAAGGCGCTGGCGATGCTGGAGGCGGGGCGCATCCCGCCCTCCCTGCACCACGCGACGCCGAACCCCGCCATCGACTTCGCCGGGCTGAACCTGCGCGTGCCGACCGCGCCCGAGCCGCTGCGCGGCGGCCGGCGCGCCGTCATCGGCATCAACAGCTTCGGCTTCGGCGGCACCAATGCCACGGCGCTGCTCGGCGCCCCGCCGGCGCCGCGCGCCCGGCCGGAGGAGGCGGGCGGGCCGCTGCCGCCGCTGCTGCTCTCCGCCCGCTCCGCCGCCGCGCTGCGCGACCTGG
>NZ_SMOA01000562.1 GCF_004353985.1 Paracraurococcus ruber | reverse complement strand
CCAGGCGCTGGTCGGCCCCGCCCGCCGTGCGGCCCAGCTCGGCCTGCCGCGCCTCCAGCCCGCGGACGCGCTGCTCCGCCGCCTGCGCCGCCTGGGTGGTGCTGGCCAGCCGGCCATCCGCCTCAGCCAGGGAGGCGCGGCGGGCGGCCAGGTCGCGCTCCGCCGCCGTGGTCTGGTCGCGCAGCGCGGCCAGCCGCCGCTCCGCCTCGGTGCCGGCCTGGCGCCGCTCGGCGACCGAGCGCTCGGCCTCGGCAATGCTGTTGCGCAGCCCGGCCAGCCGCTGTTCCTCCTGCGCCGCGCGCTGGCGCTGCTCGGCCAGCGTCCGGTCCTCGGTGGCGGATTGCTGCCGCAGCCCGGCCAGCCGCTGTTCGGCCTGCGTCGCCTGGTCACGCAGCAGGGCAAGGCGGCGATCCTCAGCGGTCGCCCGCTCGCCCAGCGCCGCGAGCCGCGCCTCCTGCGCCGCCGCCTGGTCGCGCAGCGCGCCGAGGCGGCGATCCTCCGCCCCCGCCTGCTCCTGCAGGCCGGCCAGCCGGCGCTCGGTCTCGCCCAGCAGGCCGGTGCGCTCGGATTTCGTGCGCTCCACCTCGCCGGCCTGGGCCTGCAGGCCGCCCAGGCGCTGCTCCTCCTCGGCCAGGCGGGCGCGGTTGTCGCGCACCGCCGCCTCGGCCGCGATGCGGCCGCGCTGGGCGCGGGCGAGGTCGGCGCGGGCCTGCAGCAGCCGCGCCTCGACCCCCGCGAGGTCGCCGGCCGCCTGCCGCTCCTGCTCCAGGGTGCGTTCCAGCTCGGCGACGCGCTGGCGCAGCGTGCCGCGCTCCGCCTCGGTCGCGGCCAGGTCGCGCTGCAGGCCTTCGACCCGGGCGCTGCGTTCCACCGTGAGGCCGCAGCCGGCCAGCGAGGTCAGCAGGACAGGCGCCAGGACAGCGAAGGCAGCCCGCGGGCGCGCCCCGGGCTTCGACGACGAACGCATGACCAATGCACTCCCCCGGGATGCGGCACGACCTGGGCATGGCGCCTGCTCCCGGCAATGGGGTCAACCGGGCGGGAGCGGCCGGCGCCTGGCACCCTGGTCACGATTCTGTGTTGTCAGTGTGGCGGCGGCGCCACTGCGGCGTCGGCCTGCCTACGGAAGGGCTGAGGTCCCGCCGGCGCGGCGACCGGGTCGGGGGCCGACGGGGCAGGGTGCGGCGCGGTAGGGCGCGTGGGGTCGGCCGGGCCGCAGGGATGACCGGCCGGGCGCAAGCGGCCATCGTCGCCCGGGCTCGTCCGGCATCGGCCCGGCGGGTCGCCCGGCCGGCGCGCGACCGCCTGCCACCCGACCGGCCGCGACGGCCGGCCTCAGCGGCCGTGAATACGACCCACCCCGGGGCGGCGCTGCCGCCGCCCGCGCGCGCTGATCCGGACCGTCGCCGCCGAGGCCGGCGGCGCG
>NZ_SMOA01000561.1 GCF_004353985.1 Paracraurococcus ruber | reverse complement strand
TGAGCTGCACCCGGTTTCCCTGGACACCCTTTTGCCCAAGGCGAACCCGGAACGATGATGTGCGGCATGAACGAGATCGAAGATCGGAAAGCAGATGATGGGCCTGTGGGCAGCGAGGGCGGGCGCAGCCCGTCCACGCTGTCCACAGGCCAAGCGCGGCCTGGCGCGTCGGAAGGGTCTGCCATCGGCCCGCTCGGCCCCGGCCAACGCTGGAGCGCCGGGCGCAAGCGGGCGGTCGTGCTGCGGCTGCTGGCGGGCGACAGCGTCGAGCTGCTGTCGCGCGAGCTCGGCCTGCCGGTCTTCAAGCTCGAGCAATGGCGCCAGAAGGCCGAGGCCGCGCTGGACGGCGCGCTGAAAGAGCGCGACGCGGACGCCGCCGAGGACGGCCAACTCGCCGCGGCGCTCCGCCGCGTCGGCGAACTCAGCATGGAGAACGAGCTGCTGCGCTCGCGCATGGAACGCCCCGGCCCTTTGGGGCGGAGGCGGTCGCGGTGATGGCGGCGAGCACCTCGCCCACGACCAGGCGCCGCTATGGCGTCGCCCGGGTCTGCCGGGTCTGGCAGGTACCGCGCTCCAGCTACTACGCGGCCAACGCCGCGGCCGCGCCGAAGCCTGGTCCAGCCCTCCGCCGCGGCCCGAAGCCCACTATCGCCGACGCGGCGCTGCTGGCCGCGATCCGCGCCGACCTGGCGCGCTCGCCCTGGACCGGCGAGGGCCATCGCAAGGTCTGGGCGCGGCTCCGCACGCAGGATGGCATCCGGGTCGCGCGCAAGCGCGTGCTGCGGCTGATGCGCGAACACCATCTGCTCTCGCCGCACCGGGCCCGGACCCGGCCGGAGGCGCAGCACGACCGCCGCATCACCACCGACGCGCCGAACGTCATGTGGGCGATCGACGCCACCCAGGTCACGACCGTCCGGGACGGCAAGGTCTGGCTCTTCGGTGTCGTCGAGCACTGGAACGCCGAACTGCTCGGCTGGCACGTCGCCAAACGCGGCACCCGCCACGAGGCGATCCAGGCGCTCGGCATGGCGGTCCGCCAGCAGTTCGGCCATCTCGGCCGCGATGTCGCCCGTGGCCTGGCGCTGCGCCACGACCACGGCAGCAACTTCATGGCCGACGACTTCCAGCGCCAGATGCGCTTCTGGGGCATGTCGCCGAGCTACGCTTTCGTCGCCGAGCCAGAGACCAACGGCTGCATCGAGCGGCTGTTCCGTACCCTGAAAGAGCAGGTAGTCCACGGACGGATATTCCAGACCATCAACGACGTGTGGGACGTCATCCGCGCCTTCGTCACCCGCTACAACGCCGAATGGCTGGTCGAGAAGAACGGCCATCGCAGCCCCGCCGACAGGCGCGCCGCCTGGCAGGAGGAGACCTTCAGGCGCGCCGCGTAGCCCAACCAGTTGTCCAAGGAGCCGGGTGCGGTACA
>NZ_SMOA01000560.1 GCF_004353985.1 Paracraurococcus ruber | reverse complement strand
CGCGCGGCCGCAGCCGGGTGACGGCGAGGCCGCACCGGCGCTGCCCGGCACCGCCGCGGGGCCCCTGCCGGCCCTGCTGGCCGGGAGCGCCCGGGCGCTGCGCCCCGCCCAGGACCCGGCCCCGGAGCTCGCCCGGGCCCTGGCCGAGACGCTGCCGGCGCGGCTGGATGATCCCGGGCTCGTCGCCGCCGGCTATGATGGCCAGCTCGACGGGCTGCGGCGGCTGCGGGACGACGCCCGCGGCGCCATCGCCGCCCTGCAGCTCGACCTCGCCCAGGCCTGGGGCGTGGCGTCGCTGAAGGTCCGCCACCACCAGCAATTCGGCTTCCTGGCCGAATTGCCGGCTGCCGCTGGGGAGACGCTGCTGCGGACCCCGCCGGCCAGGGCGAGCGGCGACTTCGCCCCCATCCATCGCCAGACCATGGCCAATGGCGTGCGCTTCACCTGCGCCGCCCTGGCCAATCTGGACCGCCGGCTGTCCGAGGCCGCGGAGCAGGCGGCGCGGCGGGAGAAGGCGATCACCAGGCACCTGCGCGACCTGGTCCTGGCCGCCACCCCCGGCATCGGCGACGCCGCCGAGGCGCTGGCCGAGCTCGATGTCCATGCCGCGGCCGCCGAACTGGCGGCGGAAGGCGGCTGGTGCCGGCCGGAGATGACCGACCGCCCCGATTTCTGCATCACCGCCGGCCGCCACCCCGTGGTCGCGGCGGCGCTGGCCCGCAGCCGCGGCCCCGCCTTCGTGCCGAACGACTGCGACCTCTCGCCCGGCCGGCGGCTCTGCCTGCTGACCGGGCCGAACATGGCGGGCAAGTCCACCTTCCTACGGCAGAATGCGCTGATCGTGGTGCTGGCCCAGGCCGGGCTCTTCGTGCCGGCGGACAGCGCCCGGCTGGGGCTGGTGGACCGGCTCTTCTCCCGCGTCGGCGCCTCGGACGACCTGGCCGGCGGGCGGTCCACCTTCATGGTGGAGATGGCGGAGACGGCGGCGATCCTGAACCTCGCCGGTCCGAATTCCCTGGTGGTGCTGGACGAGGTCGGGCGGGGCACCGCCACCTGGGACGGGCTCGCCATCGCCTGGGCGGCGCTGGAGGCGCTGCACGACCGCACCCGCTGCCGCACCATCTTCGCCACGCATTTCCACGAACTGACGGCGCTGACCGGCAAGCTGCCCGAACTGGTGCCCGCCACCATGCGGGTGCGGGAATGGAAGGGGGAGGTGGTGTTCCTGCACGCCGTCGCCCCCGGCACGGCCGAGCGGTCCTGGGGCCTGCATGTGGCGAAGCTGGCCGGCGTGCCGCGCGCCGTCCTGGCCCGCGCGGCGCAGGTGCTGGCGGCGCTGGAAGCCCGTGCCAAGGGCCTCGACCCGCTGTCGGACGAGTTGCCGCTCTTTGCCCGGCCGGCGGCGGCGCCGGCGGCGGCCGCGCCGGGCGGCCACCCG
>NZ_SMOA01000055.1 GCF_004353985.1 Paracraurococcus ruber | reverse complement strand
CCGCGGCCGGCCGGACAGGCCCGGCGCGGCGCCTGCGGTGAGCGGCCCGCGGCGCGGCCGCGCCGGCCGGCGATGCCGCACCCCACCAAGGCGAGGAGGAATGCGATGGAAAGCCGCAGGATCGAGACAAGGCCAGGGCTCGCCTTCGACGTGTCGGTGGCCGGCGATCCAACGGCCCCGCTCGTGCTGCTGCTGCACGGCTTCGCGGTGTCCCGGCACCTGTATGACGCGCAACTGCCGGCGCTGGCCGCGGCCGGCTTCCTCGCGGCGGCACCGAACCAGCGCGGCTATTCGCCCGGGGCGCGGCCCGACCCCGCCGACCCGGCGCAATACGACATCGAGCTGCTGATCCGCGACGCGCTCGACCTCGCCGCGGCGCTCGGCGGGCATGGCCGGCGTTTCCACCTGGTCGGGCATGACTGGGGCGGCAGCCTGTCCTGGGAGATCGCGGCGCGGTGGCCGGGGCGGCTGGCCTCGCTGACCATGCTCTCCCGCCCGCATCCCGGCGCCTTCGCCCGGGCGCTCGCCGAGGACCCGGAGCAGCCGCGCCGGTCCAGCCACCACAAGTGGTTCCTCGATCCCGATGCGGTGCCGAAGCTGCTGGCCGGGGAGTGCGCCTGGCTGCGCACTCGCCACGCCGCCCAGGGCATCCCGCCGGCGCAGACCGCGCAGCATCTGGCGGTGCTGGGGACCGAGGCGGCGATGAGCGCCGCCCTGGCCTGGTACCGCGCCCGCGGCACGGTGCATCGGCCGATCCCGCCCGTTCGCGTGCCGACCCTGTTCGTCTGGGGCGATGCCGACGACACGGTCGGCCGCATGGCGGCCGAGGGCACGCGCGATTTCATCGAGGCGCCCTACCGGTTCGAGGTGCTGCCGGGCGTCGGCCACTACGCGCCGGACCAGGTGCCGGAGCGGGTGACCGCGCTGCTGCTGGAGCATCTGCGCGCGCATCCGGCCTGATGCCGGCCCGCATGGTCACGCCGGGGGTGGGAGCGGATCGCGCAGGGCCGTTCACGGCCTTCCGCGACCTGCCATGGAGCAGATCCCGCCCAGGTGGCGTCACCTGATCGGGTGAAGATGCTCGTAGACTCAGAAGAGTGGAGCGGCTGCCGGGCCCTGGCGCAGGGAAACCGCCCTGGTGTCCCGAATCCGAAGTCCGCCGCCACTGGCGGCGCCCTTCGGTGCGGACCACTCGCCTCTGTTTGCCGTGGCCGGCTGATCCGCCGCGTTCGCAGCCGGTGGCCGCGAACTTCGCGGGCAGGACCCTAGCCGGCGTAGCGGTCGCGCAGCCGCAGCAGCAGGATGCGCTCGATCTGCCGCACCGCCTCGGCCCGCTCCTGCTCCGGCGTGTTGCCGAGCCGCGCCTCGAACCCCGCCAGGATCTCGGCCGCGCTGCGGTCCCGCACCGCCATGATGAAGGGGATGCCGAAGCGGGCGCGATAGGCCTCGTTCAGGGCGAGAAAACGCGCCCGCGCCGCCGCGTCCAGGGCATCCAGCCCGGCCGAGCCCTGTTCCTTCGCGCTGTCCGCCGTGACCTCGCCGCGTTCCAGCAGCCGACCCGCCAGGTCGGGATGGCCGTTGAGGAATTCCGTCAGCGCCTCCCCCTGCACCCCGCGCAGCACGGCGACGAAGCCGGCATGCAGCGCCTCGGCCGAGGACGTGTCCGGCCGCAGCGCCCAGACCGCCGCGACCAGGTCCGGCCGGTTCTCGAAGACGCTGCCGAAGCGCGCCAGGAAATCCTCGCGCGTCATGCCGCGGGCAGGCCGAAGCGGCGGGCGACCGCGGGGAAGTCGCGCGCTTCCGGGTGCCTACCGGCGGACTGCGTGCCGTCCTCCGGCCGCACCAGCTGGCAGGTCAGCATTCCGGCGGCCTGCGCCGCATCCAGCTCCTCCGCCACATCCGACAGGAACAGGATCGCCGCCGCCGGCAGGCCGAGCGCGGCGGCGATCGCCCGATAGCTTGCGGCGTCCCGCTTGGCGCCGACGCGCGTGTCGAAGAAGCCCTGGAACAGCGGCGTCAGGTCGCCGGCCTCGGACCGGCCGAACAGGTCGCGCTGCGCCTCGACCGAGCCGGAGGAGTAGACCGCCAGCGTGGTGCCGGCGGCATGCCAGGCGCGCAGGCAGGACGCGACATCGGGCCAGAGATGCCCCCGCAGGCGGCCATCGGCATAGCCCTGCCGCCAGATCAGGCCCTGCAGCGCCTTCAGCGGCGTCACCTTGGCATCCGCCGCCATCCAGCCGCGCAGCGCCGCCATCGGGTCCTGCCCCGGCGCCGCGGCGCGCACCTCGTCGAGGATCCCCGCCACCGCCGGATCGTCGCGCCGCGCCGCCAGAAACCCGTCCAGCGCCGCAGCGGCGAAGGGGAAGAGGCGATCCTTGACGAAGGCGATGGCGGTGGTGGTGCCCTCGATGTCGGTGAGGACGGCGAGCGGCGTCACCGGCCGGACCGTCCCGGCCACCTCAGGCGGCGACCGGGAAGCGGGCGGCGATGTCATCGCCGGTGAAATGCGCCACCCAGCCGGACTGGTCGGAGAAGACGCGCAGCGCGGTGAAATGCGGGCTCTCGCCGGCATCGAACCAGTGGCGGGTATTGGCCGGCACGCTGATCAGGTCGCCCTGCACGCAATGCGCGTCCCAGACCTTGCCGTCCACATGCATGACGAAGTCGCCGCTGCCGCGGACGAAGAAGCGCACCTCGTCCTCGGTGTGGATGTGCTCGTTGAGGAATTTCGCGCGCATGGCGGCGGCCTGCGGGTGGTCCGGCGTCAGCGACACCACATCGGCGGTGCCCGCGCCGGTCTCGCCCATCAGCCGGTCCAGGTAGGGGCGATAGGCCTCCAGCACCTGCTCGTTCGTCGCGCCCTCGGGGACGGCGACGCCCTCCCAGCGCTCGAACCGCACGCCGATCTCCCGCAGGGCCGCGGCGATCGCCCCGGCGTCCTCGGTCCTCAGCACCTCGCGGCCGGTCGCGGCCTCCCACACGGTCAGGCGGCTCATCTCAGGCGGCCCTCCTCTTCTCCAGTTCGCAGGCGAGCATGAATTCCAGCGCCTCCAGCCGCATCAGCGCAGCCGGCATGTCGGCGCCCCAGACATAGACGCCATGGCCGCGGATCAGGTAGCCCGGCGGCACCTCCGCCAGCGCATCCCAGCGGCGCTCCACCACCGCCTGCAGGCGGGGGATGTCCTGGTCGTTGTCCACCACCGGCAGGGCGATCGCGCCGGCATGGGTCGGCAGGCCGGGAAAGGCCTTCAGCAACTCGTAGCCTTCCAGCAGGATGCGGTCGCCGCCGGTGCGGGACAGATGGGTCACCGGCACCGAATGGCCGTGCAGCACCGCGCCGGCATCGGGGAAGCGGCGATAGATGCCGCAATGCAGGCCGGTCTCGGCCGAGGGGCGGTCGCCGGCACGCAGGGGCCGGCCGTCCAGGTCCACCCGGATCACCCCGGCCGCGTCCAGGAAGCCCTTGTGCCCGCCGGACCGGGTGATCGCCACAAACCCATCCGGCAAGCGGACGGAGATGTTGCCGGCGGTGGCCGGCACCCAGCCGAACCGGTCCATGCGCCGGCCGGCCTGGATGATGGCCGCGGTCGCGGCGGCGAAAGCATCGTCGGACATCGTGGTATCCCGGGGCTGGCGGGGGATTTCCCCGCCGGGCCGCGGTCATTACACCGGATCGTCTGGCGAATGGAATGCCCGAATCGCAAGGCCGGCCCGCGGCCGCTGCCGCGCGCCGGCGCTGCCACCCGGGATCGGGCGTCAGGCGGCGGGGCGCGTCGTCTGGCTGGTGGCGCCCGCCTGGGTCGGCTGGGCGGCCGGGCCGCTGATCGTGCCGGCCGGCGGCGTGGCGGCCGGCGGCGCGCTTTCCGCCAGGGACGCGTCCGGCTCATCGTCCTTCATGTTCTTCTTGAAGGACTTGATGCCGGTGGCCAGGTCGCCCATCAGGTTGCTGATCTTGCCGCTGCCGAAAAGCAGCAGCACGACCAGCAGCACGATGAGCCAGTGCCAGATGCTGAAGGAACCCATGTGACGCCCCGATGACCCCTGTCTGTTGTCGCGCCTGGCCCTGCCGGAAGCGGCGGCGCCGGGCGGCCACGCCTTGCCGGGGTCCCCGCGGCGGCATGCGCCCGGTGCCCCGGTCCTCGCCGGACACTAGTGCGCCACCCCGGGCAGCGCAAACCCGCACATGGCCCGGCCGGTCGCCGCAGACAACGGGGGTTGAAAGCCGAATCGTGCTCTCCCATCTCGCTGCCGTTCCGGGCCCCTCTGGCGGCGCCGGCGCCCCGGCGGGGCGCCCGCCGCGATGTCGGATGCGTGCAACCGCTGCGCGTCCGGGCCTGTTCATTCCACCGCATGTCCCCCCGGCCGCGCGCAGAGAGAGGATCATGCGATGGAACCCTCCATCTGGTTCTGGGTCGTCTTCAACGCGGCCGTGCTCGGCCTGCTGCTGCTGGATCTCGGCGTCTTCGCCAAGAAGGATGCCAATGGCGACCCCGCGCCGGTGCCGGTGCGGACCGCCCTGCTGAAATCCGGCGCCTATGTCCTGCTCGCCCTCGGCTTCTGTGCCTTCCTCTGGACGTCCTACGGGCCGGAGGAGACGCGGCAGACCCGCGCCCTGGAATTCCTCACCGGCTACGTGATCGAATGGTCGCTGTCGGTCGACAACATCTTCGTCTTCGTCCTGATCTTCGCGAAATTCGGCGTCCCGCCGCAGTACCAGCACCGCGTGCTGCTCTGGGGCATCCTGGGCGCCCTGGCGATGCGGGCGGCGATGATCCTGCTCGGCACCTCCCTGCTGCGGGAATTCGACTGGATCATGATCATCTTCGGCCTGTTCCTGATCTGGAGCGGCTGGAAGATGCTGCGCTCGGTCGGCGAGGAGGAAGGCGACCCGCGCGACAACCCGGTGCTGCGCTGGATGGAACGCCGCCTGCCGGTGACCGACGGCTATCGCGGCCGGGCCTTCGCGGTGCGCGAGGCGGGCAAGTGGATGCTGACGCCCCTGGCGCTGGTGCTGGTCCTGGTCGAGCTGACCGACCTGGTCTTCGCGCTGGACAGCATCCCGGCGATCTTCGCCGTCACCACCGACCCCTTCATCGTCTACACCGCCAATGTCTTCGCCATCCTGGGCCTGCGGGCGATGTATTTCGCGCTGTCCGGCGTCATCCACCGCTTCGTCTACCTGAAGCACGGGCTGTCGATCGTGCTGATGATCGTCGGTGCGAAGATGCTGGCCAACTACGTCGCCGGCGGTAAGGCGGTGCCGGTGGAATACGCCCTGGCGCTGACCGCGGTGGTCATCGGCGGCTCGATCGCGCTCAGCCTGTGGCGGACGCGGGGGGAGGCGAAGGCCGCCTCCTGACCCCGGCGGGGATGGCGCGGCGCCTGCCCGGCCCGCGGCCATCCCCTGCCCGCGGCCGG
This sequence comes from Paracraurococcus ruber, assembly GCF_004353985.1. Classification (GTDB taxonomy): domain Bacteria; phylum Pseudomonadota; class Alphaproteobacteria; order Acetobacterales; family Acetobacteraceae; genus Paracraurococcus; species Paracraurococcus ruber. Next base: position 26,496 of record NZ_SMOA01000055.1, on the reverse strand, counting down.
GGCAGGGGATGGGTCAGGGGGCTTTGCAGCGGCGGGGCATCCGTGAAAAGGATGCGCCGCGCCGGGCGGCCCCGATCTTGCACGTTCCCGCCAGGGGGTCGGCCGCGGCGCGCACCCTGACCGGAGCCATCCATGCCCGCCTTCGTCCCGCCCGGCGTCATCGGCCACAACCGCAGCCTGGTCACCCGCAACTACGCGGTGCTGCCGCCGGACGGCATGTTCCCCAGCCTGCTGCCGGGGCTGCGCGACGCCCAGGTCTACTACCAGGCGACGCCCCGCATGGGCGCCCGCTTCGTCCAGGGCCGGCTGGAGGTGCTGCCCGGCGGCGGCACGCGCGAGCCGCGGCAGGACGGGCTGGAGCATTTCCTGTTCGTCCTGGCCGGCACGCTGGACGTGGCGGCGGGACGGGAGACCGCGGCGCTGGCGGCCGGCGGCTTCGCCTATGTGCCGGCCGGCACCGCCCTGTCCTTCGTCAACCGCGGCACCGAGGCGGTGCAGGCCGTCTGGATCAAACGCCGCTACGTGCCGGCGCCCGGCCATGCCGCCCCCGCCCCGCGCTTCGGCAGCCGGGAGGCGACGCCGCGCACGCTGGTCGACGACAGCGGCCGCTGGCGGCAATACCTGCTGGGCACCGCCGACATGACCATGGATTTCGAGATGAACGTGATGGGCTTCGCGCCCGGCACGCATTTCCATTGCGTCGAGACCCACATCTTCGAGCATGGCCTGGTCATGCTCGAAGGCCAGGGCCTGCAGCTGCTGGACCGCGAGTGGCATGAGCTGTGGACGGGCGACTTCGTCTGGATGGGCAGCTTCGTGCCGCAGCAATTCTACTGCACCGGCTGGGAAGGCGCCGCCTACCTGCTCTACAAGGACGTCAACCGCGACGTCGAACTCTAGCGCTGGGAGGTCCAAGACGATGCAGGCACCATCCGCCGCCGAGATGAAGGACTTCGCCGGTCGCTCGGACGCCGCCGGCTGGCGCCAGCTTGCCATCCACGCCGGGCTGCTGCTGGCGGCCGGCATCGCGGTGGCGCTGGCGCCGGGCTGGTGGGTGGTGCCGGCCATGCTGCTGCTGGGGATCGTGCAGGTGGCGCTCTTCGCGCCCTTCCACGAGACCAGCCACTACACCGCCTTCGCCAGCCGCCGCGCGAATGCCGTGGTCGGCTGGCTGACGGGCCTGCCGGCGCTCTACAACTGGCATTTCTATCAGGTCTATCACACCGCGCATCACCGCTTCACCCAGGACCCGGAACGCGACCCGGAACTGGTGACGCCGCCGCCGACCACGCTGGACGGCTACCTCTTCCGCGTGCTGTCGGTGCCCTATTGGCGCTTCCGCATGACCGTGCTGCGGGACGGGCTGCGCGGCGACCTTTCGCGCTATCCCTATGTGGGGGAGGCGCAGGCGCCGCGCGTCATCCGCAGCATCCGCGCGCAGGTCGGCTTCCTGGCCGGCGCGGCCCTGCTCTCCGCCCTGGCCTTCGGCTGGGCGACGCCCTTCCTGTTCTGGATCCTGCCGCAGCTCATGGCGCAGCCGCTGCTGCGCCTGTACCTGCTGGCGGAGCATACCGGCTGCAGCACCGACCGCGACGGGCTGACCAACACGCGCACCGTGCTGACCTCCCCGCTGCTGCGCCTGCTGATGTGGAACATGCCCTACCACGCCGAGCACCACCTGTACCCCTTCATCCCCTTCCATCGCCTGGAGGATGCGCATGGGGTGCTGCGGCAGAAGCTCCGCCACCTGCAGCCCGGCTATGCCCGCTTCCACCGCGACTACTTGCGGACCCTGAAGGCATGAGCTGGGACCAGCGGGAGGGCGTTTTCGCCCTCGGCGACCTGGCGCTGCACAAGGGCGGCGTGCTGCCGGATGCCAAGCTGGTCTGGAAGGCGCATGGCACGCTGAATGCCGCGCGGGACAATGTGGTGCTGTACCCGACCAGCTACGGCGCGCAGCACCCGGACCTGGAATGGCTGATCGGGCCGGACGGCATCCTAGACCCGACGCGCTGGTTCATCGTGCAGCCCAACATGTTCACCAACGGGCTCTCCTCCTCCCCCTCGAACTGCACGCCCTGGCCGGCGCTGGTCACGTCCTGGGACAATGTCGCGGCGCAGCGGCGCCTGCTGCGGGAGGTGTTCGGCGTCACGCGGCTGCATGCCGTCTATGGCTGGTCCATGGGCGCGCAGCAGGCCTATCACTGGGCGGCCGCCCACCCGGGGGACGTCGCGCGAATCGTGGTCAACTGCGGCAGCGCGCGCACCTCGGTCCACAACCAGGTCTTCCTGCGCAGCCTGATCGCCACGCTGGAAGCGGCGCCCGAATATGACGGCGCGGCGCTGTTCTCGGCGCAGCCGCTGAAGGCGATGCGCGCCTTCGGCCGCATCTATGCCGGCTGGGCGCTGAGCCAGGATTTCTACCGCGCCGACCTGCACCTGACGGCGCTCGGCGCCCCCGACCTCGAGACCTTCCTGGTGCGGGACTGGGAGCAGCGCTTCGGCCGCCGCCCCGCCGCCGACCTGCTGGCGCAGCTGCGCACCTGGGATGCCGGCGACATCGGCGATCACCCGACCTATGGCGGCGACCTGGCGAAGGCGCTGGCGGCGATCGAGGCGCGGGTGCTGTTGATGCCGGGCGCGACGGACCTGTATTTCCGCGTCGCCGACAACGAGGCGGAGTTGCCGCATTTGCGGCATGGCCGCCTGCTGCTGATCCCGAGCATCTGGGGGCATCGCGCGGGCAACCCGCAGCCCAACCCGCCGGACGCCGCGTTCATCAAGGCTGCGGTCAGGGAATTCTTCGGGGACTGAGGCGGGCGCTGCCCTCCTCAATCCTCACTCGCCAGGGGCCGAAGGGCCGCCCGATCCCTCGGGATCGATCCAGGCCGCCAGACCGGCTTCCGCTCGCCATGGGTCACGGCAACCGCTCCAGTCTTTTGATCCTACGAGCATCTTCACCCGATCAGGTCATTCCACCCGATCGGGATCTGCTCTAGTGGGCGAGGCGCTCCAGCGGCACCTGCAGCCGTAGGGTCAGGCCGTCCCGCGCCCAGTCATGCGCGATGCTGCCGCCCAGCTGGGTGATGGCCCCGCGCTCCGCCAGCACCGTGCCGAAGCCGCGACGCGTCGGCGGGCCTTCCACCGCCGGACCGCCGCGCTCCTCCCAGGTCAGCGCCAGATGCGCGTCGTGCCGCTTGCCGGTGATGGTGACGCGGCCCTCGGTGCCCTTCAGCGCGCCGTATTTCGCGGCATTGGTCGCCAGCTCGTGCAGGATCAGCGCCAGGGAGGTCGCGGCGCGCACGCCGATCGGCGCATCATCCCCCAGCAGGGACACGCGCGCCGATCCTACCTCCCCATAGGGCGCCAGAAGCTTGCCCAGCAGCCCATGCAACGTCGTCTCCGGGTCCACCGGGCGGGATTCCGGGCTGTGCGGGCGAACATAGTCATGCGCCGCCGCCAGGGCATTCAGCCGGCGACGCAGGGCGCCGGCGAAGTTCCGCACCTCCGCCGCCGCGCCCATGGCGGAGATGGAGACCATGCCGCCGACCACGGTGAAGATGTTCTTGATGCGATGCGAGAGCTCCCGGGCGAGCAGCTCCTTCGCCTCCTCCGCCAGGCGCCGCTCGGTCACATCCACCACCACGCCCGGGAAGCGCGTCGGGCGACCCTCGGCATCACGCTCGCACCGGCCGCGGGCGGCCACCCAGCGGGTCTCGCCGCCCTGCAGCAGCACGCGGTACTCGGCCTCGAACAAGCCGTCCTGTTCCCCGGCCAGGGCGCGGGCGATCGCCGCCTCGGTCGCCGGCCGGTCCTCCGGGTGCAGGGCGGGCAGCAGGGTCTCGATCGGCAGGCCCTCGGCCACCGCTTCCGGCGTCACGGAGAACAGGCGGGCATAGCCGGGATCGGCGGTGATGCGGTTCGCCGCCACGTCCCAGACCCAGGTGCCGACCATCTCCGACGCGCTGAGGGCCAGCCGCAGCCTCTCCTCGCTCAGCCGAAGCTTCTCGCCGGTCTGCTTCTGCTCCTCGATATCGGTGCAGGTGCCGAACCAGCGGATGATGCGGCCCTGCGGGTCGCGCACCGGCAGCGCCCGGCCGAGCGTCCAGCGGAACACGCCGTCATGCCGGCGCAGCCGGTACTCGATCTCGTAGGGCTCGCCGGTCTCCAGGGAATGCTGCCAGCGGGACCGGGCGCGGGCCTGGTCCTCGGGATGGAACATCCCGTTCCAGGCCTCGCCATCGGTCGAGCCGTCGGGGACGCCGGTGAACTCGTACCAGCGGCGGTTGTAGTAGTCGTGGAAGCCATCCGGCCGCGTCGCCCAGACCATCTGCGGCATGGAATCCGCCAGGATGCGGAATTGCCGCTCGCTCTCGGCCAGGCGGGCGGCGCTCTCCTCCCGCGCCTGCAGCGCGCGCCGCAGCTCGAGCTGCGACATGACCTGGCGCGCCAGGACCTGGAGCGCGAAGCCCTGCTGCGCCGTCAGCCCCTCCGGCCGCGGCACGTGGTCGAGCACGCAGAGCGTGCCGAGCGGCAGGCCTTCCGGCGTCTCCAGCAGGGCGCCGGCATAGAAGCGGAGATGCGGGGATCCGGTGACCAGCGGGTTGTCGCGGAAGCGCGGGTCCTGCGTGGTGTCGGGCACCACGAACAGGCCGGGCCGCAGGATGGCATGCGCGCAGATGGACTGGTCGAGCGGCGTGTAGCGCACGCCCAGGCCGACCTCCGCCTTGAAGAATTGCCGGTCCTCGGCAACCAGGGACACCAGCGCGACGGGCGCGGCGCAGATCTGCGCGGCCAGCGTCACCACGTCGTCGAAGGCACGCTCCGGCGGGGTGTCCAGCACCTGGTAGCTGTCCAGCGCCCGCAGACGCGCGCCGTCATCCCAGGGTGCCGGCATGGCATGCGCCGGGGCACACCCCTGGGTCTGCCCCTGGGCATGCCCCTGGCCTCCGTCATCGCCGCCCGGCGTCATTTGCGTCTCTGTCCTTCCGGCCGACATGCCGGCATACCCGGGGATGGCATTCCCAGGATCCACAATCACCCCTGGGACCCCAGCTTGGCCAGGAACGTTTTCTCGATATCGTGGGGATCGTACGGCTTCGGGACGAAAGGCGCCTGGCGCAGCGGCGGCGGCACCTCCTCCCGCCGCGCGCCGGAGACGAACGCGAAGGGGGTGCCCCGGTCCGCCAGCAGATGCGCGACCTCGAAGGTCTTCCCATCGGTCACGTCGATGTCGAGGAAGGCCAGGTCGAAGGCGGTGGAACCGAGCACCTGCCGCGCCTGGGTCACGGAATTGGCCACCGCCACCTCGGCATCCGCCGCCCCGGTCACGATCGCCTCCAGGTCGAGCGCGACCACGGGGTCGTCCTCGACAATCAGTACGCGCCGTCTTCGCATGGACTCGCCCTGTCGCAGCTTGGGTCACTCTGTCGACCAGCGGCAACGCCGGAAGCGCCAGCGCGTTCGCCGCGACGACCGGTTTGTGACAATTCAACCATAAGGATGGCCCCCGGTCCGACCCGGCGGCGGAAGCGTCCGGCCCACCGGAAGGACCTCCCCCGCCGTCGCACGGCGATTCTTGACGCCGGCGTCAACCTGGGTGTCTCCTCCCCCGCCTGCCTGTACGGCGGCGGGCGAAGGCCACAGACTGCCGCCGAACGCCGAACGACAAGAATGAAGGGAGAGCCGTCCGCGTGAGCGAGCAGCCGCCGCGCATCGTCATTGCCGGGGCCGGCCATGCCGGCGGCTCGGCCGCGGCCTTCCTGCGGCAATATGGCTGGAAGGGCGGGATCACGCTGGTCGGCGAGGAGGCGAACGCCCCCTACCAACGGCCACCCCTGTCCAAGGCCTGGCTGAAGGGCGAGGCGACGGCCGAGAGCCTGGCGCTGCGCCCGGCGCGCTTCTACGCGCAGCAGAACATCGAGCTTCGCCTCGGCACGCGGTTGGAGGTGCTGGACCGCGCGGCGAAGCGCCTCGTCCTCTCGGACGGGACGGCGCTGGGTTATGACCGGCTCATCCTGGCGCTGGGCGCGCGGCCGCGGGCGCTGCCGCTGCCCGGCGCGGATTTGGCCGGCGTGCTGGCGCTGCGCGGCACCATCGATGCCGATGCGCTGCAGGCGGCGCTGAAGCCCGGCGCCCGGCTGGCGGTGATCGGCGGCGGCTATATCGGGCTGGAGGTCGCGGCCTCCGCCCGCGCGCTGGGCGCCGGTGCGGTGGTGATCGAGCGCGAGGCGCGGGTGCTGGCGCGCGTCGCCGGCGCCGACCTCTCCGCCTTCCTGGAACGCGCCCATCGCGCCCGCGGCGTCGAGATCGTCACCGGCGCGCAGGTCCAGGCGATCGAGGGCCAGGACGGCGCGGCGCGGGCGGTGCTGCTGCAGGACGGCACGCGCATCCCGGCCGACACGGTGCTGGTCGGCATCGGCGCCATGCCCAACCTGGAACTGGCGCGGGAGGCCGGGCTGGACTGCGGCGCCGGCATCGTGGTCGACCTGGCGGCGCGGACCAGCGACCCGGCCATATACGCCATCGGCGATTGCACGCAGCGGCCGCTGCCCCTCTACGACCGCGCGGGGCGGCTGGAGAGCGTGCCCAATGCCATCGAGCAGGCAAAGCAGGCCGCGGCCGATCTCTGCGGCCGGCCGCCGCCGCCGCCGGAAGTGCCCTGGTTCTGGTCCGACCAGTTCGAGCTGCGGCTGCAGATGGCTGGCCTCGCCTTCGATGCGCGGGAGACGGTCGTGCGCGGCGACATGGCGGCGGACAGCTTCGCCGTATTCCACCTGGACGCCGCGCAGCGCGTGCTGGCGGTGGAGGCGGTGAATGCCCCGACGGATTTCATGGCGGGCCGGCTGCTGGTGGCGAAACAGGCGCGCGTGGCGCCGGACCTGCTGCGCGACACCGCGACGCCGCTGAAGGACCTGGCGGCCTGAAGGACAACACGGGGGAGCATCCATGCCCAGCGTCACCTACATCGAGCACAACGGCACCGAGTACCGGATCGAGGTCGAGGACGGCCTGTCGGTCATGCGCGGCGCGGTGGACAACGGCGTCCCGGGCATCGATGGCGATTGCGGCGGCGAATGCGCCTGCGCCACCTGCCATGTGTATGTGGATGAGGCCTGGCTGGCGAAGACCGGCACGCCGAGCGAGCAGGAGGCGAGCATGCTGAGCTTCGCCGCGACGGCGCAGCCGAATTCCCGCCTGTCCTGCCAGATTGCCATGACCGCCGAGCTGGACGGCCTGGTGGTACGCATGCCCGAAGCGCAGCACTGACTGGGAGGAAGACGGCCATGAACGCCCCTGTCGCCCCCGCCGGCGATGCCTGGACCACGCCGCTGGACCAGCTGGACCCCAGCCACCCCGCCCTGTTCCAGACCCAGACCCACTGGCCGTATTTCGAGCGGCTGCGGCGCGAGGCGCCGGTCCACCACAGCACCAGCAGCCCCTTCTTCGGGCCCTACTGGTCGGTGGTGAAGTACAAGGACATCATGCAGGTGGAGGTCAACCACAAGGTCTTCTCCTCCGACAGCTCCTTCGGCGGCATCTCGATCCGCGACCGGCCGAAGGACCTGCGGCTGCCGATGTTCATCGCCATGGACCCGCCGCAGCACGATGAGCAGCGGAAGGTGGTGCAGCCCATCGTCGCGCCGGCCAACCTTGCGAAGCTGGAAGGCATCATCCGCGAACGCGTCTGCCGCATCCTGGACGGGTTGCCGCGCGGCGAGGAGTTCAACTGGGTGGAGCATGTCTCCATCGAGCTGACGGTGCAGATGCTGGCGACGCTGTTCGACTTCCCCTTCGAGGACCGGCGCAAGCTGTCCTTCTGGTCGGACTGCGCCACCATGCCGGTGGAGGCGGGCGGCTACGTCACGTCCGAGGAGAAGCGGGAGGAGGTCTTCGCCGAGCTGCTGGCCTATTTCACCGGGTTGTGGAACCAGCGGGTGAATGCCGAGCCGCGGCCCGACCTCGTCTCCATGCTCGCCCATGGCGAGGCGACGCGGAACATGTCGCCGCGGGAATTCCTGGGCAACCTGATCCTGCTGATCGTCGGCGGCAACGACACCACCCGCAATTCCATCAGCGGCGGGCTGCTGTTCCTGAACCAGAACCCGGGTGAATACGCCAAGCTGCGGGCGAACCCGGCGCTGATCGAGAGCATGGTGCCGGAGATCATCCGCTACCAGACGCCGCTGGCGCATATGCGGCGCACGGCGCTGACGGATTTCGAGCTGGGCGGCCAGCGCATCCGCGCCGGCGACAAGGTGGTGATGTGGTATGTCTCGGGCAACCGCGACCCGGAGGCGATCGAGGAGCCGGAGCGCTTCATCATCGACCGCAAACGACCGCGGCAGCACCTGTCCTTCGGCTTCGGCATCCATCGCTGCGTCGGCAACCGGCTGGCGGAGCTGCAGCTGAAGATCCTGTGGGAGGAGATCCTGCGCCGCTTCGAGCGGATCGAGGTGGTCGGCGAGCCGAGGCGGGTTTTTTCTTCGTTCGTGAACGGCATCGCCGAGTTGCCGGTCAGGATCGCCGCCTAGACTCGAGGTTTCCAAAGGCCTTTCGGCCTTTGGCGGGAGAGCGCGAGAGGGCAGAGCCCTCTCGCGAGGCCTTCAGAACTTGACCCTGTCGCCACCCTTCAGCGCCAGCATCTCCCGCGCCTCGGCCGGCGTGGCGATCTCGAGGCTCAGCTCCTCCAGGATGCGGCGGATCTTCGCCACCTGCTCGGCATTGCTCTTCGCCTGCACGCCCTTGCCGAGCCAGAGGCTGTCCTCCAGCCCGACGCGGACATTGCCGCCCAGCATCCCGGCCATGGTGGTGAAGGGCATCTGGTTCCGCCCGGCGGCGAGCACCGACCAGACATAGTCCTTGCCGAAGAGCCGGTCTGCCGTCTCCTTCATGAACATCAGGTTGCGCGGCTCGGCGCCGATGCCGCCCAGGATGCCGAAGATCGTCTGGGTGAAGAGCGGCGGCTCCACCACCTTGCGGTCCAGCATATGGGCGAGGTTGTAGAGGTGGCCGACATCGTAGCACTCGAACTCGAAGCGCGTGCCGTGGCCCTTGCCCAGCCGCTCCACCACCTGCTCGATGTCCTGGAAGGTGTTGCGGAAGATGTAGTTGGTGGTGTTCTCCAGGTAGGGCTTCTCCCAGGCGTGCTTCCAGGTCTTCACCCGGGCAGCGCTGGGGGCGATGTTGAAGTTCATCGAGCCCATGTTCAGCGAGCACATCTCGGGGCTGGCCTGCAGCGGCGCGGCCAGGCGCTCGTCGAGGCTCATGCCCAGTCCGCCGCCGGTGGTGATGTTGATCACCGCATCGGTGGACTGCTTGATCACCGGCAGGAACTGCATGAACACCGCCGGGTCCGGCGTGGGGCTGCCATCCTTCGGGTCGCGCGCATGCAGGTGCAGGATGGCGGCGCCGGCCTCGGCCGCGGCGATCGCCTGCTCGGCGATCTCCTGCGGGGTGATGGGCAGGTGGTCCGACATGCTGGGGGTGTGGATCGCCCCCGTGACGGCGCAGGTGATGATGACCTTGGCCATGGCGCTTCCTCCGGCTTCGAGAGGGCGGAGAGTGCCAAGCCGGGGGGGCGCCGTCCAGGCGCCCCCGGGGTGGTTCAGAGCAGGCTCTCGATCCGGATCGGCAGCGTGCGGATGCGCTTGCCGGTGGCGTGGAAGACGGCATTGGCGATGGCGGCGTTGGTGCCGACATTGCCCAGCTCGCCCAGGCCCTTGATGCCCAGCGGCGTCGCCTTGTCCTCCTCCTCCAGCACCAGCACGTCCAGCTTCGGCACGTCGGCATTCACCGGGATCAGGTATTCCGCGATGTTGTCGTTGACGTAGCGGGCGCGCTTGCGGTCCATCTCCGTCGCCTCGTGCAGCGCGCTGCCGATGCCCCAGATCAGCCCGCCCATCAGCTGGCTGCGCGCGGTGCGGGGGTTGACGATGCGCCCCGCGGCGAAGGCGCCCAGGATGCGGGCGACGCGCGTCTCGGCCGTGCGGCTGTGGACCCGCACCTCGACGAACTCGGCGCCGAAGGCGGCCATGACACGGTCCTTGCCCTCCAGCCCGGCGCCGAGCGCCGGCTTGCCCTGATACAGGCTCTTCAGCGCGCCCTCCGGCAGGCCATGCGGGATGTTCTCCGCATAGACCTCGATGGCGCCGTTGCTGGCGCGGGCCATGGCCTCGGTCAGCGGCTCCGCAGCGCCGTCCGGCGCCCGCAGGCTGCCCTCCGCCAGGCGCAGCGTGGCGGGGTCGCGGCCCTGCAGCGGTCCCTGGCCGGCGGCGGCGGCGATGCGGGCGCGGATCTCCTCGCAGGCCTTCATCACCACGGCGCAGACGCTGGCGGTGACGTTGGATCCGCCAGAGACCGGGGACGGCGGCAGCTCGCTGCTGCCCATCTCCACCAGCACCTTCTCCAGCGGCAGCCCCAGCCCTTCCGCCGCCGCCTGCGCCACCACCGTATAGGTGCCGGTGCCGATCTCATGCGCCGCGGTCTGCACCCGGGCACGGCCATCCGGCGTCAGGGTCACGCGCGCGGTCGCGGCGCCGAGATGCGTCGGGTAGATGGTGGAGGCGCAGCCATAGCCCACCAGCCAGTCGCCGTCGCGCATGCTGCGCGGCTGCGGGGTGCGGTCCTTCCAGCCGAAGGCCTCGGCCCCGGCATCGAAGCAGCGCATCAGGCCGCGGCTGGTCCAGGGCAGGCCCTTCACGGATTCATGCGTGCTGTCGTTCACCCGCCGCAGCTCGATCGGGTCCATGCCGAGCGCATGGGCCAGCTCGTCCATCGCGCTCTCCAGCCCGAACATGTAGGGCACTTCGGGCGGGGAGCGCATGAAGCCCGGCGTGTTGCGGTCGGCGTGCAGGATGGTGACCTTGGTGCGGATATTCGGGCAGGCATACATCCGCGCCGTGGTCTGGGTGCCCGCCACCTTGTAGGGATCGGGGCGGGAGGAGACCTCGGTCCCCTCATGCACGAAGGCGACCAGCGTCCCGTCCGGGTTCGCCGCCAGCTTCACCCGTTGCCGCGTCTCGGCACGGTAGGTGGCGATGGTGAAGCCCTGGTCGCGCGTGGCCACCAGCTTCACCGGCCGGTTCAGCCGCCGCGCCGCGACCGCGATCAGCGCCGTGCGCTGGGTCAGCGACCCGCGGGAGCCGAAGGCGCCGCCGATGAAGGGGCTTTCCACCCGCACCAGGGAAGGATCGAGCCCGAGCTGCTTGGCCACGCCGTTGCGCAGGCCATGCACATACTGGCTGCCCTCCAGGATAGTCAGCCGGCCATTCTCCCAGCTCGCGGTGGTGGTGAAGAGCTCGATCGGGTTGTGATGCTGGGTCGGCGTCTCATAGGCCGCCTCGATCTTCACCGGCGCGGCGGCGAAGGCGGCATCGGCGTCGCCGACCTCGGCATCCTCATGGCCCTGCACGGCATCCTTGGCGTCCCGCGCCTCGGCACCCTCCGTGTCGAAGCCGGCCGAGGGCTGCTCCTCGGCATAGCGCACCTGCAGCCGGTAGGCGGCCTCGCGCGCCGTCTCGTAGCTTTCGGCCAGGACCACGGCGACGATCTCGCCATCGTGGTGGACGCGGTCATCCTCCAGCGGCCGCAGGGAACTGCCGGCATAGCCGCCGCCGGCGAAGAACCCGGCCTCCTGAACCTCCCCGCGCATGTTGCCGTGGTGCAGGATGTCCAGCACGCCCGGCACGCGGCGCGCCTCGGTCTCGTCGATCGCCGTCACCCGGCCGCGGGCGATGGCGCTGGTCACCAGGAAGGCCCAGGCCGGGTTCGGCACCGCCATGTCGGAGGCATAGTGCGCCGCGCCCGTCACCTTGGCCCGCCCATCCACCCGCACCGGGCTGGCGCCAATTCCCTGGCCGATCATACCCTCGGGCATCAGGCGATCTCCATCCGCTGCGCCTCGAGCAGCGCGCGCACCAGCGTGCGGCGGCCGAGCTCGGGCTTGTCATCGTTCTCGCCATGCGTGCGGGCGTCGCGGAAGGCGACCTCGGCGGCGCGCATCGCGCTCGCCTCGTCCAGCCTCTGGCCGGCCAGCGCCGCCTCCGCGTCCGTCGCGCGCCAGGGGCGGGTGGCGACGCCACCCAGGGCGATCCGCACCCCCCGCACACGGTCGCCATCCAGGTCCAGCGCCACCGCCGCGGAGGCGGCGGCGAAGGCGTAGCTCTGCCGGTCGCGTACCTTCACGTAGCGCGACCGCTTCGCCCAGGGGCCGGCCGGCACCTGGAAGGCGGTGATCAGCTCGCCCGGGCGGAGCGTGGTCTCGATATCCGGCCGGTCGCCCGGTGCGCGGTGCAGCTCCGCGAAAGGCATGCTGCGGCCGCCCTGCGGACCCTCGATCTCCACCACCGCGTCCAGCGCCATCAGCGCCTGGGCGAAGTCGCCGGGATAGCTGGCGATGCAATGCTCGCTGGTGCCGAGCACGGCGTGCAGCCGGTTGTAGCCATCCAGCGCGGCGCAGCCGGACCCGGGGTTGCGCTTGTTGCAGGCGGCGTAGGACACATCCCGGTAGTAGCTGCAGCGGGTGCGCTGCAGGACATTGCCGCCGAGGGTCGCCATGTTGCGCAACTGAGCGCTGGCGGCCAGGGCCAGGCTTTCCGCCAGCACCGGGAATTCGCGCCGCACCTCGACGTCGTCGGCCACCTGCGCCATGCGGGCCAGCGCGCCGAGGCGAAGCCCCTGCCCGTCCAGCCGGATGGCGCCGAGGCGGGATTCGAGCGGCCGGATGTCCAGCAGGCGCTCCGGCCGCAGCACGTCCAGCTTCATCAGGTCCAGCAGCGTGGTGCCGCCGGCCAGGACCATGGTCGGCACCGGCGCGGCGGCGGAGGAAGACCCGACCGGCACCGCGCGCTGCGCCGCGGCGGGATCCGGCACGCGTTCATAGGCGAAGGGGCGCATGGCTCAGGCCTTCTGCATCTGCGGCTTCGCCGCCTCGATGGCGGCGACGATGTTGGGATAGGCGGCGCAGCGGCAGAGATTGCCGCTCATGTACTCGCGGATGTCCTCGGGCGACTCCGCATGGCCTTCCTGCACGCAGCCGATGGCAGACATGATCTGGCCCGGCGTGCAGTAGCCGCACTGGTAGGCGTCGTGGTCCAGGAAGGCCTGCTGCATCGGGTGCAGCGCGCCATCGGGGCCGGCCAGGCCCTCGATGGTGGTGATCTCATGGCCTTCGGCGGCGGCGGCCAGGGTCAGGCAGGCCAGCACGCGACGGCCATCCAGCAGCACCGTGCAGGCGCCGCACTGCCCCTGGTCGCAGCCCTTCTTGGCGCCGGTCAGCGCCAGGTGCTCGCGCAGCGCGTCGAGCAGGGTCACGCGGGGGTCGAGCGCGACGGGATGCGCGCGGCCGTTGATGCGAAGCGTGTGCGTCATGGCGGGGTGTTCCTGCGGGGCTGGCTGCGCCGCGATGGCGTCGGGCAGCGCGGCCATGGCGGCGCCGGCGCCGAACAGGCCGCGGCGGCCGAGGGGGGGCGGGGTCATGCGGGCAGATATCCGGCGTGGTTGCGGCGGGAACGGTTGCGGCGCCACCGGGTTCCGGCGCGCCGCACGCCGTGCGCTGCGCCCGCTGGCCAGGCGGCCGGGCCTTTGCGACGGCGGCGGGCCGGGCGAGGATGCCGGCCGATGGACATCCTGGGGGCGTTGCCGCATGGCGCGGCGCTGGCCTGGCTGCTGGCGGCGGCGCTGGCCGGCGGCCTGGCGCGCGGCTTTTCCGGCTTCGGCGCGGCGCTGATCTTCGTCCCGCTGGCCTCGCTGGCGGTGGGGCCGCAGCGCGCGCCGCCGCTGATGCTGGCGCTGGAGGTCGCCGCGATCATCGCGCTGACGCCGCGGGCCTGGGCGCTGGCCGACCGGCGGGAGGTGGGCTGGCTCACCCTCGGCGCCGCGCTGGGCACGCCGCTGGGCGCGGCGGTGCTGGCGTTGGCGGAACCTCTGCTGCTGCGCTGGGCGGTGGTGCTGGTGGTGCTGGCGCTGCTCGGCCTGCTGGCGTCCGGCTGGCGCTTCCGCGGCACGCCGGCGCGGCCGGTGGCGCTGGGCTTCGGCGTCGCCGGCGGCGTGCTGGGCGGCGTGGCCATGGTCAGCGGCCCGCCCATCGTCGCCTATCTGCTGGGGCGGGAGAGCGATGCGCGCCGGCTGCGGGCCAATTTCGCGCTCTACATCGCCGCCGGCGGCGTGCTGGCCGGCATCGCCTATGCCGCCGCGGGGCTGCTGGACGCCGCGGTGCTGCCGCCCATGCTGGTGGCGGCGCCGGCCTATTGGGGCGGCATCTGGCTGGGCGCGCGCATGTTCGGCCTGGCCAGCGACCTGACCTTCCGGCGGCTGTGCTACGGCATGATCGCGGCCGCGGCGCTGATCAGCCTGCCGCTCTGGGACGGGGTGTTGCGGTAGCGGCCCCTGAAGCCCTCAATGACGCGGGATGGAGGAGGACGGACCATGGGCGACTACTCACCGACCGGTTTCCGCGCGCTGACCTGGCACGACCAGGCGCCGGCCTTCCGCGACGGGACGGATACGCCGCGCGGCTACCTGGAGCGCTGCCTGGCGACCATCGCCGAGCGCGAGCCTGTCGTGCGGGCCTGGACCGCGATCAACGAGGCCGGGGCGCGCGCGGCGGCCGATGCCAGCACGGCGCGCTGGAAGGCCGGGCGGCCGCTCTCGCCCATCGACGGCATGCCGATCGGCATCAAGGACCTGCTGGAGACGCGGGACATGCCGACCGAGATGGGCTGCGCCGCCTACAAGGGGAATTTCCCGAAGCGGGACAATGCCGCGGTGCGGGCGCTGCGGGACGCCGGGGCGGTGGTGCTGGGCAAGACGGTGACGACGGAGCTTGGCGGCAGCCATCCCGGCCCGACGACCAATCCCTTCGATCCGGCGCGGACGCCGGGCGGCTCCTCCTCCGGCTCCGCCGCCGCGGTGGGCGCGCGGATGGTGCCGGCGGCGATCGGCACGCAGGTGGGCGGCAGCATCGTCCGGCCGGCGGCCTATTGCGGCAATGTCGCCATCAAGCCGACCATGGGCGGCATCAACCGCGGCGAACGGCAGGCGACCAGCATGAGCACGCATGGGCCGCATGCGGGCTGCGTGGAGGATGCCTGGCTGGTGGCGATGGCCATCGCCTCCCGCGTCGGCGGCGACCCCGGGCGTGTCGCGTTCAGCGGTCCGGCCGCGCCGCCGGCGCCACTGAAGCCGGAGCGGCTGGTGGTGATGGAGACGGAGGGCTGGGCGGAGCTGGATGCGGGCACCAAGGCCGCCTTCGCCACGCTGCTCGGGCGGCTGGAGGCGGCGGGCGTGGCGCTGATCCGCCGCGCCGACCATCCGCTGGTGGAGCGGTTCGAGCGGGGCATCAATGGCGCGCGCGCCCTCTGCAATGCCATCACCGGCTGGGAGAATCGCTGGGGCACGCGCAACCTGGTGGACCAGTTCCCCGATGGCGTGAGCGAGCGCGCGAAGCAGGTGCTGGCGAAGGCCGAGGCGATGGGCGTGGCCGACTACCAGGACGCGTTGGCGGCGCGGGAGGAGGCGCAGCTGCGGCATGCCCGCATCGCGCCGCTGGCCGATGCGGTGATCGGGCTGGCCTGTCCCGGCCCGGCGCCGCTGTGGGGCGGGGACGTGCCGGGGCAGCCGCTGAACCCGCGGCCGACCGGCGATTTCGTCTTCAACGCGCCCAGTTCCATGCTGTTCGCGCCGGCGGTGACGGTGCCGCTGCTGGCGGTGGAGGGCATGCCGGTGGGCGTGCAGGTGATGGCGCAGCCCAACCAGGACGCCCGCGCCGCCGCCATCGGACGCTGGCTGCTGCAAGCGGCGATATAGACTTGCAGAAAACAGAAGGGGGCCCGGGGGAATACCTTCCCCCGGACTTACCGTTCGAACTCGCGCCGTAGCGTAATGGCGGGATTGCGCGTGAAGAACCCGTAGGGCTTCAGTTCGATCCGGTGCCACTTGGTCGGCAGCACCGGCCAGTCCTCCGGGCGCGTCAGGTGGTGGAAGCCCATCGTCGCCCAGACCACCAGGTCGCTGTTCTCGATGCTGCGCCCGCGCGCGACGAAGCGCGGCAGCCCGTCGCCGCCGCTCGCCTGGTTCGGCCAGGCGCCAGCGGCGTGCTTCTCCGCGGGGTCGTAGGCGGTGACCCAGAGCGGCGCGGCGGTGAAGGCGGCGCGCCGCTGCGGGAAGTCCTCCCGGTCCAGCAGCGATGTCGCGGAATGGCCGAGGATGATCTCGTAGCCCGGGTTGTGGCCGAGCGCTGTGGTGACGCCGGGATTCACCACGCGCCAGGTCTCCGGCGCATGGCCGGGTTCGATGGCGCCTTCGGTCGGCATGGGGACGCGTTCCGGCTGCCACAGGCTGCGGCGCGGCGTGCCGGCATTGGCGCGGCGCGGCGCCAGGCGTTCGCGCAGGATGCTGTTGGTCGGCCCGTCCACGTCCAGGTCCAGCCGGAAGGAGATGTAGTGGTCGTGCCAGACGCCGACGGCGCCTGGCGCGATCAGCATGCCGGTCATGGTCTCGGCCGCCGCGGTCGGGTCGGCCATGCTGCGCGCCGCGACGCCGCGCACGGCATCCATCCCCGTCGCACCCACGTCAATCCGGATCTCGCCGCGACTCGTAAAAACCCAGTCCACGACGTAGTCGTAATTGCCGATGCTGGGGATGCTGCGCGCCACCAGCTCGACCTCCGGCCGTCCCTCGTAGCTCTCGTCCACGATCTCGGCATGGCGCCAGGCGGGGTTGCCGGTATTGCGTTCGAAGACGCAGAGCACGGCCTCCATCGTCACCGGCTTGCCGTCGTCGCCGGGCAGCACGGCATCCAGGAACTGCGCATGCGCCGGGCAATCCGTGCCGGGCTGCAGGCGGGAGGACAGCGCGCCGAAGCCGTACTCCCCGATATCCATGTAGGAGCGGTAGTACCAGGCCTCCGACGCATCCATGTAGGGGACGAACATCTCCGACGCATAGCCCTGGTACAGCACCGGGCGTTCGCGCCCGGCTTCCGCCCAGCGCGCCAGCGAGACCACCGGGCCGAAGCGGCGGTCCAGCTTCAGATGGAAGCGCCAGTGGTCCCAGGCGACATCGCGGTTGGCGATGGTCACGTTGCCGCCGCGCGGGGCCGACAACAGGATGGGTTTCATGGCCGGGCGCAGGTCGGGCAGGCTGGCCTCGTCCACCCGGTCCGGCCCTTCGCGCACCGGCACCACGCCGGTATCGACCACGCGCAGCACGCGGCCCTCGCCCAGGTCCACGATGGCGAACAGGCCCTCGATCGGGCGGCCATGCACGGTGGTGCGCGCGCCGGCGGTCTCGTAGCAGGGCACGCGCAGCAGACGGCGGCCGCGCTCCTCCGCCGTCTCAAACCAGCCGACGGTCAGCGGCGCGCAGAACAGCGTGTCGAAGGCCGTGTAGCCGCGCTTGCGCATCGCCGCCTGCCAGTCGGGATGCGCGAGGGTGAGCTTGGAGGCGAGGTCCCATTCCTCGATCAGCACGCCAGACTGCGCATCGGCGATGGCACGCGGGCCATCCACCCGGGCACTGGCCAGGTCCACCTCGGCCTCCGCCAGCGCGGTGCCGCGGCGCAGCACGACATGGGCGCGGCGCGGCGCGGACTGGCCGGCCAGGATGGCGGCTTTCGGCGGCTCCGCCAGTTCCACCGCGACGAAGCGCGTCGCGTCGTCGGCCGCGCCGGCGGCGCGCAGGGCGGCGACCGCAGCCTCGATCTCCGGCCCGGTCAGCGGGTCCAGCGGATGCGCCGTTGCAACGCTGCCGAGTGCCAGACAGGCCGCCAGGGTCCAGCGCACCAGCCGCATGCCCCCCTCCCCTTCGATGCAATGCGGCATCACAGCCGGTTCGGAAGCGAACCGCGAGCGATTTCGCGTGTTCCGGCAGCCGGACATGGCAACGGACCGGAAGGGAGACGGCATGGGTCATCAGGTGGGCTGGCTGGCGCCGCTGGCGGTGGCGGCGCTGCTCTCGGCGCCGGCGCTGTCGCAGCAGGCGCCCTCGCTGATGTACCTGCAGCCGCTGGCACCGGCCGCGGTGACCGCGGTGCAGGAGAAATTGCGCCAGGCCGGCGCCTATAGCGGCCGGCCGGACGGCGTCTGGGGGCCGGACAGCCAGGCGGCGCTGGAACGCTTCCAGATGACCCGCGGCCTGGTGCCGACGCGGGACCTGAATCCCGCCACAGCCGCCACGCTGGGCCTGAGCCCGAGCGAGTTGCTGGCCGCGGGGCCCACCGCCGGGCCGGCGCCGGGCACGCCCGCCGCGATGTCGACCGAGACGCTGAACCCGGCTGCGGTGCGCAACATCCAGCAGCGGCTGCGGGCGTTGAATTTCTACCAGGGGCCGGTGGACGGGGCTTGGGGCGCGGGCACGCAGGCCGCCATCGAGCGGTTCCAGCAGGGGCGCGGGCTGCAGGCGACGGGTCAGGTCAACCCGGCCACGGCGCAGGCGCTGGGGCTGGATCCGAACAACCTCGGCAAGTGATGCCGGTGCGCGGACGGCCTGACGTCCGCGCACCGGCATCGCGCGCAGGGTTGGCGCGGCGGCAGCGCGCCAAACCGAAAGAACATGCCGGGAAAGGGCGCTGCCCTTCCCCGGATCCCAACCCGCCAGGCCACGGGCGTGGCCTGGGCCGGCGTTATTTCGGCCTCACCCCAAGCGCGAGGGTGCGTTCGTCCATGCGGGGGTCGTGCGCCAGGCCGCGGCGATGCGCCCAGGTGTTCACATATTGCAGGAGCTGGATCATCGGCTCCTGCTTCGCGTAATAGGCGACGGCCTCGCGCCAGATCGCCTCGCGCTGCTCGTCATCCATCGTCGCCGCGCCGCGCTGCAGCAGGTCGTCGATCACCGGGTCGGAATGCCGCGTCATGTTGGACGCGCCGGTCAGCCTCTGCCGGTCGAAGGTGGAGACGATGGCGAGCAGGTAGTTCGACGCCTCCCCCGTGCTGCTGCCCCAGGCGCCAAGCTGCATCGCATGCTCCTGCCGGCTGCGGCGCGGCACGAAGGCGGTGAAGGGCATGGCGTCCACCTGCGTGCGCACGCCGATCCGCGTCCACATCTGCGCCACCGCCTGCGACAGCCGGGCATCGTTCGGCCAACGGTCGTTCGGCGTGGCGAGGGTGAGGCGGAAGCCCTCGGGGAAGCCGGCCTCGGCCAGCAGGCGGCGCGCCCCATCCGGGTCGAAGCCCGTGGGCTTCGCATCGGGGTTGAAGCCGAAGGCGCCGCGCGGCAGCCACTGCGCCGTCGCCTCCGCCGCGCCATCCATCGCGCGCTCCACCAGCGCATCGCGGTTGATCGCCATGGACAGCGCCTTGCGCACCCGGACGTCGAGAAAGGGGTTGCGCGGCAGCGGCGTGCCGGCATTGTCCGTCACCAGCGGGTTCGCGCCGGTGCGGGAATAGTCGGGCGAGAGGAAGACGGTCCGCAGCGACGGGATCTCCGTCACCACCACCTTCGGGTCGCGCTTCAGCCGGGCGATGTCGGTGGTCGGGATCTGCTCGATCAGGTCCACGTCGCCCGCCAGCAGCGCCGCCGTGCGGGCGCCGTCGTTCAGCAGGAAGCGGACGGTCACGCGGGACCAGGGCTCGCGCGGGCCCCACCAGGCGTCGTTGCGGGCAAGCTCGACCCGGTCGCCGGACCGGTAGGCCGCAAGGCGGTAGGGCCCGGTGCCGATCGCCGCCTTGCCGGTGTTGTAGTCCTCGGTCTGCGCGCCCTCCGCCGCATGGCGGGCGATGATGCTGACCGAAGCGAGGTCGAGCGGCAGCAGCGGATGCGGCTGGCGGGTGTGGATGCGGAGGGTGTGGGCATCCACCACCTCCGTCCGCTCGATGGCGCGGAGGAAGCCGCCGAAGCCGCCCGGGCTGTTCGGCACTTCCGGCACGCGCGCGAAGGTGAAGACCACGTCGTCGGCGGTGAAGGGCCGGCCGTCATGCCAGGTGACGCCGCGGCGCAGCTTGAACTCCCAGACCGTGTCGGACAGGGCGCGGTAGCTCTCGGCCAGCGACGGGTGCGGCCGGGCGCGGCCGTCGCGCTCCACCAGCCGGTCGAAGATGTGCTGGCCCATGGCGTTGTTGGGGCCGAGGTTGTGGTAGTGCGGGTCGATGGTGGTGACCGCCGCGGCATAGCCGAGCACCAGCGCATCGGGCGACCGCTGCGCGGCGGCGGGAAGCGCCGGCAGCGCCAGCAGCGCGGCGGCCAGGGCCAGGGCCGCCCGGCGGCGGCGATCCGCGGCCCGCGGGCGGGTCCCCTGCCATGGCGCGGCGGCGGAGCCCGCCCACGCAGGGGCGGTGGGCAATGGGCGGCGGGGCTTGGGCATCCCTGGTCTCTCCCGGTCTTTGGCCGGAGAGTAGGGATGCCGCCCCGCGGCGTCCAAGCCCGGACACGAAAAACCCCGCCCGGCACGCGGCCGGGCGGGGTCGTTCAGGGCATGCCGCGCCGGATCAGCTCTCCCGCTCGACCATCATCTGCTTGATCTTGCCGATCGCCGCGGCCGGGTTCAGCCCCTTCGGGCAGGTCCGGGCGCAGTTCATGATGGTGTGGCAGCGGTACAGCCGGAACGGGTCCTGCAGGTTGTCCAGCCGCTCGCCCGTCGCCTCGTCGCGGCTGTCCGCGATCCAGCGATAGGCCTGCAGTAGCACCGCCGGGCCCAGATAGCGGTCGCCGTTCCACCAGTAGGACGGGCAGGCGGTGGAGCAGCAGAAGCACAGGATGCACTCCCACAGCCCGTCGAGCTGCGCCCGCTCCTCCTTGCTCTGGCGCCGCTCGCCATCCGGCGGCGGCGGGGTGTCGGACTTCAGCCAGGGCTCGACGCTGCGGAGCTGCGCGTAGAGCTGCGACAGGTCCGGCACCAGGTCCTTCACCACCGGCAGGTGCGGCAGCGGGTGGATCTTCACATCGGCCTTCACGTCCTCGATCGGCTTGAGGCAGGCGAGGGTGTTGAGGCCGTCGATGTTCATCGAGCAGGAGCCGCAGATCCCCTCCCGGCAGGACCGCCGGAAGGTGAGCGTGCTGTCCACCTCGTTCTTGATCTTGATGAGCGCGTCGAGAACCATCGGACCGCACTTGTCCAGGTCGATCTCGAAGGTGTCGGTGCGCGGGTTCTCGCCCGAGTCCGGGTCGTAGCGATAGATCCTGAACAGCTTGGTGTTCTTCGCGCCGGCCTCGGCCCGATGGACCTTGCCCTGCTGGATGGTGCTGTTCTTGGGGAGGGTGAACGTAGCCATGGGGCGCGTGCTTCCTTAGTAGACCCGGGCCTTCGGGGGGAAGACCTGGACCTCGTTCGTCAGGGTCCGCATCTTCACGTCGCGGTAGTCGAGCTTGACGCCGCCCTTCTCATCCACCCAGGCAAGGGTGTGCTTCATCCAATTCTGGTCGTCGCGCTCGGGGAAATCCTCCTGCGCATGCGCGCCGCGGCTTTCCTTGCGCGCCTCGGCGCCGACGATGGTCGTCATCGCGTTGCCGATCAGGTTGTCCAGCTCCAGCGCCTCCACCAGGTCGCTGTTCCAGATCAGGCTGCGGTCGGCGACCTTGATGTCGCCATAGCCGCCATGGACCTTCTTCATCTTCTCCACGCCTTCCTGGAGAAGCTGGCTGGTCCGGAACACCGCGGCATGCGTCTGCATGGTCCGCTGCATCTCCAGCCGCAGGTCGCCGACGCGGGTGCCGCCCTTGGCGTTGCGCACGCGGTCCAGGCGGTCGAGCGACTTCTCCCCGGCGCCGGCGGGCAGGGCCGGCTGGCTGCCGCCGGGCTTCACCGTCTCCGACGCGCGATGCGCCGCGGCGCGGCCGAAGACGACGAGGTCGAGCAGGGAGTTGGTGCCGAGCCGGTTGGCGCCGTGCACGCTGACGCAGGCCGCCTCGCCCACCGCCATCAGGCCCGGCACCACGCGGTCCTGGTCCTGCGCCGTCGGGTTCAGCACCTCGGTGTGGATGTTCGTCGGGATGCCGCCCATGTTGTAGTGGACGGTCGGGAGCATCGGGATCGGCTCCTTCGTCACGTCCACGCCGGCGAAGATCTTCGCGGTCTCGGAGATGCCGGGCAGCCGCTCATGCAGGATCTCGGCGCCCAGATGCTCCAGGTGCAGGTGGATGTGGTCCTTGTGCGGGCCGACGCCCCTGCCTTCGCGGATCTCGATCGACATGGCGCGGGAGACCACGTCGCGGGACGCCAGGTCCTTCGCGGTCGGCGCGTAGCGCTCCATGAAGCGCTCGCCCTCGCTGTTCGTGAGGTAGCCGCCCTCGCCGCGCGCGCCTTCCGTCACCAGGCAGCCGCTGCCGTAGATGCCGGTCGGGTGGAACTGCACGAACTCGTTGTCCTGCAGCGGCAGGCCGGCGCGCAGCACCATGCCGCCGCCATCGCCCGTGCAGGTATGGGCGGAGGTGCAGGAGAAATAGGCCCGGCCATAGCCGCCGGTCGCCAGCACCGTCTGCTGCGCGCGGAAGCGGTGGATCGACCCGTCCTCGAGGCACCAGGCGATGACGCCGCGGCAGGCGCCCTCCTCGTCCATGATGAGGTCGAGGGCGAAATACTCGACGAAGAACTCGCAGTTATGCCTCAGCGACTGCTGGTAGAGCGTGTGCAGGATGGCGTGGCCGGTGCGGTCGGCGGCGGCGCAGGCCCGCATCGCCGGCGTCTTGCCGTAGTTCTGCATGTGGCCGCCGAAGGGCCGCTGGTAGATGCGGCCATCCTCGGTGCGGCTGAAGGGCACGCCGTAGTGCTCCAGCTCGATGATGGCCGGGATCGCCTCCCGGCACATGTATTCGATGGCGTCCTGGTCTCCCAGCCAGTCCGACCCCTTCACGGTGTCGTACATGTGCCAGCGCCAGTCATCCTCGCCCATGTTGCCCAGCGCGGCGCCGACGCCGCCCTGCGCCGCCACGGTGTGGCTGCGCGTCGGGAAGACCTTGGTGATGCAGGCGGTCTTGAGCCCCGAGGCGCCCATGCCGAAGGTGGCGCGCAACCCGGCGCCGCCTGCCCCCACCACCACGACGTCGTAGGTGTGGTCAACGATCCGGTAGGCGCCCCGGCTGGGCATGCTGATCGCGTTCATCGTCCGTCCGTATCCCTTCCGCCCTTCTGCCGGGCGGGCCAATCGAACACCATGGGCCATGCGGCCCAACCCAATCCGGCCGGCCTCGCGGCCCGACCCAACTCCGCGGACCCTTCGGCCCGATCACGTCACGCGGGCCATCCGGCCCGGCCCAACCCCGCGGACCACCCCGCCCGATCACGCCGCGCCGGCCGTTCTGCCCGACCCAACCCCGCAGGCCCCGTGGCCCCACCAAAACCCGGCGAGCCATCCGGCCCGGGCGATTCTCCCCCCGGCCATGCCCGGCGGCGCGGCACCGGGTCCCGCGCGCGGGCATCGCCTTCGCTCCGGAACCGGGCGGCCGCGGCCAGGGCGCGGCCGTCAGACCGCGATCCGCAGGACCGCCAGGGCCGAGGCGATGGCCAGCAACCAGCAGATGGCCTTGATCGCCAGGATGGCACCCACCTTGACCCATTCCTGATTTGCATAGTCCTCGATGATGACCTGCATCCCGGCGGCGGTGTGATGGAAGGTGAGGCCGATGGCGGCCAGCAGCAGCACGGCGTTCAGCGGCTGCGCGATCCAGTCCCGCGTCACCTCATAGGGCGCGCCGGCGAGGCTGGCGGCCGAGAGCGCGAACCACAGCGTCAGCGGCAGCAGCGCGATGGAGGTGACGCGCTGCATCCACCAGTGATGCGTGCCGCCCTTGGCGGAGCCCAGGCCGCGCACGCGGCCGAGCGGGGAGCGGAGGGTGGTGTTCCGGGCGAAGTCGTTGCCGGCCATGACGGTATTCCTCAGTTCGCCCAGGCGATGATGGCGATGACCCAGGTCAGCACGGTCATCACCGCGGTGCCGATCAGCACGGCCCAGCCGGACTTGTAGGTGGTCGGGATCGCGTAGCCGTATCCCGCATCCCAGGCGAGGTGACGGACGCCGTTCAGGGTGTGGAACCAGGCCGCCGCGGTCAGCCCGAACATTCCCAGCACGCCAAGCCAGGAGGAGAGGAACCAGGACACGCCTGCATAGGCCCCGGGGCCGGATGCCGTCGCCACCAGCCACCAGACCAGCACCACCAGGCCCGCCGTCCAGGCGGCGCCGGTGATGCGGCCGGCGATCGACAGGGCGCTGGTCAGCTGGAACATGTCGTACACCTGCAGGTGCGGCGACAGGGGGCGGCGGATGGGCGTGCCGTCCGACTTGCGACCGATCATGGTCGCCTCGCGCGAATCCTGCATGATGGACATTCGTCAATGCACTCCGGGCCTTGGGCCGCAGGCAGGCGCGGCCGCCGTGTTCGAGGGTTTTATTGTGCCGTGCGGCATAGCGTCAATTGCACCCGCCCGCCTGCGTAACCATATAGACGCGGGGTGCATAGGAATATTATCCTTGGCGGCATGCCCGAGTCCCCGCCCGCGCTGCCACCGCCGCCGCCGCCGCGCCCAACGCTCGCCCAGCGGCTGCGGGCCGGGGCCGACATCACGGCGCGGCTGCTGACCGCCATCGCCTCGGCCATCGCCATCTGGAAGGCGATGCATTGAGGCGGCGGCCGCCCTTCCTCCAAAGCCCGCCCGGCGCCGGCGGTTCCGCGCCCGGCGCCCCGGCGGGCCGAAGCCGATCGCGGGGTGCGACCCCACCCTGCGATCGGCGGCCCGGGCCAGCCTGCGGCGCGGCGCGATCGGCGGGGTGCGGTCGCCTGGGCGGGCGCACCCGCCCGCGGCGGGAGGACCGGCATGCGTCGGCATCCGCCATCGGCTGCGATCCGCCTGGCCGCTCAACCGGCCAGCTTCAGGCCGGCGACGCCGGCCAGGATGAGGGCGAGGCAGAGGATGCGCGCCGCGCTCGCCGGGTCGCCCTCCACCGCCATGCCCCAGATCGCCGCGCCGGCGGCGCCGATTCCGGTCCAGACCGCATAGACCGTCCCGATCGGGATGGTCTGCAGCGCCCGCGACATGCAGTAGAAGCTGACCGCCATGGCGCCGATGGTCGCCAGGCTCGGCAGCAGGCGGCTGAAGCCGTCGGTGTATTTCAGCAGCACCGCCCAGACGACCTCGAAGCCGCCGGCGATCGCCAGCCAGATCCATGCCATGCGCCCATCTCCCGGTCTTGTCCTGCCCCGCCCGGCCGGCGGGGTGCAGGGCGGGAGGAAGCGCGGCGCGGCGGGAATGGCCAGCGACAATCCCGGGACCCTGCCGCGCGGCCCGGCGCGCATCCGCCGTTCCCATCCGGCGCCCGCCCGCCCTACCCTGCCGGCAAGGACAGGAACCCTGGGGAGGGGACAGGCCATGCGACGACTCGCCCGCCGCGCGCTGCTCGCGGCGCCCATGCTGCTGCCCGGGCTGCGGGCCGCGGCGCAGGGCTTCCCGGCCCGCAGCCTGACCTGGATCGTCCCCTTCGCCGCCGGCGGCATCACCGACACCTCGGCCCGGACGCTCGCGCAGCGCATGGGCCAGGTCCTCGGCCAGAGCGTGGTGGTGGAGAACCGGCCGGGCGCCGGCGGCACCATCGGGGCGGAAGCGGTGGCCCGCAGCGCGCCGGATGGCTACACCTTCCTCTATGGCAGCCAGGGGCCGATGGCGTCGGCCCCCGCCATGTTCCCCGGCCTGCGCTACGACCCGCAGCGGGACCTGGCGCCGGTGCATGGCCTCGGCGCCTCCCCCCACCTCATCGTCTGCGCGCCCTCGCGGCCCTGGCACAGCCTGGCCGACCTGGTGGCGGCGGCGCGGGCCCGGCCGGACGGCCTCACCTATGCCTCGGTCGGCGTCGGCACGTCCCCGCATCTGGCGGCCGAGACGCTGCTGCAGGCGACCGGGGCGCGGATGGTGCACGCGCCCTATGCCAACGGCACCCAGGGGCTGAACGACGTCATCGCCGGCCGGGTGGATGCGATGTGGGACTACCCGCTGACCAGCCTCGGCCATGTGCGGGAAGGCCGGCTGCGCGCGCTCGCGGTCACCGACGGCCAGCGCGTCCGCCTGGCGCCCGAGGTGCCGACGGTGGCCGAGGCCGGCTTCGCCGCGGCGGAATCGGTGCCCTGGGCCGGGCTCTTCGTCGCGGCGCGGACGCCGGATGCGGTCATCGCCCGCCTGTCCGCCGCGCTGCGGGAGGCGATGGGCGACCCGAAGGTGCAGGAGTTCTTCGACGGCACGGCCACGGTGCTGTGGCCGGAGATGGGGCCGCAGGAGTTGCGCGCCTTCCTCGCCGCGGAGATCCCGCGCATCGCCCGGCTGATCGAACGGTCGGGGGCGCGGCCCGGCTGAGGGCTTGCGGCGGTCGGCACGCCTGATGCCCGCCGCGATGCGGCCGGCGCGGCGAGACGAGTCGCATGGGCGTCCCGGCGCGGGCACGCCGTCCGGACACCCCCCGCTGTCGCACTCTCCCCGGCGCGCAGCCCGGCGCACCGGCGGCGGTTGCGCCGGTGCGCCGGTCAGCGTCGCCCCAGGCCCGGGCCGTCGCGCCCCGCCGGCGGCAGTCCCGCCGCGGCCGC
>NZ_SMOA01000559.1 GCF_004353985.1 Paracraurococcus ruber | reverse complement strand
CACAGCCGCTACCGGCGACGCCTTCTGGACCTGCCCTCCCACGGTCGAGCCGTGGAGCTGCATTTGCAGGTGCGTCGCTTTCGCTGCGTCACGGCGGAATGCCCGCAGCGGACCTTCGCCGAGCCGCTGCCGGCGGAGGTTGCCCGGCGGTCTGCGCAGCGCACCGCGCGCCTGGACGGCCTGGTCCAGCACCTCGGCATTGCCCTCGGCGGCCGCCCTGGTGCGGGTCTCGCGGCGCGGCTCATGCTGCCGGTCAGCCGCGATACGCTGCTGCGGGTCGTCCGCCGACTGGCGCCGGGCAAGGCCGGCTCGGTCCGGGTTGTCGGGATCGACGAATGGGCGTGGCGACGCCGCCAGCGCTACGGCACTGTCCTCTGCGACCTCGAGCGGCGTTGCATCGTCGACCTGCTGCCCGACCGCGACCAGGCGACCGTGACGGCCTGGCTGCGAGCGCATCCCGAGGTCGAGGTTGTCGCCCGCGACCGCGCGGGCGGCTTCGCCGGCGCGGTCAGGGCAGCCGCACCCAAGGCGATCCAGGTCGCCGATCGGTGGCACCTGATGGAGAACGCCAGCGCGGCGTTCCTGGACGTCGTCCGCGCTGACCTGGGAGCGATCCGCCGTGCTCTCGACAGCGGGTCCGTCAACCCGGACCTGCTGAGCGCGGCCGAGCGCGTGCAGTACGAAAGCTACCTGCAGCGCCGGGAAGCCAACGACGTCGTTCGCGCGATGGCGGCCGCCGGCACCCCGATCAAGGAGATCGTCCGCCGTACCGGGCGCAGCCGGAAGCTGGTACGGGCCGTGCTCCGCCACGCCGAGGACGAGGTGTTCCGCAGCCGGGCCAGCAGCCTCGAGCCATGGCTGCCACGCCTGAAGGCGCTGTGGGACGGCGGCTGCCGCAACGCCGCCGAACTCTGGCGCCGGCTGCGCGACGAGGGCTTCGGCGGCTGCCTGCGGATCGTCACGGAGTGGGCCACCCGTCGTCGGCGGAGCGAGGCGCCCGATGGGGGCGCAACCGGCAGTGTGCCGCCTACCAGGACCATCGCGCGAGCCATGCTGGCCGCGCGCGAGAGCCTGCCGCGCGCCGAGGCGGTGATGGTGGCAGCCATCGAGGCCGCTGTCCCTGCGCTGGTCACGGCACGTGATCTGATCGAGCGTTTCCACCGGATGCTGCGCAGCGGAACCTCCGCGGCGTTGCCTTCCTGGATTACCGAGGCCAGGGCGAGCCCAGTCGCCTCCTTTGGCCGCGGCATCGCCGACGACCAGGCCGCCGTGCGCGCGGCAATGACCGAGGCGTGGTCGAACGGCGTGACGGAGGGGAGCATCACCAAGCTCAAGATGCTCCGGCGGCAGATGTACGGCCGAGGCAAGCTCGACCTACTGCGGGCGCGGCTGGTCGCACCGATAGCGGCGACGTAACCTGCACGAAACCTGCGCCAGAGCC
>NZ_SMOA01000558.1 GCF_004353985.1 Paracraurococcus ruber | reverse complement strand
GGCGCGGCCGCCGCGGCCGGCCCCTTCCGCGCCCCCCCTTGCCCCCGCCGCGCGCCGCCGCGGCCGGCGCTGGCTGGGCTGGCTGGTGCAGGGGCTGGTCTTCGGCGGCCTCGGCCTCTTTGCCCTGCTGCTGTTCTTCGCCTGGGACCTGCCGCGGGTGGATGGCGTGCCGCAGGCCACCCGCCGCCCCTCCGTCACCCTGCTGGCGGCCGACGGCACGCTGCTGGCGACCCAGGGCGACCTGTACGGGGAGACGGTGCGGCTGCGCGACCTGCCGCCCGCCCTGCCCGCCGCGCTGATGGCGGTGGAGGACCGGCGCTTTCGCCACCACTGGGGCCTCGACCCCATCGGCCTGGCCCGCGCCGCGGTCGCCAACTGGCGCGCGGGGGAGGTGGTGCAGGGCGGCTCCACCCTGACGCAGCAATTGGCGAAGAACCTGTTCCTGACCGCCGAGCGCACCACCCGCCGCAAGGTGCAGGAGGCGCTGCTGGCGCTGTGGCTGGAGCATCGCTTCAGCAAGGACCAGCTGCTCGAGATCTACCTGAACCGCGTCTACCTGGGCGCCGGGGCCTATGGGGTGGATGCGGCGGCGCGGCTGTTCTTCGGCGTGCCGGCGCGCCGCGTCACGCTGTGGCAGGCGGCGATGCTGGCCGGGCTGCCGAAGGCGCCCTCGCGGCTGAACCCCCGCGCCTCGCCCGACCTGGCGGTGGCCCGCGCGGCGGAGGTGCTGGAGGCGATGGTGGCGACCGGCGCCATCACGACTGCGCAGATGGAGGCGGAGCTCGGCCGCATGCGGCTGCCGCCCCCGCCGTCCCGCCAGGCCGGCTGGTTCGCCGACTGGGCGCTGGAGGACCTGGCGGAGACCTTCCCGGGCAATGCCGACCTCGTGCTCCGGGCTACCCTCAATCCGCGCCTGCAGGCGGTGGTGGAGGCAAGGCTGGAAGCCCTGCTGGCCGGGCCCGGCGCCCGCGCCGGCGTCACCCAGGGCGCGGTGGTGGCGCTGGAGGCGGGCAGCGGCGCGGTGCGCGCCATGGCCGGCGGGCGGGACTTCCGCGCCAGCCAGTTCAACCGCGCCACCAGCGCCCGCCGCCAGCCCGGCTCCGCCTTCAAGCCCTTCGTCTTCCTCGCCGCGCTGGAAGCCGGCATGCGGCCGGAGGAGGATGTGCCGGACGGGCCGCTGACGCTCGGCGGCTGGTCGCCCGGCAATGGCACCTGGCGGATGCGCGGCGAGATCAGCATGGAGGAGGCGCTGGCGCAGTCGGTGAACACCGCGGCGGTGCGGGTGCTGTACCGCGCCGGCGGGCCGCGCGCGGCGGCGGCGGCGGCGCGGCGCCTCGGCCTCGATGGCCGCTTCCCGAACGACGCGTCGCTCGCGCTCGGCACCGGGGAGGTGACGCTGCTGGACCTGACGGCCGCCTATGCCCCCTTCGCCAATGGCGGCCTGCGGGTGACG
>NZ_SMOA01000557.1 GCF_004353985.1 Paracraurococcus ruber | reverse complement strand
TGGCGTTCGCGGGCTGTCACCACGGACCGCGCCCGGTGGACGGGCGCGGGCCGGCGGCCGCCTGGCCCGCCCCACCGCCGCCGAAGCCGGCCGCGGCATGGGCCGGCGCGCCGCCAGCCGAGCCCTTCGTGTCGGCGCATCCGGGGCGCCGGGCCGACCACGGCGATGGGCCGGGCCGACCACGGCGATGGGCCGGATCCCCGGCCCGATGCCGATGGCCATGGACCAGCACCGTCGGCAAATCCCTGGCGCCCCCGGGCGCCGGGCAACCGCTGCGCAACCCTGGCGCAGCGCCTCGGCCCGCCGCGGGCCATGCCGGACGGCCCCCGCCGTCAGACCACGCCGATGCGGCCCATCTCCAGGAATTTCTCCCGCCGCCGGGCCCGCAGCGTGGCGCCGTCATAGGCCAGCAGCGGCTCCAGGCTCTGCCACACCGTCTCCCCCACCGCGGCCACCGTCGCGGCCGGGTCGCGCTGGGCGCCGCCCATCGGCTCCGGCACCACCGCATCCACCAGGGCCAGGCGCTTCAGGTCCTCGGCCGTCAGCTTCAACGCCTCGGCCGCCGTCGCCGCCTGGGCCGAGTCGCGCCAGAGGATGCTGGCGCAGCCTTCCGGGCTGATCACCGAATAGACGCTGTGCTCCAGCATCAGCACCCGGTCGGCGGCCGCCAGCGCGATGGCGCCGCCCGACCCGCCTTCCCCGATGATGGTGGCGACGAAGGGCACGGGCGCTTCCAGGCAGGCCTCGATGGACCGGGCGATGGCCTCGGCCTGGCCGCGCGCCTCCGCCTCGATCCCCGGGAAGGCGCCGGCGGTGTCCACGAAGGACAGGATCGGCAGGCCGAAGCGGCCGGCCAGCTCGATGATCCGGCGCGCCTTGCGGTAGCCTTCCGGCCGCGCCATGCCGAAATTGTGCCGCACCCGGCTTTCGGTGTCGGCGCCCTTCTCGGTCCCCAGCACCGCCACCGCCCGGCCGCGGAACCGGCCGAGGCCGCCCACCACCGCCGCGTCGTCGGCGAAGGCGCGGTCGCCGGCCAGCGGCGTCCATTCCTCGATCAGCGCCCGGACATAGTCCAGGCATTTCGGCCGGTCCGGGTGCCGGGCGACCAGCGTCTTCTGCCAGGGGGAGAGCTTGGCATAGGTGCTGCGCAGCAGCCCCTGCGCCTTGTCGCGCAGCCGCGCCACCTCCTCGCCCAGGTCGATGCCGCCGGCATCGGTGGTGCGGCGGAGCTCCTCGATCTTGCCCTCGAGTTCGGCGATCGGCTTCTCGAAATCCAGGAAGTGGCGCATCGGGTCCCTGTGGCCCGCGCAGGGGCGGGGCGGGCAGATGGGAACGGGTCAGCGCCACGGCGCCGGCTGGCGCGCCGCGTGACCGGTCCCCCGGGGCGGCCGGGTTAGCGGAAAAGCGCCGGCGGCGGAAGCGGCGGGGCCACGCTGCCGCGGCCGGGGCAGCCGCCGGCCGAGCCGCCCGGCCC
>NZ_SMOA01000556.1 GCF_004353985.1 Paracraurococcus ruber | reverse complement strand
CCTCGGCGAAGCCGGCCTCCCGTGCCGCCGCCAGCAGCGCCGCCCGCTCCGCCGCCTCGGCGCCGGACCGATCGGGCTCGGGCGGCGGCGGCGGCGCGTCGAAATCCGGCACGTCGAAGCCGATCGGGATGGCCGCGCCGCCGCCGCCGCCGCGCGGGCCGGGGCGGATGGTCGGCAGCGCCGGCTCGAAGCCCGGGCTGCCGGCGACGGACGCCGCCTGCGGGACGAAGCCGGCGGTCACGACACCATCTCCTCGTCGCCGTCATCCTGCAGGCTGATGGTGCCCTGCGCCGCCATGTCCTTGGCCAGGGCGACGATGGTCGCCTGCGCCTCGTCCACGTCGCGCAGCCGCACGGGGCCGAGGGCGGCGATGTCGTCGCGCAGCAGCTTCGCCGCGCGCTCGGTCAGGTTCTTGAAGAACATCTCGCGCAGCGGCTCGGACGCGCCCTTCAGCGCCAGCGCCAGCTTGTCCTTCTCGACCGAACGGAGCAGCGCCTGCAGCCCGGCGCCGTCCACCCGCTGCAGGTCCTCGAAGGTGAACATGAGCGCGCGGATGCGCTCGGCCGCGTCGCGGTTGCGCTCCTCGAGCGCCGAGAGGATCCGCGCCTCCGACTGCCGGTCGAGGTTGTTGAAGATGTCGGCCATCAGCTCATGCGCGTCACGCCGCTGGCTGCGGGCGAGGTTCGACATGAACTCGGCCTTCAGGGTCTTCTCGACGCCCTCCAGCGCCTCCTTCTGGACGTTCTCCATGCGCAGCATGCGCATGACGACCTCCATCGCGAAGCCCTCCGGCAGCAGGGAGAGCACGCGGGCGGCATGGTCGGAGCGCACCTTGGAGAGGACGACGGCGACGGTCTGCGGGTATTCGTTCTTCAGGTAGTTCGCCAGCACCGCCTCGTTCACGTTGCCCAGCTTGTCCCACATGGTGCGGCCGGCGGGGCCGCGGATCTCCTCCATGATCTGGGCGACGCGGTCGCGCGGCAGCGTCTTCATCAGCAGCCGCTCGGTGCTCTCGTAGCTGCCGACCAGGTTGCCGGCCTGGCCCAGCTGCTCGGCGAAGTCCCGGCACAGCTCCTCGATCAGCCCGGCCGGGACGGCGCCGAGCTGCGCCATGGCCTGGGAGAGGTCGCGGATCTCGTCCTCATGCATCTTGGCGAAGAGGCTCGCCGCATGCTCCTCCCCCATCGCCAGCATGATGGCGGCCGCCTTCTGCGGGCCGGTGAGTGTGCGCGTGCCGCTCATGACGCATCATCCGGGTTCAGCCAGCGCCGGATCACCACCAGGCTCTCGTCCGGGTGCTGCTCCACCAGCTGCATGAGGTTGTTGATCGAGGAGGCGCGCATCTGCCCCTGCACATTGGCGAGGCTGACCATGCCCTCCTCGCCCGGCGGGAGGGCGCCGCCCTCGGCGCCCTCCGCCCCGCCGCCGGGCAGGGCGGCCGTCGCGCCCTCCGCGCCCGGCAGGGCCGGCGCGCCG
>NZ_SMOA01000555.1 GCF_004353985.1 Paracraurococcus ruber | reverse complement strand
CGCCGCCTGAGCCGCCGCGCCCGTGCGGCGGCGCGGGACGTTGGCAACCGGCATGCCCCGGTGTCTCATTCCCGTGCGGGCCGTGAGGCCCGACAGGGGAGACAACCCAATGCCACGACCCATGCTTGCCGCCCTGGCCGCGGCGGCGCTGCTGGCCCTGCCGGCGGCGGCGCAGGTGGCCGAGCGCAATTTCAGCGGCGGCCGCACCGGCGACCTCGCCGCGCTCTGCGGCGCCCCGGCCAGCGACCCGATGCACACCGCCGCCGTGAATTACTGCCAGGGCTTCATCGTGGGGGCCGGGCAGTTCCACGCCTCCACCGCCGCGGCGCATGGCGACTCGCACCGCATGTTCTGCCTGCCCACGCCGGAGCCGACGCTGGAGCAGGCCCGCACCGCCTTCGTCGCCTGGGCCGCGCGCAACCCGCAGCATGCCGGCGACCGCGCGGTGGACGGCCTGGCCCGCTTCGCCGCCGAGACCTGGCCCTGCCCGCGCGCCGCCCAGCCGCGCGCCCGCCGCTGAGGGGGACACCGACCATGCGCAAGACCATGCTGATCCCGGCGCTGCTGGCGCTGGGCCTCGCCGGCTGCGGCGACCTGAACTCGACCCAGCAGCGCACGCTGACCGGCGGCGCGGCGGGCGCCGCCGGCGGCGCCATCATCGGCGCCATCGCCGGCAATGCCGGGCTGGGGGCGCTGATCGGCGGCGGGCTGGGGGCCGGCGGCGGCTACCTGTTCGACCAGAGCAAGCAGTCGCAGCAGCGCGCCTACCAGCAGGGCTATTACGAAGGGCGGGCCAGCCGCCGGTGACGCCGGGCTGGTGCCTGGAGCCCGGCTGGGTCCCGGGCGCCATCGGCGACATCGCGGCACTGCATGCGCGCCACTACGCCGCGAGCCATGGCTTCGGCGCGGTGTTCGAGGCGAAGGTGGCGCGCGAGCTGGGGGAGTTCCTGGCGCGGCTCGACCCGGCGGGCGACCTGTTCCGCTGCGTCGTCGGGGCGGAGGGGCGCGTGCTGGGCTCGATCGCGCTGGATGCCGGCGAGGCGGGGCTGCCGCCGCGCACGGCGCATCTGCGCTGGTTCATCCTGGACGCGTCGCTGCGCGGGGCAGGCCTGGGGCGACGGCTGCTGGCGGAGACGCTGGCCCATGCGCGGGCCGCCGGCTTCGCGCGGGTGTTCCTGTGGACCCTGGCGGGGCTGCCGGCGGCGGAGCGGCTCTATGTCGAGGCAGGCTTCGTGCTGGAGGAGGAGGTCACCGGCACCCAATGGGGACGGCAGGTGACGGAACGGCGGCTGGGGCTGGTGCCGTAGCCGGGCCAAAGGGTTTCCAGGCCCGGCGGGCCCTGCGCCACCGGAGGCGGGCAGGGACAGCGCCTGCGGCACCGCCGCAGGGCGTCCGCTTCGGCCGCGCCCGGCCTGGTCCGGCGCGCGGGATGCGCGCCCGCTCGGCCATGCCGGCCGGCCGCCGGGGTCGCGGACCGCTGCGCTCGGC
>NZ_SMOA01000554.1 GCF_004353985.1 Paracraurococcus ruber | reverse complement strand
GCGCCGCCGCCGCCCGGTGCGCCGCCCGGCGTGCTCGGCCTCTGCGCCCATCGCGGCGACGTGCTGCCGGTGGTGGATGCCATGGCCCGGCTCGGCCTCGGCGCCGCCGCCGCCGCCGAGCGGCCGCTGCTGCGCCTCGCCCTGCAGCCGCCGGTCGCCATCGCCATCGACGCGCTGCCCGCCCTGCACCGGCTGCCGGAGGCGGATTTCACCCCGGTGATGGCGCCGGACGGGCTGGTGGAAAGCCTCGCCACGCTGGACGGCGCGCCGCTGCCGGTCTGCCGCCCGGCCGTGCTCGGCCGGCTGCGGCCCGACGCTGCGGGGGGTGCGGCATGATCCGCGTCCTGCTGGTGGACGACAGCAGCTTCATGCGCCTGGCGCTGCGCCGGCTGATCGAGGCCGAGGGCGACATGCAGGTGGTCGGGGAGGCCGCCGAGGGCCAGGCCGCCATCGCCGCCTGCGAGCGGCTGCGGCCCGATGTGGTGGCCATGGACCTGGAGATGCCGGGGATGGACGGGCTGGAGGCGACGGCCCGCATCGTCCGCATGCCCGACCCGCCGGCCGTGGTCATGGTCAGCCAGCACACGCGCACGGGGTCGGAGGCGGCGCTGGCCGCGCTGGACCGCGGCGCGGTGGACACGGTGTGGAAGGACCGCACGCTGGGCGGGGTGGATTTCGCCCGGCTGGAGGAGCCGCTGCGCACCAAGCTGCGGCACTGGGCCGGGCAGCGGCAGCGCCAGGCGCCGCCGGGCGACCGGCCGGGGAAGGGGGCGCCGCCGGGGCCGGCCGACCTCGTCGTCATCGGCGCCTCGACAGGCGGGCCGGATGCGGTCGCGGCGCTGCTGGCGGCTGCCGGGCGGCTGGGCGCGCCGGTGGTGGTGGCGCAGCACATGCCGCCGGAACTCGGCCCCGACTATGCCGCGCATCTCGGCCGGCGGCTGGGCCGGCCGGTGCTGCTGGCCGAGCCGCGGCAGACCCTGCCGGACGGCGCCGTGACGGTGTTGCCGGGCGGCCTGGACGGGCATGTGCTGCGCGCCGCCGGCGGCGGCTTCGCCCTGCGGCTGACGCCGGGGCGGGGCGTGGTCAGCCCGTCCGTCGACCTGCTGCTGCAATCGGCCGCCATCGCTGCGCACCGCGCCATCGGCGTGGTGCTGACCGGCATGGGCCGGGACGGCGCCGCCGGCGCCGCCATGCTGGTGGAGCGCGGCATGCCCGTCCTGGTCCAGAGCCCGGAAAGCTGCGTCGTCGCCGGCATGCCGGGCGCGGTCATCGCCGCGCGGCACGCGACGGCGACCGGCACGCCGGCGGAGCTGGGCCGCCGGCTCGCCGGCATGCTGGCGCCGGCGGAGCGCAGCGCCTGATGCCGGCGCGCAGGCGTCCCGAGGTCTGCGCGCAGGTGTCGCGCGCAGGGGCGGTGTGGCGGCCGCGCGCCGGGCACGGTGATCCTCCCGGTCAGCAGTCGTGCCGGCCGGCATGAGGCCCGCCTGCCGGCGCCGCGCCGC
>NZ_SMOA01000553.1 GCF_004353985.1 Paracraurococcus ruber | reverse complement strand
GGCGCAAATGGCGACCAACGCATGTTCTGGTCCAGCTTCGACGGGCAAAACTGGTCCCCGCAGCAGGTGGGCATCGGTGGCGGATCGGCGTCTGGCCCGTCCTTGGCCGTGTTCCAGAACCGCCTCTATGCCGCCTGGTCCGGCGCAAATGGCGACCAACGCATGTTCTGGTCCAGCTTCGATGTCGATAGGCGTACCGTTGTTTTGCGGGTCAATAACTGGATTGCTGATTGGAAGCTGCGATCTTTCAGCGACGTGCCTCTAATTGGAACGTTCACTGGGCGTGGCATAGATTGTAGCCGTGGTTTTCAGCTACCGCCATCAGCAGCGATGCCAACGTCCGGGCCAAATGTCGTCGGC
Source organism: Paracraurococcus ruber (assembly GCF_004353985.1). GTDB lineage: Bacteria > Pseudomonadota > Alphaproteobacteria > Acetobacterales > Acetobacteraceae > Paracraurococcus > Paracraurococcus ruber. The sequence continues at coordinate 1,159 of NZ_SMOA01000553.1, read as the reverse complement.
GATGCAGGATGGGGTCAAGTAGAAATCAACAATAGCGATTCTTGCCAATCTTGGGTCAGGATTTTCGCTTTTGACTTCGACGTTCAACCATTCAAATCTATACCTGGCGTTAAGCAGATTGAAAAAGTTGAGTTGAGTTACAAGGAAGGCGAAACGCCTCTTAATAGTTGCCACACGCTTATTTGGACGCAAGGTGGCACCTTCGCCGAAAATCTCCGATGTTGGACCAATGGCCAAGGAGATCCGGAAGAGAAAACCGAAGGTTGCCTTTATCTGCGCGTGCCAAGTGTGAACTGGGCTGTTCAACCTGACCGATCGTTGCTTGATCTCGCTTTCCATAAAGTGGAGGTTCGTGGGCGGTGGGATGTGACGGATTTGTTCCGGCGCCGTGTGGAGCCGGGGCTCACACCACCGCCGGAGTTAGGTGGGCCGGCGCCACAAGGGTGGGGCTTTGCGCTCGCAGGTGTCTTCACCGATACAAGCCAACTGGACGCCAGGGACAACACGCGTTGCACCTCGCGGGCCGGTGATATCGCATTAGAGGTATCCTTTGTTGTGGTGCCCCCACAATCTGGAGGGGTGCCTGCGCCACCTCGTTAACAAAGAAAAGGAACCTTCAAATATAATCTTGGCTTTGCACCTGCCGTGACGGTCGCCTCATGAAGCACGGATACAGAAGAAGGGGATTGCCAAGTTAGAGCACTTTGAGGTTGCCGGAATCGCGGGTTCTGATTCGACGCTGATGATGCAGCGTCGAGGCGACGATGACGGCACCCTTGTCTGCTGACCTTCGGCGGCGGCTGGTTCGCGCGGTTGAGGCGGGCAGTTCGGCGCGGGAGGCGGCGCGGCGCTTTGAGGTGAGCCCCTCGGCGGCGATCAAGCTGATGCAGCGGGTGCGGGAGACGGGCAGCGCGGCGCCGGCGAGGATCGGCGGCTACCGGAGGCCCCTGCTGGCCGGGCATGAAGCCCTGCTGCGTGAACTGACTGCGGCCAAGCCGGGCATCACGCTGGCCGAGATCCAGACGGAGCTCACCGGCTGCGGCATTCAGGCCGGCTCACTGTCCACTGTCTGGTCGACGCTGCGCCGGCTCGGCCTGCGGCACAAAAAAAGTCGCTGAGGGCCGCTGAGCAGGACCGGCCGGACATCGCCGACCGGCGC
>NZ_SMOA01000552.1 GCF_004353985.1 Paracraurococcus ruber | reverse complement strand
CGCGCCGGCCGCCGCGGCGGCGCTCGGCCGGCCGGTGCTGGTCGGCCTCGGCGTGCCGCCGGAGATGGGCGAGGGCAGCGCGCAGGCCCGCTTCCGCGCCTCCGAACCCGCCCGTGCCGGCCTTGCCGGCCGCCTCGGCCATGCCGCCGGGGAAGTCGTGGTGGAGGCGCTGCGCCGCGCCGGCCGCGGCGTGACGCGCGAGGCGTTGGCAACCGCCCTCGCCGGCCCGCCCTTCGAGACCGGGTCGCTGCCGCCGCTCCGCCTGACCGCCGGCGCGCGGGGCGGCGAGGGCGTCCGGCTGTTCCAAGTGGACGCGGCGGGGCGGCTGCGGCGCGGCCCCGCCCTGGCCGATTTCGCCCTGTCCGATGCCAGCCTGCCCGATGCCGCGGGCGATCCGCCGCGGGACGCGGCCCGACACGCCTCCCCTGGCCGGTCCGCCGGCCAGCCTTCCGGCACTCCCTAGGAACCCATCACCCATGTCCCCCCGCCGCTCCGGCCCCGGCCGGATCCCGCGCAGCCGCCGTCCCGGCTTCACCCTGGTGGAGCTGCTCGTCGTCCTCGTCATCCTGGGGTTGCTGGCGGCCGTCGCCGCGCCGCAGGCCATGCGCTACCTCGGCGGCGCCAAGCAGGATGCGGCGAAGCTGCAGCTCCAGGGCCTGGCGACCGCGATCGACCTCTACCGCCTGGATGTCGGCCGCTACCCCTCGCGCGAGGAAGGGCTGGCCGCCCTGACCCAGCGCCCGCCGGGGCAGGAGCGGTGGAACGGCCCCTATGTCCGCAAGGCCGAGCAGCTCCAGGACCCCTGGGGCCGGCCCTGGCGCTACCGCGCCCCCGGCGAGAACGGGCCCTACGACCTGTTCAGCCTCGGCGCCGATGACCGCCAGGGCGGCGCGGGCGAGGACCGCGACGTGACGAGCTGGTAGCGATGCGCGCCCCGGGCTTCACCCTGATCGAGACGCTGGCGGTGCTGCTGGTCGCGGCGTTGGCCGCCACGGCCCTGCCGCGGCTGGCCGGCGCAGGCCAGGGCGGGATCGCCCGCGCGGCGGTCGAGCAGGTGGCGGCGGTGCTGCGCGAGGCGCGGATGGAGGCGCGGGCCAGCGGCCGGCCGGCGCAGGTGGTCCTCGATACCCGCGACGGCCTGCTGCATCCGGCGCGCGGCGGCCGGCGCGCCCTGCCGGCCGGCGCGGCGCTGCTGGTGGAGGGCGCGGCGGTGGCGGCGGATGACGCGGGGCGGATCGCCATCCGCTTCGACCCGGAAGGCGGCTCCACCGGCGGCCGGGTGGTGGTGGCGGTCGGTCCGGCGCGCGCGGCGGTGGCGGTGGACTGGATGACCGGCCATGTCCGCTAGGGCCTGCCTGCACGGCCTGCGGCGCCGGATCGGCGCGGCGGGCCAGGCGCTGCGGCATGGCGTTCGCCGGGCGGCATGGTCCGTCGCCATGCGAAGCGTGGCATTCGCCCCGGCAGCGGCCGGGCCGGAACGCCCCCGCCGCGCGCCGCGCTCCGCGCCCGCCTGCGCCGCGGGC
>NZ_SMOA01000551.1 GCF_004353985.1 Paracraurococcus ruber | reverse complement strand
GTGGGCGGCCTGGTCAGCTATGGCGACACCTTCAAGCTGCACAGCCAGGCCAGCTCGCCCTACAAGATCTTCCTCGACTTCGGCGGCCACACCACCACCGGAACCGCCTGGAACAGCTTCTGGAATACCCCCAGCTTCTACTCCAAGGCCTTCTCCACCGACGCCGCCGAGAGCTTCAACGCCACCGAACTCCTCCGCATCCAGCAGATCTGGCAGCGCGTCGCCGAGTATTTCGCCCCCTTCAACATCGACGTCACCACCGAGGACCCCGGCACCGAGGCGCTGCGCTACTCCGGCGCCACCGACACCAGCTACGGCATCCGCGTCATCGTCACCGACGAGGACGGCAAGAACTACGGTGGCATTGGCTATGTCGGCAGCTACACATGGAGCACCGACACCGGCGTCTTCGTCTATGCCAACCGGCTGGGCGACGGCACCAAGGCCATCGCCGACGCCGCCGCGCATGAGGTCGGCCACAGCCTCGGCCTCAACCACGATGGCCGCAACGGCAGCGAGTACTACTACGGCCACGGCACCGGCGGCACCTCCTGGGCCCCGGTCATGGGCGTCGGCTACAACGCCAGCACCGTCCAGTGGAGCAATGGCGGCTACAACGGCGCCACCAACACCGAGGACGACCTCGGCATCATCACCGGCCGCAACGGCGGCGTGACCTACCGCGCCGATGACTGGGGCAACAGCTTCGCCAGCGCAGGAGCCCTCGGCGGCACCGTCGCCAACGGCATCGCCAGCATCCAGACCTTCGGCGTCATCTCAGGCTCCGGCGCCCGCAACGATATCGACATGTTCGCCTTCGCCCTGGGCGACGGCGGCAGCATCGATTTCAGCGTCGGGGCTGCCACCCAGGCCTTCGTCAGCGGCGCCGCCGGGCCGGTCACCACCACCTCGCCCTTCGGCATGCTCGATATCGGCCTGACCCTCTACAACAGCCAGTTCCAGGTCGTCGCCAGCGTCAACGACATCACCCGCACCGATGCCCGCCTCACCCTCTCCGGCCTGCAGGGTAGCACCTACTACCTCGCCGTCGACGGCGTCGGCTGGGGCGACCCCACGGCCACCACGCCCACGGGCTGGTCCGACTACGGCTCGCTCGGCCAGTACCTCATCCGCGGCACATACAGTGCCGTCGCCAGCACGCCGTCCACGCCGCCACCGCCATCCACGACGCTGCAGCTGACGGCGGACCAGGGCAGCCTGAGCCTGACGGAGGGCGGCAGCGCCAGCATCACCTACAAGGCCACAGGTGCCACCACCGACATCCTGCTCACCCTCGCAGGCGCTCCCATCGGCACCACCCTCTCCGCCAGCCAGCTCACCCTCTCCGCCGCCAACGACTGGACCGCCACCGTCACCCTCGCCGCCGCAGACGACCGTGACGCCGCAGGCACCAAGTCCTTCACCCTCCAGGCCAGCAGCAGCGCCGCCCCCACCCTCTCCACCGCCGGCACGCTGCTCGACGACGACATCGCCCCCGTCAGCGCCGGCAGGGCCTTCGGCACCTACACCACCGC
>NZ_SMOA01000550.1 GCF_004353985.1 Paracraurococcus ruber | reverse complement strand
GGCCGGGTGGCCGGCGCGGTCCAGCTGGCGGATGGCGGCGGCCAGGCGCCGGGCGCGGCGGATGCGGCGGGCGGGCGCGGCGCCGCTCACGGCGCGAAGCCGCGCACGAGCGAGCCGGCGACCAGACCCCAGCCATCCACCAGCACGAAGAAGACCAGCTTGAAGGGCAGGCTGACCGTGACCGGCGGCAGCATCATCATGCCCATGCCCATCAGCACCGCGCTGACCGCGATGTCGATGGCGAGGAAGGGCAGGAAGAGCAGGAAGCCGATCTGGAAGGCCTTCGCCAGCTCGGAGGTGATGAAGGCGGCGGAGAGGATGTGCAGCGGCACCGGCGCCGGCGCCGCGCCTTCCGCCACGGGCGGCGGAGTCCAGCGGGCGATGTCGCGGAACTGCGTCAGGTCGCGTTCCCGCACATTGGCTTCCATGAAGCTGCGGAAGGGCGCGACGGCGCGCTCCGCCGCCTGCTCCTCGGTGATGGCGCCGTCCATCAGCGGCTTCGCGGCGTCGTGCCAGACCCGCTCCAGCACCGGCGCCATCACGAAGGCCGAGAGGAAGAGCGCCAGCGCGACGATCACCGTGTTCGGCGGCGACTGCTGCAGGCCCAGCGCGGTGCGCAGCATGGACAGGACGACGACGATGCGGGTGAAGGCGGTGGCGACCACCAGCAGGCCGGGCGCCAGCGCCAGCAGCGTGGTGCCGACCAGCAGCGCGACCAGGTTGGTCGTCAGGCTCTGGCCGCCGCTCGCCGCCGCCGCGGCGCCGCCGGCGCCGAGGCTGAGCGTGACGTTCTGCGCCGCGGCCGGGACCGCGGCGAGGACGGGGATGAGCAGGGCGAGCGCGGCCGCGGCGAGGCCGCGGGGAAAGCGGGGGCGGGGCGGCATTCTGCCGGGTCCTCTGCTGCCGGGTCAGGCGGGGGAGGAGACGATCTCGGTGATCGAGATCGCCAGCCTGCCGTCCTCGGTCAGCTGGATCTCGCCGCGGGCGATCAGCCGTTCGTTCGCCAGCAGGTCCACCGGCTCGCCCACCTTGCGGTCGAACTCGATGACCGAGCCGCGGCTGAGGTCGAACAGCGCCGCCATCGGCAGCTTGCGCGTGCCGAGCACGACCTGCACCCGGATGGGGATGTCCATCAGGCCGGGCTTGCGGGCCCCGGCAGGGATCTCGGCGGTGTGGAGGTCGCTCAACTCTCTTGCTCCTGCTGGCGGCCGGTCGCGCCCGGTGCCGCGCCGGGTGCCGCGCCGAGCACCTCCAGCACGCGGGCGGCGAGGGCCGCGGGATCGTGGCGAAGGCCGCCGCCCTGCCAGGCGGCCTCCAGGGTTCCAGGCGGCAGGCCGGGATCGGGCTGCAGGCTGATCCGCGCCGCCTGTCCGGCATCCGGGAAGCCCTCGGCCCGCATCGCGGCCAGGGTGTCGGGATGGGCGCGCAGCGCGACCTCCTCAGGCGCCCGCTCGGCCAGCAGCGCGGCGGCGAGCGCGACGGCCTCGCGGCCGGCCTCCCGCGCGGCCAACGCCGGCAGCAGCGCGGCGAGCGTCGCGGCGAGCGC
>NZ_SMOA01000054.1 GCF_004353985.1 Paracraurococcus ruber | reverse complement strand
GCCCTGGCCCGCGCCGCCCGCCCGCGCCAGCCGCCGCGCTGAACGGCGCCGCCCGGCTGCCGGCGGCTTGCGGCCGGGCGGCCCGGCCCGGCTAAACTCCCCGCAACACAGGCTGGGGAGGACACCACATGATCGGACGCCGGGATGCCTTGCGCGCTGGCCTGGGGGCCACCGCCGGGGCCGTGCTCGCCGGACAGGCCGCGCCGGCGCGCGCCAGCGCCTGGCCGCAGCGGCAGGTGCGAATCGTGGTGCCTTTCGCCGCCGGCGGGTCGAGCGATATCTGCGCCCGGATCATCGGCGCCCGGATGCAGGGCGCCACCGGCCAGACCTTCGTGGTCGAGAACCTGCCGGGCGGCAATGGCGTGGTCGGCACCATGGCGGTGAACCAGGCGCCGGCGGATGGCCACACGCTGCTGCTCGGCGCGACCACCACCTTCTCCGCCAACCCGCACACCATGAAGAACCCCGGCTATGACGCGGAGCGGGATTTCGCCCTGGTCGGCGTCTTCGGCATCACCGCCGGCTACCTGATGGTGCCCGCCGAGGCGCCCTGGCGCAGCGTGCAGGAGCTGATCGCCGATATCCGGGCCCGGCCGGGGCGGCTGAATTCGGGCTGGTTCAACGGGTCCTCCCGCATTCCCGCCGCCCTGCTGAAGCGCGTGGCGAGCCTGGATTTCGAGGAGGTGGCCTACCGCGTCATCGGCAATGCCATCACCGACCTGCAGAACGGCCAGATCCAGTTCGTCTTCATCGACATGGTGGCGGCGGATGCGCATCTCGCCTCCGGCCGCTTCCGGGCGCTGGCGGTCACGTCGGCCGGGCGCTCGCCGCGCTTCCCCGACATGCCGGCGATGACCGAGCTGTATGAGGGCTTCGAGCTGGGCGGCTATCTCGGCATGGGCGTGCGCAGCGCCACGCCCATCCCCGTCCAGCAGGCGATCAACCGGCAGGTGGTCGCCGCCGTGCAGTCGCCCGAGATCGCGGCGCGGCTGCGGGAGATGAGCCTGGAGCCGGTGGCGATGGACCTCGAGGCCTGCGCCGCCTATGGCCGCGCCGAGCGGATCAAGTGGGGCGGCATCATCCGCCGCGCCGGGATCGAGCCGGAATAGCCAGGGCGGATCGCGGCGTGGCTCGGTGTCGCGCCACGCCGACCGAGCGGGAGCGGCCTGCGCGATGCGGCGCAGGCGCGCACCGCCCCGGAGCGGATTGCACATCCTGCGGAACGCCCAGGCCGCTTCAGGCCATCGTTTGCGGCGCGGCCGCACGCCCCGCGGCATCCGCGCCGCGCCGCGATCCGCCCTATGCCTGCGCGACCGCCGCCACCGCCCGCACCAGGTCCTGCGGCGTGTCGTGCAGCGCCGTGACGCCCGCCGCCGCCAGATCGGCGCGCGCCTGGTCCAGCGGATAGCCGCGCAGCGCGGCATGGCCGGCGGCGATGCCGGCCAGGAAGGGCTTGGGTGGTGGCGTGTCGCGCAGCGCGGCAGCGATCGCCGCCACCCGCCCCTCCAGGCCGCGCGAGGCGATGGTGGTGAAGAACATCACCGCCTTCACCTCCGGCCGCCTTGCGATCTCGAAGCCGAGCGCCAGGCGCTCCGGCATGGTCTCGGCCGGGCCGCCATTCAGGTTGTCCATGAAGCAGGCGGCGGTGCAGCCGGCATCGGCCAGCAAGTCCAGCATCAGCATGCCGAGGCCGGCGCCGGCGGTCACCATCGCCACCGTGCCGCCCGGCAGCTCCACCAGGTGGAAGCCCTGGTCGCGGGCGCGGCGTTCCAGCGGGGTCAGCGCCGCATCCTCCAGCGTCGCGGACAGCGCCGGCGAGTCGCGGCGGTGCTGCGCCGCGTCGTCGCGCACCGCCTTGGCGTCGCAGGCGACCAGCCGGCCATCCGCCAGCACGCCGAGCGGGTTGACCTCCAGCAGTTCCAGGTCCTCGGCGCGGAGGATGCGGGCCAGCCGCAGCCCGAAGCGCGCCACCCGCGCCGCGAGGTCGGGCGGCAGGCCGCGGCGCAGCGCGGCGTAGAGGCTTTCCAGCGCGCCCGCCGCCTCCGGCTCGATCCCGCAGCGCAGCAGCATCGCCGCCTGCTCCACCTCGACGCCGCCCTCGGGCGCGCAGAGGATCTCGATGCGCTGCGCCGTGCCGTCCACCCGCGCGGCGAGGTAGAGCTCGCGCGCCATCGGCACCTCTTCCTCCAGCAGCAACGGCGCCGCGGCATCGCCGAGCGCAGCGCGGATCGCGGCGGCGATGGCCGGCGCCTCGCCCGGCGCGGCGCGGCGCACCAGGCCGCGTCGGCCGCGGCCGCCTTCCAGCACCTGCGCCTTCAGTACCCCCGCCGCATCCGCCGGCGGCGCGCCGTGCAGCAGCGCGCCACGCGGGATGGGCACGCCATGGCGCGCCAGCAGCGCCTTGCCATCATGCTCCGCCAGCCGCACGCTTGCCCCCGTGATCACGCTGCCCGTCCTCGCCAGCTTCCCCCGCCGCGTCGCGGTGTTCAACCCGGCCGGCCGCTATGCCCGGGCGCAGGTGGCGGCGATGCGGGAGGCGGGGACGGCGCTGGCCGCCGGCATCGCCCTCGGCCGCGGCGGGGAGGAGATGGACGGGCTGCCGCTGGTCGATGACCTGCGCGACCTGCCGGCGCCGCCTGATGCCGCGGTGCTCTACACCCCGCCGGAGGGCGTGCTGGACGCGGTGCGCGCCGCCGCCGGCATCCCGACCATCGTCGTCGCCGCCGAATATGTCCCGCTGCACGACGCGCTGCTGGCGGCGCAGGCGGCGCGCGCGGCGGGGTCCTGGCTGGTGGGGCCGAACACGCTCGGCCTCTGCGTGCCGGGGCAGGGGCTGCTGGGGTCCATCGCGCCGTCCTTCTGCACGGCAGGCCGCCTTGCCGTGCTGTGCCGCAGCGGCACGCTGACGCTGACCATGGCGCGGCTGCTGAGCGCCGCCGGCATCGGCCAGCGGCTGGTCGCGCATATCGGCGGCGACACGGTCTGCGGCCGCAACCCGCATGAATGGCTGCAGGCCCTGGCCGCCGATCCAGGCACCGCGGCGGTGCTCTATTGCGGCGAGATCGGCGGCGACAAGGAATATGCGCTGGCCGAGGCCATCCCGGCCTGCGGCAAGCCGGTGGTCGCCATGCTGGTCGGGCGGCATGCGCCCGAAGGCCGGCGCATGGGCCATGCCGGGGCCCTGGCCGGCGCGGCGCGGGAGACGGCGGCGGCGAAGCTGGCGGTGCTGGCCGCGGGCGGCGCGCTGGTGGCGCAGGACCCCGAGGCGGCGATCGCCCGGCTGCGCGGCGTCCTCGCGTGATCCTGCTCGACGAGATGCGCGGCCCGGTGCGGGTGCTGCGGCTGAACCGGCCGGAGAAGCGCAACGCGCTGAGCATGGCGCTGTGCGAGGCGCTGGCCGCGGCGCTGCGCGCGGCGGAGGATGATCCGGGGACCGAGGCCGTGGTGATCGCCGGCGAGGGGCCGGCCTTCTGCGCCGGCGGCGACCTGGAGGAGCGGCGCGCGCTGGCCGGGGATGCCGCGGCCTGGGATGCCCGCGCGGCGCTGGCCGATGCGGTGCTGGCGGCGCCCGGCGCGCTGGCCAAGCCGGTGGTCGCCGCCGCGCATGGCCGCGTGGTGGGGATGGGCGCCTCCCTCATGCTCGGCTGCGACCTGGTGGTGGCGGCCGGGGACCTGCGGCTGACTTGGCCGGAGGCGCGGCACGGCATCTGGCCGCAGCTGGTGGCGCCGCAACTGATCCGCCACCTGGGCCCGAAGCTGGCCTTCGACCTGCTGGCGACCGGCCGCGCGATGGAGGCCGAGGAGGCGCGTATGCTCGGCCTGGTGAACCGCGTGGTGCCGGCGGAGGCGTTGCTCGCCGAGGCCTGCGTGCTGGCCCGCAGCGCGGCGCAATACGGGCCGGAGATGCTGCGGGGCCTGAAGGCGTGGCTGCGCGGGTGAGGCGGTTGCGGGCGGGGCGCCGCCCTGGACCCCGGCGTCAGTTCAGTCGCTGCCTGAGGGGCCCCATCGAGGGCCCCTCAGGCAGTGATGACTCGAGGGTGCCAAGGGCCCTTCGGCCCTTGGTGGGGGGAGGTCGAGGGGGGCAAGGCCCCCCTCGCTACGCGGCCAGCCTGACCCGCGCCGCCGCCTTCAGGAGGTCGGCGCATTTCTCGCCGATCATGATGCTGGGCGCGTTGGTGTTGCCGGAGACGACGGTCGGCATGACGGCGGCATCGGCGACGCGCAGGCCGTCGATGCCGCGCACGCGCAATTCGGGGTCCACCACGCTGTGCTCGTCGCCGCCCATGCGGCAGGTGCCGCTGGGATGGTAGATGGTGATGCCGGTGCGGCGGATGAAGCCGAGGATCTCCTCGTCGCTCGCCGCCGCGGGGCCGGGCACCACCTCCTCCTGCACGATGCCCTGGAAGGCCTTCGCCTGCGCCAGGCGGCGGCCGAGCTTGATGCCTTCGACCATGCAGCGCCGGTCCGTCTCGGTGGAGAGGTAGTTGGCGTGGATCAGCGCCTTATCCCGCGGGTCGGGGCTTTTCAGCGTGATGGTGCCGCGGCTTTCCGGGCGAAGCTGGCAGGCGCTGATGGTCATGCCGGGGAAGTCGTGCAGCTCCAGCATGGTCTTGGACGTGCTGAAGGGCAGGAAATGGTACTGCACGTCGGGTGTCGCGCTGCCCGGCAGCACCCGGGCGAAGAGGCCGGCCGTGCCGGCGCTGACGGTCAGCGGGCCGCGGCGGCGGAGGGCGAATTCGGCGCCCATCAGCGCGCGGCCGACCAGGCTGGAGACGCGGTTGTTCAGGCTGCCCGGCCCCTGCACGCGGAAGGCCAGCCTCGCCTGGAAATGATCCTGCAGGTTGCGGCCCACGTCGCGCAGGTCGTGCACCACCGGCACGCCGACGGAGTGCAGGTGCTCCGCCGGGCCGATGCCGGACAGCAGCAGCAGGTGCGGGGATGCGATGGCGCCGGCCGAGAGGATCACCTCCCGCTCGGCAACGATGGTCAGCGGCGCGCCGTGGCGGGTGAAGCGCACGCCGGCGCAGCGCCGGCCCTCCATCACCAGGCCGGTGCTGTGGGCGTCCGTGACCACCACCAGGTTCGGCCGGTTGCGGGCGGGCTTCAGGTAGGCGGTGGCGCTGCTGCAGCGCCAGCCATTGCGCGCCGTCACCTGGAAGAAGCCGGCGCCTTCCTGCTCCGCGCCGTTGAAATCCCGGTTTCGCGGGAAGCCGAGTTCGGCCGCCGCGTCGATGAAGGCCTCGGCCAGCGGATTGCGGTCGCGCAGGTCGGAGACGGCGAGGGGACCGCCGGTGCCGTGCAGGTCGGAGGCGCCGCGCTCCTGGTCCTCGGAGCGCTTGAAGTAGGGCAGGACGTCCTCGAAGGACCAGCCGGTGCAGCCCAGCTGGCGCCAGTGGTCGTAATCCTCCTTCTGGCCGCGGACATAGAGCAGGCCGTTGATGGCGGAAGACCCGCCGAGCACGCGGCCGCGCGGCCAGGGGATGCGGCGGTTCTCCAGCTCCGGCTCCGGCTCCGTCACCAGGTTCCAGGAGAGGGTCGGGTGGTACATGGTCTTGGCGTAGCCGATCGGCACGTGCAGCCAGGGGTTCCGGTCGCGCGCCCCGGCTTCGAGCAGCACCACGCGGACCGAGGGGTCCTCCGACAGCCGCGCCGCCACCGCGCAGCCGGCCGACCCGGCGCCCACCACCACGTAATCCGCCCTCATCGGCACCGCGTCGGCCATCGCGTCCCCACCCTGTTGCATCGCAGCATCGGCGCTGCCGTCCCGCCGCACTGAAGCCCGATGCGGGGCGCAGGGCCAGGGGGGTTGAAGCGCCTGGCGCGGGGGCGGAGAGTGGGGGCACGATGAGCCCGCTCGACATGCTGGCCGATGCGATCGGCCCCAGGAACGTCCTCCGCGACCCGAACGACCTCGCGCCCTATGCGGTGGACTGGCGCGGCGCCTACCAGGGCACGCCGCTGGCGGTCCTCAAGCCCGGCACGACCGCGGAGGTGGCGGCGGCGGTGGCCCGCTGCGGCGAGATGGGCCTGTCGATCGTCCCGGCCGGCGGCCGCACCGGCCTCTGCGGCGCCGCCGTGCCGGCGGCGAACGGCCCGGCCGCGGTGGTGCTGAGCCTGGAACGGCTGAACCGCATCCGCCAAGTGGATGCGCGCGACTTCTCCATCGTCGCCGAGGCCGGCTGCGTGGTGCAGCACGTCCAGCAGGCGGCGGCGGAGGCCGGGCGGCTCTTCCCCATCCAGTGGGGCGCGCAGGGCACGGCGCAGATCGGCGGCATGCTCTCCACCAATGCCGGCGGCATCCGCACGCTGCGCTGGGGCAATGCGCGGGAACTGGTCCTGGGGCTGGAGGTGGTGCTGCCGGATGGCCGCGTGCTGGACGACCTGCGGCGCGTGCGCAAGGACAATAGCGGCTATGCGCTGCGCCACCTGTTCATCGGCGGGGAGGGGACGCTCGGCGTCATCACCGCCGCCGCGCTGCGGCTGGTGCCGGCGCTGAAGCGGGTGGAGAGCGCCTTCGTCGCGGTGCCCAGCCCGGATGCCGCGCTGTCGCTCTATGGCCGCATCATGGGCTGCGGGGCGGAGCTTGTGGCCTTCGAGCTCTGCGCCCGCTTCTGCATGGAGGTGGCGGCGAAGCATGGCGTGGGCCTGCGCATGCCGCTGCCGCTGGAGGCGCCCTGGTATGTCATGGTGGAGATCGCCGCGGCGCATGAGAGCGTGCCGCTGCGCGCCATGCTGGAGGAAACGCTCGCCGAGGCGATGGAGGCGGGCGAGGTGCTGGACGCCGCCATCGCCGAGAGCGAGGCGCAGCGCGCCATGATCTGGAAGATCCGGGAGGATTATCCGGACTGCTCGCGGCGCGACAGCCCCTCGGTCGGGACGGATACGGCGGTGCCGGTCTCGGCCGTGCCGGACTTCGTCAACGCGGCGGAGCGGGAGCTGAAGGCGCGCTGGCCGGAGGGGCGGATGGCCGCCATCGGCCATGCCGGCGACGGCAACATCCACCTGTCGCTGCATGCGCCGGCGGATTGGCAGGGCGGCCGCCCGGCCTGGGTGGAACGCGCCGGCGAGATGGAGCCGCTGGTGAATGCCATCGCGGTGTCGCTGGGCGGCAGCTTCTCGGCCGAGCATGGCATCGGCCAGAGCAAGCGGCATGCGATGGCGACGCACAAGAACCCGGTGGCGCTCGACCTGATGCGGGTGATCAAGGGCGCCCTGGACCCCGACGGCCGCATGAACCCCGGGAAGGTGCTGCCCTAGAGCGGATCGCGGAGTGCCGTGAACAGCCCGGAGCGTGAATCCGCTCTAAAAACAACACGCTACAGCGGCGCCGCGTTCAACTTTGAACGCAAGCCGCTGTAGACCCGAGGGTTCCACGGGCCTTTCGGCCCTAGGGACACCCCATGACGATGCGTCGCATCGTCATGGGGACCCCGTCGCGGGTGAGGGTCCGGGAGAGGGCAGGGCCCTCTCCCGGGCTCACACGGACCAGCTTGCCCTTGCGTTCAGGGTCTCCGGATCGAACCCCGCGAGCTTCTTGTATCCCAGGATCGTCGCTTCCAGCTCCGCGCGCGGCACCACGTCCTCCAGCCGCTCGAACCCCTGCGGCGCGCGCGCATGGACGATGTCCATGACACGGTCCGGCCCGTCGCCGCGGTTGGCTTCCACCACCGCCGCGGTGGCGGGGCGGCGCGCGGCCTCGTAGGCGGCCAGCGCCGCCTCCGGCGAGGGCTGCTTCGCCAGCTGCAGCGCCAGGTAGCGGGCATCAAGGATGGCCTGGGACGCGCCGTTGGAGCCGATGGGGTACATCGGGTGCGCGGCATCGCCCAGCAGCGTGACGCGGCCATGCGTCCAGCGCGGCAGCGGGTCGCGGTCCACCATGGGGAATTCGTACACCGCCTCCGCCGCGCGGATCAGCGCGGGCACGTCCAGCCAGCCGAAATTCCAGTCGGCGAAGATTGGCAGGATGTCCTCGATCCGGCCGGCGCGGTTCCAGTCCTCCCGCGCCCAGGGCGTGTCGGTCGGGTAGCGCTGCTCGGCGATCCAGTTGACCAGCAGGCGCCCGTCCTCGCCGCGGCCGATCGGGTAGCAGACGAATTTCGTGTCGCGGTGCCCGGCCTGGACCATGGAGGCGCCGGTGAGGAAGGTTGGCGCCCAGCTGGTCGCGCGCCAGAGCAGCGCGCCGTTCCATTTCGGCGGCCCCTCATCCGGGTGGTACCGCGCCCGCACGGCGGAGTGGATGCCGTCCGCCGCCACCAGCAGGTCGCCGCGCGCCGTGCTGCCATCGGCGAAGCGGGCGGTCACGCCGGCCTCGTCCTGGTCGAAGCCGGTGAGCCGCCGGCCGGCATGGATGCGGTCGCGGCCCAGCCGCTCCTCCGCGGCGCGCCACAGCAGGACCTGCAGCCGGCCGCGATGGATGGAGTATTGCGGCCACTGGTAGCCGGCGGCGAGGCCGCGGGGTTCGGTCCAGATGGTCTGGCCGAAGCGGTTGGCGTAGCGGAATTCCCTGGTGGCGACACCGGTTTCGGCCAGCGCCGCGCCCAGGCCCAGCTCCGTCAGCTCCCGCACCGCATGCGGCTGCAGGTTGATCCCGACGCCGAGGGGGCGGACCTCCGCCGCGCTTTCGAAGACCTCGGCCGCGATCCCCGCCGCGTGCAGCGCCAGGGCGGTGGTCAGGCCGCCGATCCCGCCGCCGATGATGATGGCCCGCATGTCGCTCCTCCGTCGCGGGGCAGTATAGGGCGGATCGCAAAGCGCCGTGAACGGCCCGCCGGGTGGCCCCGCCTCGCTGCCACGACGGCGGATTGTCATGCATCGGGGCATGCGCCGGCGGCCGGTGCGGGGCAGGATGCCGTGGCAGGGGGAGACCCGCCATGGACAGCACCGCCCGCCACATCCTCGCGCTGCACCGCCGCGGCCTGCTGCGCGGCGCGCTCGGCCTCGCCGCGCTGGCCGCCGCGCAGCCCGTGCGGGCGCAGCCGGTCTTCGGCCGCTATCCCTTCCGCCTGGGCGTCGCCAGCGGCGACCCGCTGCCGGACGGCGTCGTGCTCTGGACCAGGTTGGCGCCGGACCCGCTGGCGCCGCTGGGCGGCATGCCGGCGGCGGCCGTCCCGGTGGGGTGGGAGGTGGCGGAGGATGACCGCTTCGCCCGCATCGCCGCGCGCGGCACCGAGCTGGCGCGGCCGGAGCTCGGCTTTTCCGTCCATGCCGAGGTCGGCGGGCTGCAGCCAGGGCGGCCCTACTGGTACCGCTTCCGCGCGGGCAGCGAGGCGAGCCCGGTCGGCCGCACCCGCACCGCGCCGGCGCCCGAGGCCGCGCCGGCGCGGCTGCGCTTCATCAATGCCGGCTGCCAGCACCTGGAGCATGGCTGGTTCACCGCCTGGCGCCACGCCGCGCAGGAGGAGGAGATCGACTTCGTCTTCCACTATGGCGACTACATCTACGAGCACCGCGGCAGGCTTCCGGGCCAGCCTGGCTGGGGCCCGAGCCCGGTGCGGACCCATGCGGGGGAGGAGGTCCACACGCTGGAGGATTACCGCCGCCGCTACGCCGAATACCACATGGATGCGGACCTGATGGCGGCGCAGGCGGCGCATCCCTTCCTGCCCAGCTTCGACGACCACGAGGTGGACAACAACTGGGCCGGCGGGATCAGCGAGGAGGATGGCGGCCGCCGCTTCCCCACCCTGGTCCCGCCGGAGGTCTTCGCATTGCGCAAGCAGGCCGCCTTCCAGGCCTGGTGGGAGAACATGCCGCTGCGCCACGCCGCCCTGCCGCGCGGGCCCGCCATCACGGCCTTCCGTCGCCTGCGCTTCGGCCGCTTGGCGGAGGTGCATGTGCTGGACACGCGGAGCTTCCGGGACGACCAGCCCTGCGGCGACGTCAACGGCCCGGCCTGCGAAACGGTGGCGCGGCCCGATGCGCAGATGCTGGGCGCGGCGCAGGAAGGCTGGCTGCTGGACGGCATGGCGCGGTCCGGCGCCACCTGGCAGGTGCTGGCGCAGCAGGTGATGGTGATGCGGCGGGAATTGCCGGGCGGCGCGATCTCCATGGACAAGTGGGATGCCTATCCGGCCGCCCGTGCCCGGCTGCTGCAGGGCATCCGCGACCGCGGCCTGGCTAATGCGGTGGTGCTGGCGGGCGATGTCCACAATGCCTGGGCCGGCAGCCTGCGGCTGGACCCGCTGGACGAGCGCAGCCCGGCGGTGGCGACCGAGTTCGTCGCCAGCAGCATCACCAGCGAGGGCGATGGCAGCGAGACGGTGGCCAGCACGGCGGAGGTGCTGCGCCGCAACCCGCATATCGCCTTCTTCAACAACCGCCGCGGCTACACGCTGCACGACGTCACGGCCGGGCGGATGGAGGTGACCTTCCGCGCCGTGCCCTTCGTCAGCCGCCCCGACGCGGCGCGGGAGGATCGCGGGAGGTTCGTGGTGGAGGCGGGGCGGCCGGGCGTGACGCCGGCCTGAGCCCCGCCTAACCTCCGCCCCCGATCGCAGCGGAGGAAACACGCATGGCACGCATCGGCTTCGTCGGCCTGGGCAATATGGGCCTGCCGATGGCCCGCAACCTGCTGAAGGCCGGCCACCAGGTGGCGGGCTTCGACCTGGTCCCGGCGGCGCTCGAGGCCTTCGCCGCCGCCGGCGGCAACCCTGCCGGCAGCGCCGCCGAGGCCGCCCGCGGCGCCGAGTTCGTGATCACCATGCTGCCCGCCGGAAGGCATGTGCGCGATGCCTGGCTCGGCGCCGGCGGCATGGCCGCGGCCAGCGATTCCGGCGCGGTGCTGATCGACTGCTCCACCATCGATGTCGCCACCGCGCGCGATGTCGCCGCCGGCGCCGGTCGGCCGATGCTGGACGCCCCGGTCTCCGGCGGCACCATGGGCGCCGAGGCCGGCACGCTGACCTTCATGGTCGGCGGCCCGGCGGAAGCCTTCGCCCGCGCCCAGCCCATCCTCGCGCTCATGGGCCGCGGCATCGTCCATTGCGGGGAGGCCGGGGCGGGCCAGGTGGCCAAGGTCTGCAACAACATGATGCTGGCCGCCAACATGATCGTCACGGCGGAGGCCTTCGTGCTGGCGGAAAAGCTCGGCCTCTCCCACCAGGCGCTGTTCGACGTCGCCGGCAAATCCTCCGGCCAGTCCTGGGCGCTGACCTCCTACTGCCCGGTGCCCGGGCCGGTGCCGGCCAGCCCCGCCAACCGCGACTACCGGCCGGGCTTCGCGGCGGCGCTGATGCTGAAGGATCTCGGCCTGTCGCAGGATGCGGCGGCGACGGCCGGGGCGGAAACGCCGCTCGGCGCCCAGGCGCTGGCGCTGTACCGACGCTTCGTCGAGGCGGGGAATGCCGAGGTGGATTTCTCCGGCATCATCCGCATGCTGCGCGGCGGCTGACGGCGGCGCCTCAGCCCCGCGGCAGCCGCCCGGCATCCCGCCGCTGCTCATAGGCCTTGGCGTGCAGGAAGGCGGCCTCGTGGATCTCCGTGGGCAGGCCCGCCGCGCGCGCCGCCTGCAGCAGGAAGCCCAGGATGTGGTCGGCCTCGATCCGGCCGCCCGCCTCCAGGTCCCGCAGCATGGAGGTGGCATAGCCCGCTGCCGGGTCGGCGAACAGCGCGCGGTATTCCGCCAGGAAGCCGTCGAGCATCGGATGGCCCTGCGCGGCGGCGATGGCCGCATTGCGCTCCAGCACCCGGTGCATGAAATCGACGCCGCCCGGGCTGCGGGCGATCTCGCCGGTATTGGCGCGCATCAGCACCGTGCCGATCGCGCTGGTGCCCAGATGCACCAGCTTCTCCCACATCCGCTGCAGGATGTCGGGCACCGCCGTCGCCACCATGCCGGTCGCCTGCGCGCCCAGCGCCGCCAGCGCCTCCACCCGCGGGCTCATCCGCCCATCGGTCTCGCCGAAGGTCAGCCAGCGCCAGTCATTCATCTGCGTGACCACGCCTGCCGGCGTCAGCGTCGCCTGGATCTTGGCGAGGCCGCCCAGCACGCGGTCGGCGCCGAATTCCCCCTGCAGCGTGGCGATATGCGCCAGGCCGTTCAGCACCGGCAGCACCGCGGTGCGCGCATCCACCGCCGGGCGGATGGTGGCGATGGCATCGTCCAGGTCATAGGCCTTGCAGGTCAGCAGGATCACGTCCCAGCCGGGGCCGACCTCCCCGGCCAGCAGCGTCGTCGCCGGCATTTGCGCATCGCCGAAGGGGCTGGCGATCATCAGCCCGTCGCGCGCCAATTGCTCCCGCCGGCGGGGGCGGACGACATAGGCGACCTCGGCGCCCGCCTGCTGCAGCCGGCCGCCGAAATACCCGCCGAGCGCGCCGGCGCCCAAGACCAGGATGCGCATGCTGTCCTCCCGTCATGGGAGGGGGCCTTGCCCCCTCCGGACCATCCTCACCAGGGGCCGAGCGACGCCTGGGCCGGCCCCGGTCCGCCCGATCGGCGAGGGCCGTCGGGCAGTCATCGCCAGCGCCGGTGCATCCACAGCCACTGGCCGGGATGCTCGCGCACCCAGCCTTCGACGATGCGGTTCAGCAGCGCCGTCGCCGCCTCCACATCCACCCGGCCCCTGGCATCGCGCGGCAAGGCCACCGCCTCCGTCAGTTCCAATCGGAAGCCGCCATCCGCCTCCCGGATCGCCCGCGCCCCATGCACCGGGCAGTCGAAGCGTCGCGCCAGATGCGCCACCAGCGGGTTCGACGCGGCGGGCCGGCCCAGGAAGGGCACCAGCGGCCCGCGGCCGAAGCGCTGGTCGACCAGCATGCCGACATGCAGGCCGGCGTCCAGCGCCTCCATCATGCGGATCGGCGCCTCGATCCCGGCCGGGATCAACCGGCCCATGCTCGCCTCCCGCAGCGCCACGATGTCGCGGGCGACGCTGCGGTTGTTCGGCGTGCGGTACAGCACCGCCGCCGCCAGCCCGTGCTTCGCCGCCGCCACCGCCGGCAATTCCCAGTTCGCCAGATGCGCGGCGAAGAACAGCGCCGGCTTGCCGTCATCGCGCAGCGCCAGGAAGCGGGCGATCACCTCCGGCGCGATGCGGATGCGGCCGGGCCGCGGCGCCTGCTCGTCGAAATCCCACAGCGCATCCAGATGCGGGTATTCCGCGGCGGTGCGGCCCAGATTGTCCCAGGCCTCCCGCGCGATGCGCGCATGGGCGTCCGGCGGCAGGTCGGGGAAGGCGTGGCGGATGTTGTCGAGCGCGGTGCGGTGCACCGGCAGCAAGGGCCCTATGGTCCGCGCCACCGCCGCGCCCAGCGCCGCGGCGCGGTCCGGCCCCAGCAGCCGCACCAGCGCGAACAGCCCGCGCACCAGGGCGGCGACGACGGAATCCGCCGCCTGGCGCAGCCCGGCCCGCATCGCCGCTACAGGGTGACGACGATCTTGCCGAAGACGCGCCGGCTCTCCAGCCGCTCCAGCGCCCCGGCGAAATCCTCGAGCGGCGCGACGGTGTCGATCACCGGCGTCAGCCCGCCCGCCATCTTGCCCAGGCCATCGGCGATGTTGCGCATGGATGCGCCGAAGCTGCCGAAGATCCTGAGCTGGCGCTGGAAGATCATCATCAGGTTCGTCTCGGCCGAGACGCCGCTGGTGCTGCCGCAGGTGACCAGGCGCCCGCCCATGCGCAGGCAGAGCAGGCTTCCGGCCCAGGTGGTGGCCCCGACATGCTCGAACACCACGTCCACACCGCGCTTCTGCGTCACCTTGCGCGCCACGCTCTCGAACCGGTCGGTGACGTAGTTCACCACATGGTCGGCGCCCAGCGCGCGCGCCTGGGCGCATTTCTCGTCCGACCCGGCGGTCGCGATCACCGTGCAGCCTAGCGCCTTGGCCATCTTGACCGCGACGGTGCCGATGCCCGACCCGGCGGCCTGGATCAGGATGGTCTCGCCCGGCTCCAGCCGGGCATTGTCGAACAGCATGTGCTCGACGGTGGAGAAGGTGATGGCGGCGCAGGCGGCGTCGTTCACCGCCACGCCCTCGGGCACCGGCACCAGCAGCCGCGCATCCTGGTTCACCAGTTCCTGCGCGAAGCCGTCCACATGGAAGCCCTTCACCCCGCGGACATTCTCGCAGAGGTTGTCGCGCCCATCGCGGCAGGCGCGGCACGCGCCGCAGGTCAGCGCGCCATAGGGCACCGCACGCTGGCCGATGCGCCAGCCGGTCACGCCCGCGCCCAGCGCGGCGACCTCGCCCACCGCCTCGGCGCCCACGGTCAGCGGCATCTGGCGCTTGGCGAAGGCCATGCCGCGCCAGCCCCAGACATCGATATGGTTCAGCGCCACGGCGCGCATGCGCAGCTGCACCTCGCCCGGGCCGGGCGGCGGCGGCGGCTCCATGTCCACCAGCCGCGTGTCGCGGTCGCCGAACAGTCTCAGCGCGCGCATGTCAGCGGCCCCCCGGGCAGCGGGCGGATCCGGCCCGCCGCGCCGTTCGGCGCAGGCGGCGAACCGCTCCGGCCATCGGGCCGCTCATGGCGCCGCCCCCAGCACCAGGCACACATTCTGCCCGCCGAAGCCGAAGCTGTTGGACAGCACGCGGCGGACCCGCGCCGGGCGCTTGACGTTCGGCACGACGTCGAGCGGGATGGCCGGGTCCGGCGTCTCGTGGTTGATGGTCGGCGGCAGCACGCCGTCGCGGATGGCCAGCAGGCTGAACACCGCCTCGATCGCGCCGGCCGCCGACAACGTGTGGCCGATCATCGACTTGTTGGAGGAGATCGGCGGGCAGGCCTCACCGAAGACGGCGCGCATGCCCAGCGTCTCCATCTTGTCGTTCTCCGGCGTGCCGGTGCCATGCGCGTTCACGTAGTCGATGTCGGCCGGCTGCAGCCCCGCATCGGCGATGGCCGCCCGCATGGCGCCGATGATGGCGCCGCCATCCGGGTTGCTGCGGGTGCGGTGGAAGCTGTCGGCCCGCTCGCCGCAGCCCAGCAGCAGGCCCAGCACCGTGGCGCCGCGCGCCCGCGCGCTCTCCAGGCTCTCCAGCACCAGCGCCGCCGCGCCCTCGCTCATCACGAAGCCCTCGCGGGTCTTCTCGAAGGGGCGGGACGCCCTCGCCGGGTCCTCGTTGCGGGCGGACAGGGCCGAGAGCAGCGAGAAGCGGATCAGCGCCTCCGGCTGCACGCTGCCCTCGGCGCCGATGCAGAGCGCCGCCGTCGCCTCGCCGCGCTGGATCGCCTCGACGCCCAGCTGGATGGAGGAGGCGCCGGTGGCGCAGGCGGTGGTGAGGGAGATCGGCGCACCCTGGGTGCCGAAGCGGTCGGCCAGCCGCTCCCCCACCCCGCCGAACAGCACGCCCTCGAACAGGTCCTGCCGGCCGGTGGCGGCGGCGACCATGGCGGGATAGGTCCCGGCGGCGGGGCCGTTGCCGGCGCGGGCGAGGTCGAGCCGCTGCGGCCATTCCACCTCGACCGGCGGCATGCCGAGGAAGAGCGGGCCGGGGAAGCCCATGCCCTGTTCCGCGCGGCCGCCGAGGCCGGCGCCGGCCAGCGCCTCCGCCGCGGCCAGCGCCGCCATGCGCTCGACCCGCTCGGGCGAGCAGACCGCCCGCGCCGGGTCCTCGTCCGGCAGGTCCACCTGGCCGGCGATGGTGGTGCGCAGGTGCTCGGTCGGGAAGCGGGTGATGCGGCGGATGCCGGACCGGCCGGCCAGCAGCCCTTCCCAGCTCGCCGCCACGCCGATGCCGAGCGGCGTGACCAGCCCGATGCCGGTGACGGCGACGACGGGGCGGCCGAGGTGATCCGTGAGGTCCATCTAGACGGGCTCCACCAGGGCCAGCGCCTCGCCGCGCCAGGCGCCGAAGCCGGTGACCAGCGCCTGCGGCGCCGCGCCCGCCTGCACCGCCAGGGCGCCGAGGGCGAGGTTGGCGGGAAAGGCGGCCTCGACCCCATGGCCGATCAGGTCCGCGGTGTGCCGCAGCAGGCCCGGCGCCGGGCCGGCCTCGCGCAGCCGCGCCAGCAGCGCGGCCTCCGCTGCCAGGGGCGCGGCGATGCCGGTGGCGCCGGTCAGCACGGCATGGCCCGGCCGCAGCGCCAGGCCCTCGGCCAGCCGCGCCGCGCTCGCCTCGGCCGTGTCGGCGCCGCGCCGCCGCGCCGCCGCCGTCCGCACCGGGCCCAGCCGGGCGATGCCGGCGGCGCCGCGGGCGCGCGCATGGCTCTCGGTCTCCAGCACCAGGAAGGCGGCGACGCTGCCCATCACCAGCCCGCCGCCCGCGGGCTGCCGCGCCGCCACCGGCGCCCAGGCGCCGCGCCAGAGCTGGCCGGAGGCGGCGTAGAGCAGCAGCATGTCCCAGCGCGCCGCCGCATAGGCGCCGCCCACCAGGGCGATCCTGGCTCCCCCCTTGGCGCGCCCCTCGGCCAGCCGCGCCGCGGCGATGCGCACCGCATCGGCGGCCGCGCTCTCCTCACCCATGAAGGTGCGGGAGGACCCGGTGACGCCGTGCACGATGGAGATGTTGCCGGCCAGCAGGTTGGAGAGCTGCGCCAGGAACAGCGTCGGCCTGAGGCCGGAGGCGAGGCGTTCGTTGAGCACCCGCCCGGCCTCGGCGGCGGGCAGGCGGGCGATCTCGGCGCAGACCGCCTCGTCCAGCGCCACGTCCCGCTCGCCGCCACCGGCGGCGACGATCAGGTGCATGTCGGCGACGAGGCCGCGCGCCCCGGCATGGTCGATCGCCAGCCCGGCGGCATAGGTGCCCAGGCGCTGCCAGGGCTCCATCTGCCGCTGGTCGCCCTTCTTCGGGATCTGCCGGTCGAGGTCGAGCGCCGGCAGCGGATGGATGGGGAAGGGGGCGAAGCCCGCCTCGTCCAGCACCGGCAGGGATCCGGCCCGCGCGCCGTCCGCGAGGGCGGCGCGATGGACCTCCGGCCCCTCGCCCAGGGAGGAGACGAGGCCGAGGCCGGTGATCCAGATGGTCTCGGTCATGCCGTGGGTCGTCCGGTGGGCAGCCCGATCCGCGCCGCCTGCGCCCGCATCGCGGCTTCCAGCTCGGGCGCCGGGAAGGGCAGGGTGCGGAAGGTCAGCGCGGCGTCGCAGATCCGCTTGCCGCCAGCCGATATGGCGGCCTTGGTCACGGCATAGCCCGAGCCGTCATGCTCGAGCGTCGCGGTCACCTCCAGCCGCGTCTCCGGCACCACGAAGCTGCGGAACTTCGCCTCCTTCACGCCGGACAGGAAGGGCATGCGGGCGAAGCCGAAGCGGTGCAGCAGCAGGTAGCCGGAGGCCTGGGCCATGGTCTCCACCAGCAGCACCCCGGGGACCAGCGGGTGGCCGGGGAAATGCCCCTCGAAGACCGGGCTCTCGGCCGGCACCACGGCCTCGGCGGCGATGGCCTCGGGACCGACCTCGCTCACCCGGTCGATCATCTGGAAGTATTCGAGGCGCATCGCCCGGCCGGGTCAGCCCGCCGCCTTGGCGGCGACCAGTTCCTCGATGCGGGCGGCGAGGTTCTTCATGACGAAGTACTGCTCGGCCGGGGCCGCGCCGTTGTTCACTTCCTGCGTCCAGGCCTCGACCGGGACCTTGATGCCGAAGGCCTTGTCGATGGCGAAGACGATGTCGAGGAAGTCGAGGCTGTCGATGCCCAGATCCTCGATCACATGGCTGTCCGGCGTGATCTTGTCGCGGGGGACGTCGGACGTCTCCGCGATGATGTCGGCGATGCGGTCGAGCGCCGATGCCATGGCGAATCTCCGGGACGTTATCGTGGAGCGGGTCTTTTGCGCGAACCGGGCCGATTGTCCAGCGCCGGCGCCGGGCCGGAGCCATGCTGGTGCCCCCGGGGAGATTCGAACTCCCACACCCTCTCGGGCGAGCGATTTTGAGTCGCCTGCGTCTACCGTTCCGCCACAGGGGCCGCGCCCGGCGTCTCTAGAGCAGATCGCCGCGCGGCGGAAGCTTGGCCCCCGGCGCGGTCACCGGCGCCGGGACGGGCCGGGGCGCCGCGCGCGCCGGCGGCAGGGCGCCCCCCCGGCGCATCCGGTCGCCCCCGACGCGGCGGCACGCCCGGGCAATGCCGGCAGGTCACCCCAGCCGCGGGGCCTCGCTTTTCCGTGTGCAATGCTCACGCTTCCGTGTATTGTGTACGTCATGAGGCGCGCGGCGGGCCGCTTCACGGGCCCCGCCGCCGCGCCGTTCCACCGCCAGCCACTCAGAAGGGATGCCGCGCATGCGGGACGCTTCCCGGCACCAGGCGCGCGCCGAACAGCGCGCCCTGACCGTCTCCGTCGCCTGGATGCTGCTGGTGCAGCTGGCCTGCGTGCTGCTCTGGGATGCCGGGTTCTTCGGCCGGCAGGCGGCGCTCATCCATTGGCTGCTGGTCGGCGTCCTGCCGCCGGCCCTCGCCCTCTGGACCATGCGGCCGGTCGAGCCGGCGCCGGTCCGCCACCGCCGCTGACCCGCCCCGCGCCGCCGGCCCCGCCCGGCGGCCGGACGCCGCCCGCCTCTCCGCCGGCTGTGACCGGATCCGCTGCGGCCTCGCGCCCTCGCGACGCAACGCGGCGGGCCCAGCGGGCTTGACCCGTCACATGGCCGGACCTTTCCTCCTCCCGCCGCCGCCGGGGATGCCCGGCCTGGGCCCCATCGGCCGCGCGGCGCTGCTCCTCGATTTCGACGGGACCCTGGTGGAGATCGCGCCGCGGCCCGACGCCGTGCGCGTGCCGCCGGACCTGCCCGGGCTGCTGCACCGCCTCTCCGGCGCGCTGCAGGGCGCGCTGGCGATCGTCAGCGGCCGGCCGCTGCGCGACCTCGACCAGTTCCTGCCGGTTCCGCTGGCCATGGCCGGCGACCATGGCGCCAGCCTGCGGCCGGAGCCGGGGCGGCCCGCCCTCGACCCGGACCTGCCGAACCCCCCCGCCGCCTGGCGCGCCCGCGCCGCGGCGCTGGTGGCGGCGCATCCCGGCGCGCTGATCGAGGACAAGGACCACGGCTTCGTCGTGCATTACCGCCAGGCCCCCGATCTGGGCCCGGCGGCCGAGGCGCTGCTGGCCAGCCTGGTCGCCGAGGATGCCGGGGCCTTCACCCTGCTCGAGGCCCGCATGGCCTGGGAGGTGAAGCCGCGCGGCGCCAGCAAGGGCACCGCCACCGCGGCGCTGATGGGCCGCCCGCCCTTCCAGGGCCGCGTGCCGGTCTTCATCGGCGACGACGTCACCGACGAGGAAGGAATGGCGGTGGCACGACGCCTGGGCGGCTTCGGCTTCCGGCTACAGGATGCCTTCGGCACGCCGGCCGCGCTGCGGGACTGGCTGGCCAGCGCCGTCGCGCCGCCCTTCGAGCCCGCGCGACCCCTGGCGACGCCACCCGCGCCCGACGGCGCCGGGCCGTGAACCGGCTCGTTGTCGTCGCCAACCGCGTGCCCGACCCCGCGGCGCGCGGCGCCACCGCCGGCGGGCTGGCCGTCGCCCTGCAGGACGCGCTGACGCGGCGGGAGGCGGTGTGGTTCGGCTGGTCCGGCCGCATCGCCGAGGCGACCGGCGGCGAGCCGGCCGAAACCCGCATCGGGCGCATCGCCTACACGACCCTGGACCTGGGGCGGGAGGACCACCGGCGCTACTATGCCGGCTTCTCCAACGCCTCGCTCTGGCCGACCCTGCACTACCGCCTCGGCCTCGCGCAGTTCGACCGCCAGGACTATGCCGGCTACCGCGCGGTGAATGCCGCCTTCGCCGATGCCCTGGCGCCGCGCCTGCGGCCGGACGACACGGTCTGGGTGCACGACTTCCACCTGTTCCCCATGGCGGCGGAACTGCGCCGGCGCGGCTGCGGCCAGCGCATCGGCTTCTTCCTGCACGTGCCCTTCCCGCCGGCGGCGCTGTTCTGCGCCCTGCCGCGGGCCGAGGAATTGCTGGCCGACCTGGCCGGCTACGACGTCATCGGGCTGCAGACCGAGGACGACGTGACCAATCTCCGCGCCGCCCTGATCGGCATCGGCCAGCCGGAGGCGGCGGCGCGCGTCGCCGCCTTCCCGATCGGGATCGAGGCCGAGCCCTTCGCGGCGCTGGCGGTGAAGGCGCTGGAGAAGCGGGAGACCGAGCGCTTCCGGCTGAGCCTGGTCGAGCGCGCGCTGATCATCGGCGTGGATCGGCTGGACTACACCAAGGGCCTGCCGCAGCGCTTCTGCGGCTATGGCCAGCTTCTGGCGCGCTTCAAGGCGCACCGGTCGAAGGTCACCTACCTGCAGGTGGCGCCCGTCTCGCGCGGCGACGTGGCGGAGTACCGCACGCTGCGGCGGGAGCTGGACGAATGGGTCGGCCGCATCAATGGCCAGCATGCCGAGCCGGACTGGGCGCCGCTGCGCTACATGACCCGGGCGGTGGCGCGGCCGGTGCTGGCCGGCTTCATGCGCATGGCCCGCGTCGGGCTGGTGACGCCGCTGCGGGACGGCATGAACCTGGTGGCGAAGGAATATGTCGCGGCCCAGGATCCCGAGGATCCGGGCGTGCTGGTGCTGTCGCGCTTCGCCGGCGCGGTGGCGCAACTGCCGGGCGCGCTGCTGGTGAACCCGCTGGACCCGGACGAGATCGCCGAGGCGCTGGACCAGGCGCTGCGCATGCCGCGGGAGGAGCGGCAGCAGCGCTGGCAGGACTGCGCCGTCTCGGTCTTCCGCGACGGCGCGCGCGCCTGGTGCCGCGACTTCCTGGCGGCGCTGGAGGGCGCCAACGACACGGCGGCGGAGGAGCCGGTCCGGCGCCGGGCGCGGGCCTGAGCGCGCCGCCGGCGGGCGGGGCCGGGGCCGCTCAATTCCGCTGAGTCCGGTGCGGCCCCATCCGCGGCAAGGCGGCCGGACAGGCCGGTTTCGGCGAGGATCGGGCTTTACATTTTAGGAATTTTTCCCTTTAATGCCGGCCCGGTTCGGAGCGGCCCGCATGATCATCCGCGTCTCCCCGCAATGGCAGGTCACCATCCCGAAGGCCTTCCGCCGGGATTTCGGCATCACGCGGGAGGCCGAGGCGCGCATGTTCCGCGGCGCCCTGATGCTGCGGCCGATCCTCTTCACCTCCACCGGGCGGCTGCTGGAGCGCTACGGGCAGGAGGGCATCACCGCCGAGGTGCTGGCCACGGCGCTCGACATCGTCGGGCGGCGACGGCGGGCGGAGGCGGAGGAGGCATCCGGACAGCCTTGATTTTATTCCTATAGACGGAGAGGCGGGCGAAGTCCAGCACCGGCCTTCCCGGCGCCGCGCGCGGCGGCCCGGCCGCCGGCCGCGCGGCTTGGACGCGGCCTTGCCGCCGCGGGGCCGGAGGGGCGCCGCACCGGGCGCGGACCCCGCGGCGCCTGGATCTCCCGTCCGGCCGATGGCCCGGCGCGGCTGGCCCGCCAGGCAGGTCGCATGGCGACGACGCGCTGCTGGCGGAAGGGGAGCCGCGCCTTGGGCAACGCACGCCCCGCCGCGATCCGCGCCCATGCTCAAACCAGCCAGCATCATGCTGACCGGCATGATCACTGGGTCTGGCGCGCAGCCGTCACGCCAACCCTGTACGCGTGCCGGCGCGCAGCCGTCGGGACGTCTGTTCGCCGGCATCAGGTCCGGCCCTGGATGTGATCCGCAATATGCGCCGCGTCCTCGCCGACGCCCCACAGGAATGCCGATTTCACCTTGTGCAGCCTCGGCAACCCAAGGACGTAGAGCCCGGCGATCCCGGTGATGCCACGACGGTGCAACGGGACTCCCCTGGCATCGAGCACCGGGCACTCGATCCAGCCGAAATCGTAGCCATAGCCAAGCGCCCAGATGACCGTGCCGATGCCGGCATCGCGCAGATCCAGGCTTTCGGGCTCTGGCAGTGGTGGGTGCGGCGTGCCGGAGCACGCATCGAACTCGCCCCGTGGCGGGGCGGCGACGCCATGGGCGTCGATGAAGCCGTCGATCGATTGCAGCGTCGCGCGAAAGCTGGCGTCGCCTGCATCGAGGTTGGCGTTCAGGTCGGCCGCGAACCAGGCCCGGCCGTCCCGCACGCCCTGCAGGCTGCCGAGCAGCCTTGCGCCCCGGCGTGCCATGCCGCGGATGTCGACGGTGTGGCCGCCCCGCACGCCGGTGAGGAGAGGCGGGCGGAAGCCCGGCGGAATCTGGTCCGGGGTCCGGTTCGTGAACCCCATCTCCTCGTCCCACTGGCCGAAGTCGCGGCCGCGATAGCGCCGCGGGACGCGCCGATGCCCGCGCAGCGAGAAATGCACGGGCCGGCCATGCAGCAGCAGGTCCTCCACGATCTGGCAGCCCGAGGCGCCGGACCCCACCACCAGGACGCCACCCGGCGGCAGCTCCCCCGGGTTCGTGTAGCGGTTCGCGGTGATCTGGCGGATCCCCGGCGGCAGGCCTATCGCGGCCTCCGGGATGCGCGGGGTCTGGTAGGGCCCGGTCGCGACCACGACGTTGGCGGCTTCCATCGTCATCGGGCCGGCCTCCACCAGGAAGCGGCCGCCGTCGCGGAGCCGAAGCGCGTCGACCCTGACGCCGCATCGGACCGGCGCGGCGATGCTGGCCGCATAGGCGGCGATGAAGGCGGCGACGCCGTCGCGGTGCATGAAGCCGTCGCGGTCGGCGCCCGGATAGGTGTAGCCGGGCAGGCGCAGCATCCAGTTCGGGAACTGGAAGTGCAGCGAGTCCCAGCGCTCGCTCCTCCAGCGTTCGGCGACACGCCCGCGCTCGAGGACGAGGTGCTCGCGCCCGCGCTGCCGAAGCTGGTGGCTCATGACGAGGCCGGCCTGGCCTCCGCCGACCACGATGGTCTCGATGCGTTCGGGCATGGGTCGGCTCCGCCGGGCGGTCAGCGGACCACAGGCTCGGGCGCCTCCGCCAAGGGCTGCGGCGCATCTCGGCGGGTCTTTTCCGGCCCGGCAGCGTCCGTGGCCTCGCCGATGCAACCAGCCCCGTCTGCGGCCACGCCCTGGCCGGTCCGAAAAACCCCTCGCCGATCCATCGCCGGGCCCTTTGCAGGCACGCCCTACTCCACCCTGATCCCGGCCGCCCGCACCACCTGCCGCCAGCGATCGGTCTCGGCAAGGATCAACCGTCCAAGGTCCTCCGGCGTGCCGGGCATGGCCTGCGCGCCCATCTGCGCCAGGCGCTGGTCCAGGGCCGGGGCGGCGAGCCCGGCATTCACCTCCTCGTTGAGGCGCCGGACCACCGCGGCGGGCGTGCCCTTCGGGGCACCGATCCCATACCAGGAGCTCACCTCGTACCCAGGCAGGGTGTCCGACAGGCTCGGCACCTCGGGCAGCATGTCGGCGCGCGCCGCCGTGGTCACGGCGAGCGCCCTCACCCTGCCGCTGCGGACATGCTCGATCGAGGACGGCACCGCGTCGATCATGACCTGGACCTGCCCGCCGACCAGGTCGGTCAGCGCCGGCCCCGATCCGCGATAGGGGACATGGATCATCTCCACGCCGGCCATCCGCTTGAACAATTCGGCGGCCACATGCTGCGGCGTGCCGTTGCCGGCGGAGGCGATGCCGATCCTGCCGGGGTTGGCCCGCGCATGCGCGACAAGCTCCGGCACGCTCCGGACGGGCAGCCCAGGATGGACGATCAGGACGAAGGGCACGCGGGCCAGTCCGGCCACGGGCTCGATGTCCCGGCTGAAGGTGAAGGAGAGGGTCTCGTACAGCGTCTCGTTGATGGTGTTCACCGGGCCGAAGACCAGCAGGGTGTGGCCATCCGGCGCCGCCCGGACGACCAGTTCGGTGCCGATGTTGCTGCCCGCTCCGGGCCGGCTCTCGACGACGAATGGCTGGCCCAGGCGGGTCGAGAGCACTTGGCCGGCCAGGCGGGCCATGATGTCCATCGGCCCGCCCGGCGGAAAGCCGATCACCAGGCGGACCGGCCGGGAGGGATAGGCCGCCTCCGCGGCGGCGCGGCGCGAAGGCGTGGCGGGCAATGCCGCGACGCCAAGCGCGCGGGCAAGGACTGTCCGGCGGACCAGGGCCATCTCGGCGCCTCCACGGGGCTCGGTGCCGCCCTGCGTAGCACCGCGCTGATATACGAGCCATAATCGTGGAGACGCGTAATCCAGACGGGTGGCGTATGGCACTCGAGCTTCGGCACCTCCGCTACTTCGTCGCCGTGGCGCAGGAAGGCCACATCACGCGCGCGGCCGAACGGCTCGGGATGCAGCAGCCGCCGCTGAGCCAGCAGATCAAGGCCCTGGAGCGCGAGATCGGCGTCCAGCTGTTTCGCCGCAAGGCACGCGGCGTCGAACCGACGGATGCGGGGCGCGGCTTCCTCGCCGATGCGCTGGCGGTCCTGGCGCGGGTGGACGAGGCGGTCGAGGCGGCCCGGCGCACGGCGGCCGGCCAGCAGGGCAGGCTGCGGATCGGCCTGCCGCCGAGCGCACCGTTCCACCCCTTCGTGCCACGGATGATCCGGCGGTTCCGGGAGGCATACCCCCTGGTTTCGGTGAGCATGGAGGAGTGCCTGAGGGCTGAGCTCATCGACAGCCTGCAGGCGGGGCGGCTGGACGTTTCCTTCATCCGCGCGTCGATCCCCCCGCCCAAAGGCCTCGACATGCACCTGCTGCTGGAGGAGCCGATGGTCGTGGCCCTGTCCGCGGCACATCCGCTGGCGCGGCTCCCCCCGGACGCCGGTGCCGTTCCGCTCGCGCAGCTCGCGCCGGAGACCTTCATCGTCTATGCGCGGCAGCAGGGGCCGGCGCTCTACGAGGCCACCCTGGCGGCCTGTGCGGAAGCGGGGTTCAGCCCCCGCCTGGGCCAGGAGGCGCCGCGGATCATGTCCGCCCTGAGCCTGGTCGCGAGCGGGCTGGGCGTGACCCTGGTGCCGGCCTCCATGCAGAGCATGACGATGGACGGCGTGGCGTTCCGGCAGATCCTCGGTCCCGGCCGGCCCAGGGCCTTCCTGTCCATCGCGGCGCGGCGCGACGCCGCCTCGGCGCCCACGCGCCACTTCGTTGCCATGGTCCGTCGTGCCGCGCGGGATGCGGCGTGTTCGCGCTGACGCCCCCGAGGTCGCGCCGGACTCCGCCGGGGGGGGGGCGTGCGCATGGCCCGGTTGCCCGAAGTCCGGCGGACATGACCGCTTCGGGTCGGCACGGATTGCACGCCGTGGGTACCAGGCGTCAGAGCTTGAGCAGCAGCACCGGACCGCCTCCGGGTGTCGAGGCCGGTACCTGCCGATCGGGCCGGAACGCTATAGCGGCTTGCGTTCAGAATTGGACGCCGCGCCGCTGTGGCGTGTTGTCTTCAAAGCAGATTCACGCTCCGGGCCGTTCACGGCCCTCCGCGATCCGCCCTAGCTCAGCGGCACCGCGACGTGCTTGGCATAAGGCGGCCGCGCCTGCAGCCGGGCATACCAGGCCTCCAGCCGCGGCATCGGCGGCCGTTCGACCGGCAGCGCGAACCAGCGATGCAGGAAGCCGCCCATGGCGATGTCGGCGATGCTGAAGCCGCCGGCCAGGTAATCCTGGCCCTCCAGCCGCGCCTCGACGATGCGCCACAGCCGCTCCGCCCCGTCGCGCGCGCGGGCGCAGGCGGCCATGTCGCGCTGCTCCTCCGGCGTGCGGACCAGGGTCCAGAAGATCACCCGCATCGGCTCGTTGAGGGAGGCGAGCGTCCAGTCCATCCAGCGCTCGACATCGGCGCGCGCCTCCGGCGCCTCCGGGTAGAAGAGGTTGCCGCCCGGCTGGGTGCGGCAGAGATAGCGCAGGATCGCGTGGCTCTCCCACAGGGTGAAGCCATGCGGCATCACCAGCGTCGGCACCGTCGCATTCGGGTTCATCGCGGCATAGTCGGGGTCGCGCGTCCGGCCGAAGGCGCCGCCGGCATCGATGCGCTCGAAGGGCAGCGCCATCTCGTCCAGCAGCCACAGCACCTTCATCACGTTGACCGAATTCGCCCGCCCCCAGACGGTCAGCAGCCTGGTCATCGCGGTCACGTCAGCGGCACGGCGACATGCGCGGCGAAGCCCGGATGCTGCGCCTGCAGCCGCTGGTACCAGGCTTCGAGCGCCGGCATCGGCGCCCGGTCGACCGGCAGCGCGAACCAGCGGTGCAGGTAGGGGCCGAATGCGATGTCGGCCAGCGAGAAGCCGCCCGCCACATAGTCCTTCCCCGCCAGCTGGCGGTCGACGATGCCCCACAGCGCCTCCGCCTCGTCCCGCGCCTTCGCGGTCGCCGCCATGTCGCGCTTCTCCGGCGGGGTGCGGACATAGGTGAAGAAGATGGTGGTCATCGGCCCGTTCAGCGTCGCCAGCTGCCAGTCCATCCAGCGCTCCACATCCGCGCGGGCCTTCGGCGCGGTGGGGTGGATGGGATCGCCCGGCTTCCGCGTGGCGACCAGGTAGCGGAGGATGGAGTTGCTCTCCCACAGCGTGTAGCCGTCGGGCTCCTCGATCACCGGCACCCGGCTGTTCGGGTTCATCGCCAGGAAGAAGGGCTCGTTGGTCCTGCCGAAGGCGCCGCCGGCATCGATCCGCTCATAGGGGATCGAGAGCTCCTCGCAGAGCCAGAGCACCTTCATGACGTTGCTCGAACTCGTCCGGCCCCAGAGCTTCAGCATGGCGCATCCCCTTCCGTTCCCGGGCAGCCTAGCACCGGCCGCGGCGATGGCCGAAGGGGGGGGGCGGCCGCCGGGTCGGGTTGCGGGGGCGGGGTGGGCGGGGGAGAAGGGCGGCATGACGCAAGCCTTGCTGCTGGCGGCGCTGGCCGCCGCCGCGCCGCTCTTCGCCCGCGCCTCGGAGGATTGGTTCGGCCTTGCCCCCTGCGAGCTCTGCCTCTGGCAGCGCTGGCCCTACTGGGCGGCGGCGGCGCTGGCGGTCGCGGCCGCCCTCTGGCCGCGCGGGCGGCGGGTCCTGGTGGCGCTGGCGGTGCTGGCCGTGCTCGGCTCCGGCGCGGTCGCGGCCTTCCATGTCGGGGTGGAGCAGGGCTGGTGGCCCTCGCCACTCGCGGGCTGCCAGGTGCCGCGCTCGGCCGGCGGCAGCGTGGAGGACATGCTGCGCGGCCTGTCCGCCCGCCCGTCCAAGCCCTGCGACGCGCCGGCCTACCTGATCCCCGGCCTGCCGCTCTCCATGGCGGCGATGAACCTGCTCTATGCGCTTGGCCTTTCCGCCGGCGCCGCCATCTGGATGCGGAGAGGAGCCAGGCCATGAGCGAAGCAGGGACCGGCGCACGCCGGACCGGGGAGGGGCGGCTGCCGGGCGACCCGACGCCGCGCCAGATGGTGGAACGGGTGATCCGGGTGGACCATGCCGGGGAGTATGGCGCCAAGCGCATCTACCAGGGCCAGCTGGCGGTGCTGCGCGGGACGAAGTGGGAAAAGCTGATCCGCCACATGCAGGCGCAGGAGCAGGTGCATCTCGACACCTTCTCGGGGCTGATCCCGAAGCGGCGGGTGCGGCCGACGGCGCTGCTGCCGGTCTGGCATGTGGCGGGCTTCGCGCTGGGCGCGGCGACGGCGCTGCTCGGCCACCGCGCCGCCATGGCCTGCACGGTCGCGGTGGAAGAGGCGATCGACGAGCACTACCAGGCGCAGGAAGCCGCGCTGGGCGAGGACGAGGCGGAGTTGCGCGGCCATATCCGGCAGTTCCGGGCGGAGGAACTGGAGCACCGCGACATCGGCCTGGAGCATGAGGCGGAGCAGGCGCCGGCCTACCGGCTGCTGAGCGCGGCGATCAAGGCCGGCTGCAAGGTGGCGATCAAGGTGAGCGAGCGGGTGTAGCGCGGCGCGGCCCCGGGGCGCGAATGCCGGGCCGCCGCCGCCAAGCGGCGGCCTGCGCCGGACGGTGCACGGGGCTCGGCCTGCGCCGGAAGGCGCGCGGGGGTTGGCCTGCGCGCGGGGCTTGACCTGCGCCGCGCGGCGCGCGGCGATGGCGGGCCGCAGAAGGATCCGCGCATGCCCAACCTCCCCCTTCCCGAAGCCGATGCCGCCACCAGCGCGCTGGTGAAGACCTGGCTGGCGGATTTCGCCGCCCGGGTCCGCGACGTGGACTATGCCGGCGCCTACCCCTTCTGGCACGACGACATCGTCATCTTCGGCACCTTCCAGGAATTGGTGCGGAGCCGGCAACGCTGGACCGACACGCAGTGGGACAATGTCTGGCCGCGCACCGCCGACTTCGCCTTCGACCTCGACAACACCCTGGTCCTCGCCTCCCCCGACGGGGCCATGGCCGTCGCCGTCACGCCCTGGGCCAGCACCGGCTTCCACCCGGACGGCACGCCCTTCCCGCGGCCGGGCCGCGCCACCATCGTGCTGGCGCGCCAGCCGGATGGGCGCTGGGTGGGCGTGCACAGCCACATGTCGCTGGGCAAGGGCGTGCCGCAGGACAGCCATGGCAAGCGCCCGGTGAAGGCCCGCTGAGCCGGACGCCGCGCGGCTGGACGCCAGCCGCCGGCCGCGCCAGGCTTCCCGCCGGGGCCTGGGACGGCCTGCCCGGGCCCCGCAGCCGGCAGGCCGCGGCTGGCCGGTGATCCAAGCAAGAATGGCTGTCCGCGCCGCGGCCGTCGGGCCGCGCCGCGATCCGCCCTGGGGAGCAAATGCCCATGCCCGTGGACCCGCAGATCCAGGCACTGCTCGAGGCCGGCCGCCATCTGCCGCGGACCGAGACGCTCTCCGTCCCCGCCGCCCGGGCGCAGTACGAGGCGCGGATCGCCGCCATGGCCCCGCCCGCCCGCATCGCCCGGGTGGAGGAGCGGGTGATCGAGGGCCCGACCGGCCTGCCGCTGCGCATCCGGGCCTACACGCCGGAGGGGCAGGGGCCCTTTCCGCTGCTGGTCTTCTTCCATGGCAGCGGCTTCGTGCTCTGCAGCCTCGACACGCATGACGGCATCTGCCGCAACCTCTGCGCCGGGGCGGGCTGCGTCGTCGCCTCGGTGGATTACCGGCTGGCGCCGGAGCATCCCTTTCCCGCGGCGCCGGAGGATTGCCTGCACGCCACGCGCTGGTGCGCCGCCCAGGCCGCGGCGCTCGGCGCCGATCCCGCACGCATCGTGGTCGGCGGCGACAGCGCCGGCGGCAACCTGGCGGCGGTGACGGCGCTGCGGCTGCGGGAGGAAAGCGGGCCCGCGCTGCTCGGCCAGATGCTGCTCTACCCGGTGACGGACTGGCACAGCCCCGGCTGGCCCTCCTATGCCGAGAATGCCGAGGGCTATGGCCTGACCCGCGCCACCATGGAATGGTTCTGGGGCCACTACCTGCCGGACCCGGCGACGCAGGCCGCGCATCCGCATGCCGCGCCCATCAAGGCGGAAAGCCTCGCCGGCCTGCCGCCGGCGCTGGTCACCACCGCCGAATACGACCCGCTGCGCGACGAGGCCGAGGCCTATGCCGAGAGGCTGCGGGCGGCCGGCGTGCCGGTGGCCTGCACCCGCTGGCTCGGCCTGAACCACGGCTTCTATTTCTGGTCCGGCAGGGTGGACCGCTGCACCGCGGCGATGGCGGAGGCGGCGGGCTGGCTGCGGGAGGCCTTCGCCGGCCGGCCGCCGCTTTGGGCGACGACGCATCGCTGAGGCGCCGCAGCGGCCGGCACCCATGGCTGGCCGGGGGGGGATAGGCGTTCCGGGACAGGAGTGCTTGGCGCGCCACCGCGACGCCGGCCGATCGCCCGACGACGGCCCGCGGGCGTCAGGGCCGCCGCGGACCGCCCTCAGCTCTCCAGCTCGGAATCCCAGTACAGGTAGTCCCGCCAGCTCTCATGCAGGTAGTTCGGCGGGAAGGCGCGGCCATTCTCCTGCAGCTCCCAGCTCGTCGGCTGGCGCGGCGCCTGGCGGGGGTGCATCTGGCATTCCCGCGGCAGCTTGTTCCCCTTGCGCAGGTTGCAGGGGCCGCAGGCGGTGCAGACATTCTCCCAGGTGGTGCGGCCGCCGCGGCTGCGCGGGATCACGTGGTCGAAGGTCAGGTCATGCGTCGGCCGGCCCTCGCCGCAATACTGGCATTCGAAGCGGTCGCGCAGGAAGACGTTGAACCGGGTGAAGGCCGGCCGCCGCGCCGCCGGGATGTATTCCTTCAGCGCGATCACGCTGGGCAGCCGCATCGACAGCGTCGGCGAATGCACCACCGCCTCGTACTCGTTCAGCACCGAGACGCGGTCGAGGAAGACGGCCTTCACCGCATCCTGCCAGGACCAGATGGAGAGCGGAAAATAGGACAGCGGGCGGAAATCCGCGTTCAGCACGAGGGCCGGGAAGGACTGGCCACCGATGAAGCTACCGCCGTCAGGCAAGCGCCGCTCCTATGCGGGGCGGGGCCGACTAAGGATGGGGCCTGTCACACATATTGCGCCCCAGATCCTGTGGCACCGCCGTGTTCCGCATCCTTCATGCCAGCCCGCCGACAGCCGCGCAAGGCAGGGGGGCCGAACGGCGGGGGGCTTTCATGCCTTCGTCATGCCGCCCCCGGGCCCGCGGCCGCGAGGCCGAAGGCGGCGCGCAGCACCCGCAGCCCGGCGGCCAGCCCTGCCGGGTCGATGCCATGCGCCAGGCCGGGGCGGTACAGCGCCTCCACCGGCACCCCGGCGGCGCGCAGCGCCGATTCGGCCAGGCGCGAGGCCTGCGCCGGCACGATGTCATCCGCCTCCCCATGCACCAGCAGCACCGGCGGGCGGGCGGCGATCTCCGCCGCCAGCCGGTCCGCCCCCAGCAGCGCGCCGGAATAGCCGAGGATGGCGGCCGGCGCCGTCGCCCGCCGCAAGCCGGTGAACAGCGCCATCATGCAGCCCTGGGAGAAGCCGGCCAGCGCCAGCGCCTCCCCCGGCAGCCCGTGCCGCGCCAGCTCGGCATCCAGGAAGGCGTCCAGCCCGGCCCGCGCCGCCGCCGCGCCGGAAGCCATCGCCGCCGGCCGCCGGTCCTGCAGGCTGAACCATTGCCGGCCGAAGGGGCCCATGTCGCAGGCCTCGGGCGCATCCGGCGCGACGAAGGCGGCATGGGGCAGCGCCTCGGCCCAGTCGGGGGCAAGGCCGATCAGGTCCTGCCCGTCGGCGCCCAGCCCGTGCAGCAGCACGACGAGTTGCCTGGGGGCGCCGCCCGCCTTCGGGCCGAAGCGGGGTCCGTCGAGGCCTGCCATGCGTCTTGCTCCTTCCGCCGCCCGCCCGCTACGCCCCGCGGGCGATGCCCGCAACCCAAAGCCTGCGTCACCTGCTGCCGGACCTGCCCGCCGGCGCGGTGACGCGCTTCGCCCCCAGCCCGACCGGCTTCCTGCATCTGGGCCATGCCCATTCGGCGCTCTTCGCCGCAGCGCTGGCCGAGGCCGCTGGCGGCCGCTTCCTCCTCCGGCTCGAGGATATCGACGCCACCCGCTGCCGCCCGGAATTCGCCGCGGCGATCGCGGCGGACCTGGCCTGGCTCGGCCTGTGCTGGGACGGCCCGGTGCGGGTGCAGTCCGCCCACCTGCCGGACTACCGCGCGGCGCTGGACAGGCTGGCGGCGCGCGGCCTGCTCTATCCCTGCTTCTGCACCCGCGCGGCGATCCAGCGCGAGATCGCCGCGGCCGGCCATGCGCCGCATGGTCCCGACGGCCCGCTCTATCCCGGCACCTGTCGCCGCCTGACGCCCGCCGCGCGCGCGGCGCGCCTCGCCGCCGGCGAGCCCTACGCCCTGCGGCTGGACATGGCGGCGGCGCTGGCGGCGGCGCCGTCCGACCTGTCCTTCCACGAACTCGGCCAGGGGCGGCTGCGCTGCGACCCCGGGCAGTTCGGCGATGCGGTGCTGGCGCGGAAGGACACGCCGGCCAGCTACCATCTCTGCGTCACCCATGACGATGCGCTGCAGGGCATCACGCTGGTGACGCGCGGGGAGGACCTGAAGCCCGCCACCCACCTGCACCGGCTGCTGCAGGCGCTGCTCGGCTGGCCGGAGCCGGCCTATGCGCATCACCCGCTGCTGCTGGGCGCCGACGGCAAGCGGCTGGCGAAGCGGGACGGGGCGCGGCCGTTGCGGCAGGCGGGGCCGACGCCGCAGGCGGTGCGGGCGCTCGCCGGCTGGTGAGCCGCTGGCCCGGCGCCCGGATGCGCCGGGCGATGCCGGGGCCGGTCGGGCGGC
>NZ_SMOA01000549.1 GCF_004353985.1 Paracraurococcus ruber | reverse complement strand
CCCGGCGCCGCATCACCGCCGGGTGAAGCCGCCCGGCCCGGGACCGGCCCGTGCGCGCCCGGGCCGCCGCGGCCGGATCGCGCCCCGGCGCCAACTGCCCTACTCTCCAGGGGTCGCGGCACCGCCGCCGGCGGCGCCCTTGGCTTCGGGCCGGGCGCCGTCCGCGT
Organism: Paracraurococcus ruber; assembly: GCF_004353985.1. Taxonomy (GTDB): domain Bacteria; phylum Pseudomonadota; class Alphaproteobacteria; order Acetobacterales; family Acetobacteraceae; genus Paracraurococcus; species Paracraurococcus ruber. Next base: position 1,401 of record NZ_SMOA01000549.1, on the reverse strand, counting down.
CCGGTGGCCCGCCCGGGACGGAGGAACGCAGCATGGACGGACTCGCCACCGCGCCGCAGGAGGCGCGCCGCCAGCTCCAGGCGCTCTATGCCGAGATGCGGCCGCACAGCCTCTACCCGCTGTGGGAGGTGCTGGCGAACCTGGTCACCCCGACCCCCCGTTCGGCCGCCCAGGCGCATCGCTGGGCCTATGGCCCGGCGCGGGACTACCTGCTGCGCGCCGGCGGCCTGATCAGCGCCGAGCAGGCGGAGCGGCGGGTGCTGATCCTGGAGAATCCCGGCCTCGCCGGCACCTCCTCGGTCATTCCCAGCCTCTATGCCGGACTGCAGCTGATCCTGCCGGGGGAGGTCGCGCCCTGCCACCGCCACACCCAGTGCGCGCTGCGCTTCGTCATGGAAGGCGATGGCGCCTTCACCGCGGTGGATGGGGAGAAGGCGGTCATGCGCCCCTTCGACCTCGTCCTGACGCCCAACTGGCAGTGGCACGACCACGGCAATGACAGCGGCCGGCCGATGATCTGGCTGGACGGGCTCGATATCCCGACCGTCCGCTTCTACGAGGCGAGCTTCGCCGAGCGGCTGGACCAGCCGGCGATGTCCGAGGCGATCCCCGCCGGCGACAGCCTGCGCCGCTATGGCCGCAACCTGCGCCCGCTGCGCGGCACGGCCGCGGATCGCCGCCCTGCCCGGCAGCCGCTGTTCCACTACCCCCATGCCGAGTGGCGGGAGAGCCTGCTGGCGCTGGCCGGGGCGGAGGCGCCCGACCCGCATCTCGGCCATGCGCTGGAATTCATCAACCCGGCGGATGGCGGCCCGGTGATGCCGACCATCGCCGCGCATGTCCGCCATCTGCCGGCCGGGTTCGAGACGCGGCCGCGCCGCAGCACGGACGGCACGATCTTCGTGGTGGTGGAAGGCCGCGGCACCGCGGCGGTGGAGGGGCGGGAATACCGGCTGGAGGAGCGGGACATCCTCGTCGTCCCCTCCTGGCAGGCGCTGACGCTGCGGGCCGACAGCCGCCTGCTGCTCTTCGCCTATTCCGACCGGGCGGCGCAGGAGAAGCTCGGCCTGTTCCGGGACGCGCGGCTGTAGCGCCGGCCTCCGGGGCGGTCGGCGCACTCCCCTGACCACGCGACCCGCGCCGTCTCCTGCGGTGGGGGGACGGCGGCGCGCTGCCCCGCCGCCGCGCCCCGCCGCGATCCGCCACCCTATCGGTTCGGTAAGCACTGGCCGCTAGGGACGCTCCGTCCCGGGACCGGCCCCCTGCGCGTGACGTGCTGAGCGTCCATACCAATGTGCCCGCTGCCGCCGCGCTGCGCCTGCTGTCGCGCGCGACGACGGCGCTCGACCGCGCGGGGGCCGAGCTGGCGACGGGCCGCCGGCGCGGCGACCCGGCGGCGGC
>NZ_SMOA01000548.1 GCF_004353985.1 Paracraurococcus ruber | reverse complement strand
GACGCGGGCGATCGCGGGCCGGCCGCCGGCCGCCTGATGCCGGGGCGCCCGCCTGCGCGCCCGGGCACGCGGGCCGCTCCCGGCCAGTGATCGCGGCGCGGCGTGCAGGCCGCCCCGCCATCCGATCCCGGCAAGTCGCCGGCGAAGGCAGGGCCGGCGGCGCGTCCGCCGCTCCGCGATGCGCCTGGAGCGGTTCCCGTTCGCCATGGCTCACGGCAACCGCTCTGGTCATTTGATTCGAAGAGCATCTTCACCCGCTCAGGTGAGTCCACCCGAGCGGGATCTGCTCTAGCCGCGGCGCATCAGCGCCAGCGCGCCGCCCAGCACCGCCACGCCCGCGGTCAGCGGCCCGAAGCCGCCGAAGCCGAATTCCGCCATCATCCAGCCGCCCAGCGATGCCGCCCCCAGCCAGCCGAAGCTGGCCGAGGTGACGTTCAGCCCCAGCACGGTGCCGCGTACCTCGTCCGGCACATTGGCCATGGCCGCCATCAGCGCCGGCCGCGCCAGCGCATTCACCAGCACATAGCCGAAGCCGAGCGCGACGGTCGGCACCAGCCCCACCCGCCAGCCGAACAGCGCCAGCGCCACCAGCGCCGAGCCGAACATGGCGGCGGCGAAGACCAGTTGCCGGTCCGGCAGCCGGTCCGCCAGTTGCCCGCCCAGCACGGTGCCGAGGATGTTGCCGAGCGCGAAGAGCGCCAGCGGAAGCGCCACCTGGCCGAGCGAGAGGCCGTAGGTGACCTGCAGGAAGGTGGCGAAATACACCGCCGTCAGCCCGTAGCAGATGCGCTCGGCGACCCCCATGACCAGCAGGCGCAGCACGCGGGGCGACATGGCGGCGCGGAAGCCGGTGCGCGCCGCGCCAGCGCCGCCGCGCGCCTCGGCCGCCGGCCGCAGCGTCGTCGCGAACAGGCCGGTGGCGGCGAAGACCGCCAGCGCGGCGACGCAGAGATTGACCCCGCGCCAGCCGACGAAGGTGCCGATCCAGGCGGCCGCCGGCACGCCGACCAGCAGGGTCAGCGACTGCCCGGCCATCACCCAGCCCAGTGCCCGGCCGCGCTGGCGGTCCACCGTGCGGGCCGAAGCCTCGGCCATCAGCACGCCGGTGAAGCCGCCGGCGCAGCCGCCGGCCAGCGTCGACCACAGCGCCGCCTCGAGATAGCTGCCGGAGGAGGAGAGGCCCGCCATGCAGAGCGCGAGCGCGATCGGCCCGCCGATGAGGAAGGGCCGTCGTCCCCAGCGGTCCGATCCCGCGCCGGCGAACAGGGACGCGGCGCCCCAGGCGATGGAGGTGAGCGCCATCAGGTTCGCCACCAGCGGCAGGCTCGCCTCCAGGTCGCGCGCCATGTCGATCAGGAAGGGCGCGCGGGTGGTGCCGGAGGAAGACGCGGCGAACATGCCGAGGCAGGCGGCGGCGAGCAGCGCCCAGGGCATGCGCGGCAGGGCCGGCTCGGGCACGGCTTGGGTGGGGGGCATGCGGCGGGTCTAAGCAGGGTTTCGTGGCCGGGGCTACAGGCCGGGGGGCGCGGGCCGGCCCGGCGGGCGCCCGCGGTGCATCGGGCCGCGGCGGCGGCGGC
>NZ_SMOA01000547.1 GCF_004353985.1 Paracraurococcus ruber | reverse complement strand
GGCCCGGCCCGCGCCGCCCCGCCGCATCGCCGCGCCGCCCGCCGGCCTTCCGCGCCGGCCCGCGCCGTGCAGCCTTCCGGCGGTTCGCCGCCCCACCCCCCTGCGGACACGCCCCTGACCATGGACCTGCTGACCCTCGCGCTGCTGCTCCTCGTCCTGCTCTGCATGCTGCTGGGCGCCGGCCTCTGGATCTCCATGTCGCTCGCCGCCGTCGGCTGGGTGGCGATGACCATGGTGCATCCGACGCCGGGGCTCTTCCTCGCCTCGGCCTTCTGGGAATCCACCGGGTCCTGGACGCTGGCGGCGCTGCCCATGTTCGTCTGGATGGGCGAGATCCTGTTCCGCACCAAGCTGTCGGAGGAGCTGTTCAACGGCCTCGCCCCCTGGGTGCGGCGCATCCCGGGCGGGCTGCTGCATGTGAACATCCTGGCCTGCGGCATCTTCGGCAGCGTCTCCGGCTCCTCCGCCGCGACCTGCGCCACCGTGTCCAAGATCGCGCTGCCGGAACTGCGCAAGCGCGGCTATGACGAGGATGTGGCGATCGGCTCCCTCGCCACCTCCGGCACGCTCGGCATCCTCATCCCGCCCTCCATCATCATGGTGGTCTATGCGGTGGCGGCCGAGGTCTCGATCATCCGCGTCTTCATCGCCGGCTGCCTGCCCGGGCTGATCGTGATGCTGCTGTTCAGCGGCTACATCGTCATCTGGGCGCTGCTGAACCCGGCGAAGCAGCCGCCGCAGGACGCGCGCATCCCCTTCCTCGCCAAGCTCCGGCAGAGCGCGCAGCTGATTCCCTGCGCGCTGCTCATCATCGGCGTCATCGGCACGATGTTCGTCGGCTGGGCGACGGCGACGGAGGCGGCGGCCTTCGGGGTGCTGGGGTCCCTGCTGCTGGCCGCGGTGACCGGCACCCTGACCTGGCAGAGCTTCCTCGACAGCCTGAAGGGCGCCACCCGGCTGTCCTGCATGATCATGTTCATCCTGGCCGGCGCCGCCTTCCTCACGAAGGCGATGGCGCTGACCGGCATCCCGGCGGCGCTGGCGCAGGCGGTGGCGGCCGCCGATCTCGGCCCCTATGGCATCATCGCCATCCTGACCGTGGTCTACATCCTGCTGGGCACGGCGCTCGACGGCGTCTCGATGATCGTGCTGACCACCTCGGTGGTGATACCGATGGTGCAGCATGCCGGCTTCGACCTGGTCTGGTTCGGCATCTTCATCGTGCTGCTGGTCGAGATCGCCGAGATCACGCCGCCCGTGGGCTTCAACCTGTTCGTCATGCAGACGATGACAGGGAAGGAGCAGACGGAGGTGGCGATGGCCTCGCTGCCCTTCTTCCTGTGCCTGGTGCTCACCGTGGTGCTCTGCACGCTGTTCCCGGTGACGCTGGTGACCGGCCTGCCGGAATGGCTGCTGGCGCGGTAGCGAGGGGGGGGCGGGCCGCGCCGGGACATCGCACCGGACGTGCCGGCCCGGCCCCGGCGGAGTGCGGCGAATGCCACGCCGCGGCGGGCAGGGCCCGACGGCTGGCGCCGTCGCGCCGGGCGCCGTTGCATTTGGCGCCGCCTGCGGCCCGCCGGCATCCTGGCCGGCGCGGTCGTCGGCCCTGGCG
>NZ_SMOA01000546.1 GCF_004353985.1 Paracraurococcus ruber | reverse complement strand
GCGGAGGGCGGCGGCACCGGGCCGCCGGCGGCCGGCGCCGCCTCGGAATCCACCTCCTCGGGCGCCGAATCGAAGACCATGGCCATGGCCGGCGCATCCCCGGGCGAGGGAGGCGGGGCGCGGTCCAGCAGCAGCAGCACCGCCGCCAGCGCGGCGGCATGCAGGGCCAGGGAGAGCGCTGGCGCCCACCAGGCCGGCCGTCGCGCCGACGTCGCCGCCCGCCGCCCGGCCGCCCCCCGGGTCACAGCACCAGCACGCCGTGGTGCTTGGCCTTGCCCTCCGGCTCCACATGGATGGTGATGGTCGCGCCCTCGATCTCGGCCTTCAGCGCGGCCTCGATCCGGTCGCAGATCGCATGCGCCTGGTCCACCGTCATGCTGCCGGGCACCACCAGGTGGAACTCGATGAAGGTCAGCCGCCCGGCATGGCGGGTGCGCAGGTCATGCGCCTCGATCGCGCCCTCGGCGGTGGTGGAGACGGCGCCGCGGATGCGCGACAGCAGGCCGGGCTCCACTGCCTCGTCCATCAGGCCGCCGACCGATTCGCGCATCAGCTTGCTGCCGGACCAGAGGATGTTCACCGCCGTCAGCGCCGCCAACAGCGGATCGAGCCAGAGGATCCCGGTCAGCGCCACCGCGCCGACGCCGAGCAGGACGCCGCCCGAGGTGACGACATCCGACAGCAGGTGCCGCGCATCCGCCAGCAGCGCCGGCGACCGGGCCCGCCGCCCCTCCCGGAACAGCAGCCAGGACCAGCCGGCATTCAGCCCGGTGGCGACGGCCGAGACCATCAGGCCGAGGCCCGCCTGCTCCGGCGCCCGCGGCGCCTGGAAGGCCCCCCAGGCCTGGTGCAGGATCGCGAGGGCGGCGACGATGATCAGCGCGCCTTCCAGCACCGCCGAGAAATACTCCGCCTTCGCATGCCCGTAGGGATGGTTGGCATCCGGCGGCAGGGCGGAGAAGCGGACGGCCAGCAGCGCCGCCGCGGCGGCGGCGACGTTCACCACGCTCTCCAGCGCATCCGCCAGCAGGGCGACGCTGCCGGTCAGCCACCAGGCGCCCAGCTTCAGCGCCAGCACGAGGCAGGCGATCGCGACGCTGGCCGCGGCAAAGCGAAGGACGCGCCGCATCAGGGGGCGGCGGGGGAAAGGGCGGCCAAGGCGGCGGGGCTCCGGGGCGGCAGAGCCGGGTTCATGCCCCGGCCGGCGCCGCTGCCGCAACCCCCCGCGGCGCCGCGAACAGGCGGCGAAGGGCGCGGCCTCGCCCCCGGCGACCCGCTGGGGCGGCGGCGCCGCGCCCTTCGCCCGGCTGGACAGCAGGCCATGGCGGATGCGACGGGGCGCGACCCGGGCGACCGGGCGGCCCCAGAGGGATGCCTGGAGGAGACCCTGGGGAGACACCCGGACCGGCATGGCCCCCTGCGCCGCCTGGCCCATGGCCGTGGCCGCCGGGCGCCCCGCGGCGGCGCTGGCAAAGTGTCCCGGCGCGTCGGCGACGCCGGGCGCCGATCGCCGCAGCGCATCACGCCGCCCCGGAGGACGGGCTACGGCCGCGCGGCGCCCATGCCCGACCCCGGGCCGCCGGCGCGCCGAGGGCCCGGTATCCGCCGCCGGTC
>NZ_SMOA01000545.1 GCF_004353985.1 Paracraurococcus ruber | reverse complement strand
GCGGTGCGCGTCCGCCTGGGCGGGCCGGCGGGCGAGCCGGCCTGGCGCGCGGCGCCCGACCTGCGCGCCCGCCTCGTGCAGTTCGCCGGCCACTGGCAGTCGCTGGTGCCGCTGCGGCCGCTCGGCGACGGGCTCTACGAGGCCGAGGTGGCCGCGCCGCGGCCCGGCCCGGTGACGCTCTACGTGGAATCGCCGTCGCTCGGCCTGCAGCCGGGCACGCTGCCGCACATCACGCTGCGGGCGGTGGCGCCATGAGCGGGGTCCTGCTCGGCCGGCGCGCCGCGCTCGGCCTCGCCCTCGGCGGTCTGGCGCTGCCGGCGCAGGCGCATGACGGGCACCACCACGGCACGGCGCCGGCGGTGGCGGCCGGCGGCGTGGCGCGGCTGCGCGGGGCGCTGCCCGATGTGCGCGTCACCGATGCGGCGCGGCAGCGGCGGCGCCTGGTCTCCGAGGTCATCGGGCCGCGCGTCGTCGCCATCGACTTCGTCCTGACCGGCTGCGCCGCGCTCTGCGGCGTGGTCTCCGCCGCCATGGCCGGCGCGCAGGAGATCCTCGGCCCGCGCCTGCCGCGCGAGGCCGGGCTGCTCTCCATCGGGCTCGACCCGCTGGCCGACACGCCGGAGGCGCTGGCGGAGTATGGCGGGCGCTTCGGCGCCGGGCCGGGCTGGAGCCTGGTCAGCATCGCGCCGCCGGCGCTGGACGACGTGCTGCGCCGCCTCGGCGGGCCGCAGCCAGGCGCCGACCATGCGCCGATGGTGGTGGTGCTGGATGCGCGGCGCGGCGAGATCCGGCGGCTGCTCGGCCTGCCGGCGCCGGAGCAGATCGCCGCCGCCGTCGCGGCGGCGCTGGACGGAAGGGGGCCGGCGGCATGAACGGCATGGGACTGACGCGGCGCGGCCTGCTGGCGGGCCTGGCGGCCGGCGGCCTCGCCCGCCCCGCCGCGGCGCTCGACTGCGACGCGCGGGAGCGGGACTACTTCTCCAATGCCGCGCTGACCGACCAGGACGGCCGGGCGGTCCGCTTCTACGAGGACGTGCTGCGGGGCCGCACCGTGCTGGTCGGCTGGATCTTCACCGCCTGCCCCGATGCCTGCCCGCTGCTGGCCGCCCGGAGCCTGTCCATCGTCGATGCGGCGACGGAGCGCGGCGCGGCGCCGCGGCTGGTGCACCTGACCACCGACCCGCGGCGCGACCGGCCCGAGCGGCTGAAATCCTGGGCGGCGAAATACGGCAGCTACCCCGACTGGCGGCTGCTGACCGGCGCGCCGGCCGAGTTGCGCGACGTGGCGCGCCGGCTCGGCCAGGCCGTCGACGAGGAACGCCCCGACCGCCACACCACGCTGCTGATCGCCGGCAACGTCCCGGCGCGGCGCTGGCTGCGCATCCGCCCCGACATGCCGCCCGAGGCGGCGGCGCTGCAACTGGCCGACCTGGCCGCGGCGCCGCCCGTCGCGGACGCGGCCGGCTGCGTCGGGTAGCGGCCATGTCCGGCGCGCCTGGATCCTCGCCGCGGCATCCTGCCGACGGGCACGCCGCGCCGCCGGCGGGCGCCGGGGCACGGCGGTCCGGTCGCGGCGGCGCGGCCGTCCCGGGCCGGGCGGCCATGATGGCGCTCGCC
>NZ_SMOA01000544.1 GCF_004353985.1 Paracraurococcus ruber | reverse complement strand
GGCACCCGGCCGCCCTGGGCCGGCGCCTCCGGCAGCGGGCGCGGCGGCAGCGATACGCCGCCCCAGGGATTGTCGCTGCGCACCGGCGCCGGCCCGCGCGGCCCTTCCGCCTGCCAGGGGCCGGAGGCTGGCGCCGCGGTGGCGCGGCCGGCCAGGCGCTCATAGGCGCTCTCGCGGTCCACCGCCGCGTCGTAATGCCCGGCCAGTGGGCTGCGCGCCATTAGCGCCGCCCGCTCCTCGGCCGTCACCGGCCCGATCCGGCCGCGCGGCGGGGCGATGCGGGCGCGCTCCACCATGCTCGGCGACCCATCCGCCTGCAGGGTGCTGACCAGCGCCTCGCCCACCGCCAGATGGGTGATGGCATCCGCGACGTCGAGCCGCGGGTTGGGCCGGAAGGTCTCCGCCGCCGCGCGCACCGCCTTCTGCTCGGCGGGCGTGAAGGCGCGCAGCGCATGCTGCACCCGGTTGCCGAGCTGCCCCAGCACCGTCGCCGGCAGGTCGAGCGGGTTCTGGGTGACGAAATAGATCCCCACCCCCTTGGATCGGATGAGGCGCACCACCTGCTCCACCTTCTCGGTCAGCGCCCGGGGGGCGTCGCGGAACAGCAGATGCGCCTCGTCGAAGAAGAAGACGAGCTTCGGCTTGTCGAGGTCGCCCACCTCGGGCAGCTCCTCGAACAGCTCGCTCAGCAGCCAGAGCAGGAAGGTGGCGTAGAGCCGCGGGCTGTGGATCAGCTTGTCGGCGGCGAGGATGTTGACCGCGCCGCGGCCATCCGGCGTCACCAGCATCAGGTCGGCCAGGGACAGCGCCGGCTCGCCGAAGAACTGCTCGCCGCCCGCCTGTTCCAGGACCAGCAGCCGGCGCTGGATGGTGCCGATCGTGGCCTTGCCAACCTGGCCGTAATGGTCCCGCAGCTCCGCCGCGCGGTCGGCGACATGCGCCAGGATGGCACGCAGGTCCTTGAAGTCCAGCAGCAGCAGGCCTTCGTCGTCGGCCAGCTTGAAGGCGATGTTGAGCACGCCCTCCTGCGTGTCGTTCAGCTCCAGCATCCGGGCCAGCAGCAGCGGTCCCATCTCCGCCACCGTCGCCCGCAGCGGGTGGCCCTGCTGGCCGAAGACGTCCCAGAAGATCCCCGGCGCCGCCTCATAGGCGAAGTCGGCGACCCCCAGCTCATGCGCCCGCGCTTCCAGCTTCGGGTTGGGCTTGCCGGGCAGGGCGATGCCGGACAGGTCGCCCTTGATGTCGGCGCAGAAGACCGGAACGCCGACGCGGGAGAAGGCCTCGGCCATCACCTGCAGGGTCACGGTCTTGCCGGTGCCGGTGGCGCCGGCGACCAGGCCATGGCGGTTGGCGCGGGAGAGCAGGAGCTCGCAAGGGCGGTCGCCCCGGCCGATCAGGATGCTCTCCGCCATGCCCCCATTCCCCCTGCCATGCCTGCCGCGGCGCTGCATATACGGTGTGTCCCCGCGGCTTTGCACCCGGCCGGCCAGGGCGGCGGCTGGGCCGCGGCCCGCCGTTTCGTTACGGTGTCGCCGATGACCGCCTGCGCCGCCGCCCGGCTGGCCGCCCTGGCCGCCCTGCCGGCCGCCATCCTGGCCGGCTGCGCCGCGCCGCCCGGGCCGCCGCCCGCGC
>NZ_SMOA01000543.1 GCF_004353985.1 Paracraurococcus ruber | reverse complement strand
CCCCGCCATGCGCGCGGCGGCCGGCAGGCAGCGCGGCTGCGCCGCGGGGAAGCGGCCGGCCGTTCCGCCGCCGCGCCCGCCGCGGTCAGCCGCGCTGCGCCCGCGCGACCTTCAGCGGCCCCAGGTCGTAGCCATTCGCCCGGGCGATGCCGAGCGCCGTCTGCAACTCGGCCTCCGGCAGGCGCGGCGTGCGCGACAGCACCCAGAGCCAGCGGCGCGACGGCTCCCCCACCACCACCCAGCGGTAGTCGGGATCGAGGCCGAGCACCCAGTAATTGCCGAAGAAAGGCCAGAAGAAGCTGACGCGCAGCCGGGCATTGCCGCTGCCCTCCACCGCATAGGCCTGGCCCTCCGCCTGCCGCGGCCTGTCACCGTCCAGCGCATTCAGGCAGCGGTTCAGCACGCCGATGCGGCCATCCGGCCGCGGCGTGTAGGTGGCGGTGACATCCTCGCAGGAGACCGTCGCGGAATCCTGCGCCCACATCGGCAGCCGCGCCACCTCGTGCCAGGTGCCGAGATAGCGCTGCACATCAACGGCGGCGACCGGTTGCGGCGTGGTCGGGTCGGGCTGGGAGACGCAGGCGCCGAGCAGCAGCGCGGCGGCGAGGAGGGCGCGCCTCACGGCACCGCTCCCTCGGGCAGAGTCAGCGCGTGGTCGTACACGGCGCCCGCGGTGGTGATCCAGACCGCATTCCGCCGCGCGGCGATGGCGGAAAGCGCGCCGCGCAGCGCCCGCAGCCGGTAGGGCTGGCCGATGATGTAGGGATGCAGCGCGATGCCCATCACCTGCGGAATGCCGTCGCGCGCCACCTGCTCCAGCCTTTCCTCGAAATCCGCCAGCACCATGGCGGCGAACTGCTCCGCCCCGTCCTTGCGCGCCACCACGCTCGGGATGTCGTTCGCCTCCTGCGGGTAGGGGATCGCCAGCAGGCGGCCAGGGGCGGAGGGTCCGCGCGTCGCCATCCAGACCGGCTGGTCGTCCATGCACCAGTTCAGCGTGTAGCGGTAGCCGGCCTCCGCCAGCAGGTCGGGCGTCGTCCGGCTCTCGGCGATCCAGGGGGAGAGCCAGCCGCGCGGTGGCCGGCCCTCGTGCCGCGCGATCGCCGCGGTGCTCTCGGCGATCAGTCCGCGCTCGGCGGCCTCGTCCAGCACCGATTGCCGTTCGGAATTGGTGCGGCCATGGCCGGCGATCTCGTCGCCGCGGGCGCGGTGCGCCGCCACAAGGTCCGGCGCGTAGTCGTACATCGCGCTGTTCAGCAGCACCGTCGCCGGCAGGCGCAGCGCGTCGAGCATCTCCAGCAGCCGCCAGGCGCCGACGCGATTGCCGTAGTCGCGCCAGGCGTAGTTCAGCACATCCGGTTGCGGCCCCCCCGGCGCCAGCTCGGCGCCCAGCCCCTCGCCGAAGGCGAAATGCTCGAGGTTCACCCCGAGATAGACCGCCAGCTTCGCCCCGCCGGGCCAGGCATAGCGGGCGCGCCCGGGCCAGGGATGGTAGGCGTAGCGGCCATGGGTCGGCAGCATCGGGCAGGCACTCCGGAACGCTCCGCCGGCATGTGACGGCGCGGCCGCGCGGGCGCAAGCCGGGGCGGGCGACGACCGCCAGCGCCCGGGCCGGGCGCGCCGCAGCCTCCGGCGCGGG
>NZ_SMOA01000542.1 GCF_004353985.1 Paracraurococcus ruber | reverse complement strand
CACCGCGGAGCGCCTGCTGCCCGACGCGCCGCGGCCGGAACGCGCGGTCGCCCCCGCCGGCGCCGCCGCCGCGCTGGCGCTGGCCAAGCTCGGCCGGCTGCTGCCCGCCCTGGTCGCCACCCCGCTGCGGGATGGCGCCGGGCTGCATCGCCACGACCTGCTGGCGGTCGAGGCGGCGCAGGTCCTGGCCTATCCGGCCGGCGCCGCCACCACGCTGCGCAAGGTGGCCGAGGCGGCGGTGCCGCTGGCCGCCGCCCCGGATGCGCGGGTCGCCGCCTTCCGCGCCGCCGATGGCGGGATCGAGCACCTGGCCATCCTGATCGGCCGGCCGGAGGCGGCGGATGCGCCGCTCGCCCGCATGCATTCGGAATGCTTCACGGGCGACCTGCTGGGGTCGCTCCGCTGCGATTGCGGGCCGCAGCTGCAGGGCGCCATCGCCCGGATGGCGGAGGCGGGGGCCGGCGTGCTGCTCTACCTGGCGCAGGAAGGGCGAGGCATCGGCCTGGTCAACAAGCTGCGCGCCTATGCGCTGCAGGATGCCGGGCTCGACACGCTGGATGCCAACCGTGCCCTGGGCTGGGGCGCCGATGAGCGGAATTTCCTGGTCGCCGCCACGATGCTGCGGGAGCTGGGGATCGAGCGGGTGCGGCTGCTGACCAACAACCCGGAGAAGCTCAGGGCGCTGGCCGCCTGCGGCATCGCGGTGGAGGGGCGGGTGGAGCACGCCTTCCCGCCGAACGGGGTGAATGACGGCTACCTCGCCACCAAGGCGACCCGCTTCGGCCATCTGCTGGCGTGACCCCGCGCGCCGAGCCCCGCAGCGTGAGCGCGTTGCGATGAGCCGGACGCGATGAGCATGGCGCCGCCCGATCCCGGCCGCGCGGTGGTGGGGCCGGACCGCATCCTGCGGCTGGGGCCGCATGCCTGGCGCTGCGCCCTGGGCAAGGGTGGCATCCGGGCGGAGAAGCGGGAAGGGGATGGCGCGACCCCGGCCGGGGTCCTGCCGCTGCGCCGGGTGCTCTACCGCGCCGACCGCGTCGCGCCCCCGGCCTGCCGGGTGCGGCTCGAGCCGCTGTCGCCCGAGGATGGCTGGTGCGACGACCCGGCCGATGCCGCCTACAACCGACCGGTGCGGTTGCCCCATGCGGCCCGGCATGAGCGGCTGTGGCGGGAGGACCCGCTCTACGACCTGATCGGCGTGCTGGGCTGGAACGACGATCCGGTCGAGCGGGGCCGGGGCAGCGCGATCTTCCTGCACCTGGCCCGGTCCGACCTGGCGCCGACCGAAGGCTGCATCGCCCTGCCCGAGCGCGATCTGCGGCTTGCCCTGGCCGCCGGCCTGACCGGCATCGAGGTCCGGCCGGGCTGACCGCCCCGCGGGCGCCGGGCGATCCCCGGCCCCCGATCCATCGCCGCGGCGGCGCGGCGCGGGCAGGCGGCCCGCCATGGACGGGCGCGGCTGGATCGCGCACCGCGAAGCCCGGCCGGCCGCTTCCCCTGGGCGCATCGCCAGGCAGGGCGGCCGCGGCGGCATCGCGTCCTATCCCTCTCCGGCCCCGGGGCGGCCCTGGCGTGTCGCGCCCGCGGGACCCCGCGGCGCGACGGCATCAGGGGCCGCGGGCGCGCGGCCGGCGAGGCGACCTA
>NZ_SMOA01000541.1 GCF_004353985.1 Paracraurococcus ruber | reverse complement strand
CATGCGCTGTCGGGCGAGCGCTTCCGCCGCGCGGTCCTGGCGCCGCTCGAGGGGGATGGCGCCCTGGCCGCTGGCGCGCTGCCCAGGCCGGCGCTGCGGCGCTGCGCCGCCTTCCTCGCGGACCGGCTCGGCGCGGCGCCCGTTGCGGGCGACCCGCCGCATGCCGGGGCGCTGCTGGCCGCGCTGCTGGGCCTGCCGGCGGCGGCGGAGATCCTGGCGGCGCAATGGCCGGCCGGGCAGGCGATGCTCGCCGCCGCCTTGCCGGCGCTCGCCTCCGGCCTGCATTGGCTGCGCATGCCGGTCCTGCCGGATGACGCGGCGCATGCCGCCTTCGCCCTGCTCGGCCGTGGCCTGGACGGCGATGCGCCGCCGCCGGCCGCCACGCGCCTGGACCTGCTGCGGGGCATGCTGGGCAGCCCGCGCTTCCGGCGCGACGTGCTGCACCCGCTGGTGGACGGCCTCGGCCCGCCGCAGGACGGCATGGCGCCCGGGGAGCGGCGCGTGGTCGCCGCCTGGCTGCGCCACCGCTTCGCCCTGCATCCATCGACGCCCGAGGAGGAGGCGCCCGGCGGCGCGGCGCTGCTCCGCCGCCTCGCCGGCCTGCCGGCGGTGGCCGAGGCGCTGGCGGCGCGGCACGGCATGCTCTGGGCCGATGCGGCGGCGGCGCTGGCCGGCTGGGCGGAGGGCGAGGCCGCGGGCCTCGCCGGCGGCATCGACTACGTCACCGGCGACCGCATCTGCGGCTGGGCCCGCCGCGGCGACGGCGCGCCGGTGGCGCTGGAGGTGCTCTGCGACGGCCAGGTGGTCGGCACGGTCCAGGCGGCGCTGGCGCGGCCGGACGGCGCCTTCGGCTTCCGGCTGGCCTGGGATGGCCGCCGCATCCTGGCGGAGGAGCGCGCCGCCTGCATCCTGCTGCGCGAGACGGGCACCGGCCGCCCGGTCGGCGCGCCGCATGCCCTGGAGGTCACCCCGGCGGCGGCGCGGCCGGCCCTGCAATCGCTCGCGGCGCAGATCGCCGAGATGCGCGCGACGCTGCAGCGGCTGGAGGACCGGCTGCCGCAGGTCGAAAGCTTCGCCGCCTGGCCGCCGGAGCTCTATGCGCAGTTCCGCCGGCAGCACGCGGTGCCGCCGCCGCCCGGCGCGCCGGCGCTGCGCGTGCATGTCGTGCTCGATGGCAGCGCCGGCACGGTGCGCGGGCTGCGCCGCACGCTGGACAGCCTGCAGGCGCAGGGACTGCCGGGCTGGACCGCGACCCTGCTGGCGCCGCCCGCCGCCCTGGCGCTGGCGCGGCAGGCGGCGGCGCAGGACCCGCGCCTCGGCCTCCGCCCCGCCGGTGCGGGCGCCGAGCGCATGGCGGTGGGCGAGGCCGATGCCGACCTGGTGCTGCTGCTGCCCGCCGGGATGCTGCTCGATCCCGCGGCGCTGGGCTGGTTCGCCTGGGCCGCGGCGCGGGCGCCGGGCGCGGTCGCCTTCTGCGCCGATGCGGACGAGGTCGAGGAGCCGCCGCGGGGCCCGGCATCGCATGCCGCGCCGGTGCTGCGCGGCGCCCTCGACGAATGGTCGCTGGCCTTCGCCGATCCCGGCGGCGCGCTGGTCTGCGCCCGGCCGGGGCCGCTGGCGGCGGCGCTGGACCGGCTGGGGGGGGAGGGCGGGCGCTGGGCGCTCTGG
>NZ_SMOA01000540.1 GCF_004353985.1 Paracraurococcus ruber | reverse complement strand
CCGGGCGCGGAGCGCCGCGACCTCCGCCTCCAGCAGCAGCGTCCGCTCGGCGCCGGCGCGCGCCGGGGCGGCCCGCGCCTCGACCGCCGCCGCCATCGCCGCTTCCCGCTGCAGCCCGTCCCAGGCGAGATGCAGGCCGAGCAGCCCGGCCATTGCGGCCAGCGCCGCCCCGGCGAGCGGCCGCCAGCGCCGCCCGGGGGGCGACAGGGCGTCGAGCCGTAGCGCCGGCCAGGGCCGGGCCGGATCGGGGGTCGCCACCAGCGGGGCGCGCAGGCCCGCCGTCCGCAGCCGCGCCGCGGCGGGCGCCACCAGGCGCAGGGGCAGGATGGCCACCTCCACCTCGATCCGCTGTTCCTCCGGCAGGCGGCGGGCGATGCGGGCGGACCAGGCGGTCTCGGCCGCGGCGAAGGGCATGTGCTGCTCCAGCTCGAAGTCCAGCACCGCCGCCAGCCGCGCCTCGGCGGCCTCGGGCAGCCGCAGCCGCCGGCGCAGCACCCAGCCCTCCGGCACCGCCAGCAGCAGCGTCGGCTCGGCCCGCAACCGGTGCGCGGCCTCCTCCAGCGGCGCCTCCGCCTGCCAGGCGCCGCGGCGGCGGCAGGCCACCATCGGCGCCTCGCCGCGCAGGTCCACCACCCGGCGCGGCCCGCGGGCGCGCAGGGCGGCGGGCAGCATCCCGGCCAGCTCCCCCCGCCACCAGGCGAAGGCCGCGGCCAGATGGGGCGGGGTCATGGCGCGCCCCCCGCCGCCAGGCGCGGCGCCACGACCAGGGCCGGCCAAGCCCGCGCATCGCCGGGCGGGAATTCGGCGTCCAGCGCGATCAGCCGCGGCAGGCGCGTCGCCCCCGACCAGTCGGCCCGCCAGCCCGGCGGATCCTCGCCGCGCGGGGTGCCGAAATAGCGTAGCCGCAGCCCGGCGAGGCCCGCGACCAGCGGCCGGCCCGCCGCGCCTTCCCCCGACGCGGCGCCGGCCAGGGGGCGCCAGCGCAGCAGCAGCCCCGCCTCCTCCCGACGCAGCTCGAGCCAGGCGGGGCCGGCGACGCCGAAGCGCGGCGGCAGGTCCGCGACGAAGGCCAGGTGGTCCGCCCCGCCCTCGAAGAGCAGGGTGGGAAGGCCGCCCGGGCCTTCCGCCAGCAGCGGCAGCGCGCCGACCAGCCTGGCCCGGAGCTGGTCCTGGGCGAGCAGCAGGGTGGCGGCATCCGGCGCCGCGCTGGCGCCGGCCCGGCCGACCAGCCCGAGCCCGGCGAGGCCGAGCGCCGCGACGAGGCCGAGCAGCACCAGCCCGACCAGCGTCTCCACCAGGGTGAAGCCGGGGCGGGTCATCGCGCCGCCTCCGGCGGCCCGGGGCGGAGGGTGGCGAGCGTCACGCCGCCGGCCTGGACCAGCACCGGGCGCAGCACCGCGCCGCGCGGGCCTTCCTCGCCACGGCCGGTCTGCACGCGCCAGCCCGGCCCTTCCCAGCGGCCCGGCAGGGTGGCGCCGGGCGGCGCATGCGCCTCCAGCAGGGATTGCGCCCGCATGGCGTCGGCCAGCGCCGCCTCCCGCCCGCCCAGGGCGCCCAGCGCCGCGGCCAGCGGCGGCAGGATGGCGGCCAGGGTGCCGCCCAGGATGGCGAGCGCCACTACCGCCTCGACCAGGGTGAAGCCCGGCGCCCGCCGGCGGCGGGCGACCGGGCCGGGTCGCCCGCCC
>NZ_SMOA01000053.1 GCF_004353985.1 Paracraurococcus ruber | reverse complement strand
GCCGCCATGCGCGGCCCCGTCCTGCTCGACTTCCGCAACGTCTACGACCCCGAGGCCATGCGCGAGGCAGGCTTCCACTACCACTCCATCGGACGGCCCTGAGCCGCCGCGGGTGGCAGGCCCAGGGGGGCCAAGGGCCCTGTGGCCCTGGCCGGGGAAGCGCGAGGGGGCAAAGTCCCCTCGCAGGGCGGCACTGGGTTGCCTGGCAGGTGCCGCCCTGCTCCTCGCCCTTCCCGCCGCGGCGCAGACCCCGGCCGAACGCTGGCCGGATTACGAGATCATCCTCTGGCACCGGCCAACGACGCCGGAGGCCTTCGCCGCCCTGCCGCGCCTCGGCTATTCCGGCGCCCTGGTCTTCGGCCAGCGCGACGCGATCGACCCGGCGGCGGCACGCCGCGCCACCGCGCCGCTGAAAGCGGCCGGCCTGCGCTGGTATGTCGAGAACATCGCCACCGACTTCTACAGCGCCTATCACCGCTTCCGGCCCGGCCTGCCGGTGAACCACGAATACCTCGAGGTGCAGCGCCGCTACCGGGAGAACCCGGCCGACCCGACGCTCTTCCACCGCGAGCCCAGCCTGTCCGACCCCGCCTGGCTGGCGCGCATCCGGGGCCGCATGGCGGCGCATGCCCGGCTGCACCGCGACCTCGCCGCGCCGGCGCTCCCCTTCTTCCTCAATCTTGGCGACGAGCCGGGGATCGCCGACCTCTCGGCGGCCTGGGATTTCGATCTCTCGCCGCACGCGCTGGCCGGCTTCCGCGACTGGCTGCGCGGCGAATACCCCTCGCTCGATGCGCTGAACGCGCAATGGGGCAGCGCCTTCGCGACCTGGGAAGCGGTGCTGCCGGAGACGACCGATGCCGCCCTGGCGCGGACCGACGGCAACCACTCCGCCTGGTCCGACTTCAAGGCCTGGATGGACATCGTCTTCGCCCGGGCGCTGCGGGCGGGGCGGGATGCCGTGCATGGGGTGGATCCGGCGCTGCTGGCCGGCATCGGCGGCGGCCAGCGGCCGGGCTGGGGCGGCTGGGACTACGGCCTGCTCTCCCAGGCGGTCGACGTGCTGGAGACCTATGATTTCGACGGCAATGCCGCCATCGCCCGTGGCCTGAATCCGGGCTTGGTGCTGCTTTCCACCAGCTTCCTGCAGACGCCGGCGGAATGGCACCGCCTCTGGCGCCAGGCGCTGCTGGGCATGCGCGGCACCATCGTCTGGGACGGCGAGAAGGACATCGTCGCGGCGGACGGCACGCCGGGGCCGCGCGGCCTGGCCTCGGCCGCCGAATTCGCGGCGCTGCGTGGCGGCATCCCGGCGCAGTGGCTGGCGGCCGAGCCCGTCGCCGGCGCGGTCGGCATCCTCTATTCCCAACCCAGCTTCCGGCTGCGCTGGCTGCTGGACCGGCGGGCAGACTGGCAGCGCGACGGCGCCTCCTGGGCCGCCCGTGGCGAGGAGATCGAGCACCAGGAGGACAGCGCCTGGCGTGCCGCGCTCCGCCGCGCCCAGGGCGCGCTGGACCGCGCCGGCGTCGCGCCGCGCTGGCTGACGCCGGCCATGCTGGCGCAGGGCGTGCCGGACGGGCTGCGGGCGCTGGTGCTGCCGCATGCCATCGCCCTCGGGCCTGCCGAGGCAGCGGCGATCCGCGCCTTCGCCGCCCGCGGCGGGGTTCTGCTGACGGATGCCGCCGAGCCCGGCACCTTCGACGGTCGCGGCCAAAGGCTGCCCGTGCCGGCGCTGGCCGGCCTGCCGCTGCGCCGCCCCGAGGTCCTGCAACGGGAGGCCGGGGCGGAGCCCGGTCCGGCCGCTGAATTCGCCCGCCTGCTGGCCATGGCCGGCACCGCCCCGGCCCTGGCTGCCGAGGGTCCGCCCGATCTGGAGCAGCGGGAAGCGCGCACCGGCGCGGTGCGGCTGCTGGCGCTGCAGCGCGGGCTGGGCCCCGAGGGCCGGCCGCTGCCGCCGGCGACGGTGCGGGTGACGCCGGCGGAGGGGTGGCTGCTCCGCCACATGGGAGAGGGACCGGGCCTGGCCCCGGCCGCCACGGCCGAGGTGACGCTGGATGGGGTGCGGCCGGCGGTGCTGGTGCTCTCGCCCGCGGCGCTGCCGGGCCCGGTGATCCACGGCCCCGATCAGGCTGCGGCCGGGGAGACGGCGGAGTTCATGCTCGGCCTTGCCGGGCCCAGCCCGGCGGCCGCGACGGTCCTGCGCATCGATTTGCTGGATCCGGCGGGGGAGGCACGGCCGGACCGCAGCTGGACCCTGTTGCTGCGCGGCGCGGAAGCGCGCCCCTGGCGGCTGCCCGCCGGTGCCGCGGCGGCGCCTGGCCCCTGGCGGCTGCGGGTGACGGAGCTGCTGGGCGGGACGCGGGCGGAACACATGCTGGCGGTGGGCCGCTGATCCGGGCCGCTGCCCGCCATCGTGAACCCGACTGCTGGCGGGGTTGGGCCGACCTGGCGCCGGCGAAGCCGGCCGCGACACCGAACGCCCCTCCGGAGCCATCCGGCGCCTGCAGGACCGGAAAGCGACTATCGGCGGTCATGGCCCATGGTCATGGCCCATGACGCCGGGATCAGTCGTGGCCGCTGGTCTCCGCCTCGGCCATGGAACGGGCCAGGGCAATGAGGGCGCTGCGCTGCTCCGGCTGGCCGATATTGCTGAAGGCCTTGAGCAGCAGCCCCACCTCCGCCTCCTCGGCCGGGCCGAGGCGGCCGGCTTCGGCCGTGTTGCTGGTCAGCATGTCCACCGAGACGCCGAGCGCCGCGGCGATGGCGATCAGCCGGCTGGCGGCGACCCGGGTGAGGCCGCATTCATAGCGGTGCATCTGCGGGTTGGAGACGCCGATGCGGGCGCTGAGCTCGCTGAGCGGCATGCCCATGGCAAGGCGGCGGTCGCGGATGCGCTGGCCCACCGCGGAATCGGCATCGGTGGGCGAGCGCTTGGTGGTGGCGCGCGTCCGTGCCGCATCGGGTTCGGGCAGGACGACCACCGGCGGATCGTCGGGTCCGGCGGGCGGCGTCATGCCGGGCGCGTCGTCCGGCAGGGTGGGACGGACATGCAAGCCTGAGCCGGGTGGCGGGTAGAGGGGCAGCGGTTGGGGCATTGAGGATATCCGGGGGGCCCGGGAGCGGCGCGGGACGCTCGGGCCATGGTCGCAGGCGTCATTCGCGAGTTGGCAGGGAACAGGTCGCGGGGTCTTGCACGGAACGATATTCCAGCAAGAACCGAGCCAGTTCGAAAACAAGCCTGGATTCAGTGGCTTGGGATTCCGCCGCCCAACGCCGGGGCGAGGGGCTGTAAAGATTGCCAACAACACGATTTGATATCACAACAAGCTGTGTCGTGTCTGGCCAACGCCCTGCACGGGTAGTTGTCGCCGGATTGCTGTTGCGGCATCGCCCGCCGCCCCCGTCTGCCGCTGATCGCCCGGACATCCTGGGTGGATCGCGACGGGTCGCCCAATGTCGCCAGGCGCGGATCTGTCCCGCGACCGCCGCTTTGCGGTTATGCCGCTCTGGTGTCTGGGCGCAAGCCGCGGCCGGCCCTGGCGGACATGCCTAGTTGTCCGACGCTCGGGCGAGGTGGGCGGCGTCCCCGGCTGCGGCAGCCCGGCGCCGCAGGCCGGCCAGCCGTGCCAGCAGCCCGGCCGGGGACCAGGGCCGGGCCAGTTCCACCCAGACCAGGCTGGACTGGCGGTCGGCCAGGCTCAGCTTGTACCGCTGCCCCCCCGCCAGGAAATCATAGACCCGGTCGCCACGCGACACTGCCTGTGCGATGGCGAGGGCGTGGCAGGTCAGGCCGGGCCGGGCATGCGGCTGGCCGGCCGGGTCGGCCAGGCCGCTCTGATAGGCCAGCACCCGGCCGCGATGCCGGAAGTTGTAAAGAATGCCGACAAGGCCGGCGCCGCCGGTGACGCGCAGCAGGTTCAGCTCCCCGCGTGCCAGGGCATCGGCCATCAGGCGGCGATGGAAACGCCTCAGCCAGGGCGTGGCGAAGGCGCCGGGCTGGCCGCGCCGGGCCCAGCTGGCATCATGCAGCGCCGCCAACTCCCCGAACCAGGCCTCGAGCGTCGCCGCATCCGCCGCCGCCGCCAGTGCCAGGTCGCCGCCCGCGGCATAGAGCCGGTTGGAGCGGCGGATCTGGTAGCGGGTATTGGCGCTGAGCGTCGCCAGGTAGTCGCCGCCGGCAGCCCGCAGGGCGTCGAGATCGAGGAAGGGCGCCTCCCGCACCTGTTGGCGCAGCGCGACGCCGCCGGCCAGCGCCGGCAGGCCGGGCGGCGCGCCGCCCAGCACCAGGCGGCGCGCCCCGGCGACGTCCCAGGCAGCCCGCAGCAGGGCGGCGGCGGCGTCCCCATCAATGGCGAGCGGGCCGTTGTATTCGGCGAAGGGCCGGTCGCGCTCCGCATCGCCGCTTTCGGCCAGGTGCAGGCGGCCGCGGCGGCGATTGAACAGGGCAAGGCCCGCCAGCCGGCCGCCGCGCTCGGCCCGCAACAGGATGGGATCGGGGTAGCGCTCCGCCGCCAGGCAGCCGACCCAGGTCCAGGACTGGAAGAAGGAGACCTCGGCCTCGGCTTCCAGCCCGCGCCAGAGAACGCCGAGGGTATCGAAGCACTGGACCCGCTCCGTTCTGACGATGACTGGCAGGGCTGGGACTGACATGGCTGGGCTTGCATCCCGGAACGGGGCGTTGGTCGGCTGGATTCAGGGCCTGGAGGCCCGCCGCGCGGGGCTTGGCGTGGCGGCCACAAGCGACGGGCAGGCCCGAATGGCGCCGGCGTCGGGACCGGCCTGTCCATGCAGCCATGCGCCATGCAGCCGTGCGGAAGGATCTACGGGATACCCTCATGTATCCAGGGTGATGCGAAATAAAGATATAAATTCAACACCATAAGGAATTGCCTGAACTGGAGGGCGGGCGGCGGTGCCGGATCCCGACAGCACCGCCCCGGCGACGGGCCGGAACCGATGAGGCTGGTCCCGTTCGGCCTTGCGCCTGTCGCGCACCGGCTGCCGTCCGCCGGCCCAGGGCGGCATGCGGGATCGCTTCCCGGCCCTCATCCCATTTCGGGCCGCCGCATGGCCCCCCGGGTGACGGACCCGGCAGGTCGCCTTGCCGCCTTCGGGTGTCGGGCGGCCCGCGAGGGCGGGGCCGGGCCGGCATCCCGGGTCGGCCCCGCCAGCCGCGGGTCATGCGGGACAGCCAGCGGCATCGCGGGGTCCGGCTGGCGAGGGCTGGCCCACCGGCCCCATTGCTGGCCGAGGAAGCCCCGCCTTTCACAAGGGCATACAAGGCGATGGCCGCCGCCCAACCCATTCTGGCAGGGGGCCGCCAGGGGGGGCTAGCGGCCCGACCTCTCCGATATGTGTCGGGATCCTTTACAGAAGCGGATGGCGAGGCACCGCCTCCCGCAGATTTCATGAGTATCACCAAAGAGTTGTGCGCTTGGCACGCGGATTGCTGAATCCGTTTCGGGTCCAGGGAAGCCTGGGCCACGACGGAAGGGATCCTTCATGAACATCACCAAGATCGTGGCCGCTGCTGCGCTGGCCACCACTGTTGCGGCGGGGGCGTCCCAGGCCGCGACCATCAACGGCACCGCCGCTGCGGCGATCACCGGCATCAGTGCCAGCGCCCCCGTCATCGGCCTGGGCACCACCTTCACCAACACGCTCTTCACTGCCATTGGCAGCGGGACCGGCGACCTGAACGGCACCGCCGGCACCTTCCTGACGCTGAGCACGGTGACCGCGACGGCC
Organism: Paracraurococcus ruber; assembly: GCF_004353985.1. GTDB lineage: Bacteria > Pseudomonadota > Alphaproteobacteria > Acetobacterales > Acetobacteraceae > Paracraurococcus > Paracraurococcus ruber. The sequence goes on along the minus strand of NZ_SMOA01000053.1, from coordinate 27,215 downwards.
GGCACGGCGGTCAGCTTCACCTCCGCCGTCGGCAACTTCACCGGCACGGTGCAGCCGATCGGCTTGAGCGCCAGCGGCCCGGCGACCTCGCGCGTGGTGGATATCTATGTGCTCGGCAACTTCACCCCGGCCGGTACCCTCTCGACCTTCGATCCGGGCGCGATGAGCCTGACCTTCTCCTTCACCCAGACCGGCGGCGCCAACTCCGCGGTGTCGGGCTCCTTCTCCATCGCCTCCCCGCCCTCCCCGCCGCCGGGCGTGCCGGAGCCGATGAGCCTGGCGCTGTTCGGCATGGGCCTGGCCGGCCTCGGCATGGTGGCCCGCAAGAAGGCCTGAGAGTCGGAATACTTTACAGGGGCGCCCCGCCAGCCGGGGCGCCCCATGCCTTGCCGGCGCGGGCCGCGGCACAGCCGGGGACCATGCCAGCCGAAGTCCGGGTCGCCTGACCCTGACCGGACCAATCCGGACAGGGCCGCGCGGCACCGCAGCGTTCGCCAGGGGAACAGCTGATGAAAATCTCACAGATCGCAGCCGCCGGCGCGCTGGCCGTCACCCTCGGCACCACCGCCCAGGCCTCGCCAATCCCGATCACCGGTACGGCCGCCATCGCCGTGGTCGGCGTCAGCGTCAATACCAGCCTGATCGATGTCGGCACGACCTTCACCAACACGCTCTTCTCGGTCGTCGGCGGCGCCACGGGGGACTTCATCCCGGCCATCAGCGCCCTCCTCACCCTCAACCCGGTGACGGCGACGGTGAACAGCGCGGTGTCCTTCACCGGCAGCTTCGGCAGCTTCGTGGGCCTGGTGGATTCCACCAGCCTTTCCGCCCAGAGCACGCCGACCAGCCGGACGGTGACCGTCTATGCGCTCGGCAACTTCACCCCCGCGGGGGTGCTCGGGAACTATCTGGGCAACGCGATGAGCGCGACCTTCTCCTTCACCCAGACCGGTGGCGGCAGCACCTCCGTTTCCGGCTCCTTCAGCGCCGCCGCGCCGCCGGCCCCCCCGCCGCCGGTCCCGGTGCCGGAGCCGATGAGCCTCGCCCTGTTCGGTCTGGGCCTGGCGGGCTTCGGCCTGATGGCCCGCCGCAAGGCCTGACCGCCGCCGCAAGGCAGCCCGGCTGAAGCCAGGCCGGGACGCCAAGCCGGTAGGCTGCTCCGGCAGCCCGCCATGGGATCGGCCGGGCGTGCAGGCATCGCACGGCAGGTTCTGACCGCCTGCCCCAGCGCCCAGCCCGGCCAGGAAGGCAGGGCATGTTCGAACGAGCGCTTCGTCCAGCCTTCGATCCATTCATCGTCCCGAGGGCGATGCCATGGGCCGGCCGCGACGGGCCGGCGGGCGATGCGGCGCGGCCTGTCGCCCGCATGGCGTGACCGGCCGATCCCCATCGGTGTTCATTCCGAAAACGGACCAAGGCCGGCGCGGCCCTCGGCGGCCGGGTCCGATGGCGGCGGCACCCGCCCATGGGGGCATGGTCGTCACCGGTCAGGCCGAAAGCATTGATTATCAAATGGATTGCTGCGGCGCGGTCTGCTCCAGTCATTTGAATCGACGAGCATCTTTACCCGCTCAGGTGAGGCCACCTGAGCGGGATCTGCTCTAGCAGAATCATTGCGTTGCAGTACCGCGGTTGATACAACCCTGAGATGAACAGCGCTTGCGGCAGGATCGCCGCCCCGGAAAAATCCTGATGAGGATTGCGCCGCTCCTGGCCGTCATTCTGGTGACCGGCCTTCCGCTCGGTGGGGCAGGGGCTGCGCCGGTCGGCGGCACCGGGTCGGTTATGCTGGTCGGTCTCTCCACCGACGCATCGCTGATCGGTCCCGGGACCCTGTTCAGCAGCCCCGGCCTCGCGCTGCTCGCCAGCGGCAGCGGTGATTTCGCCGGCCTGGACGGCCAGGCCCTCAACCTTGGCCCGGTCGTGCTGGGCGGCATCGCCACGTTCTCGGCCGGTTTCGGCAGCTTCCTGGGGCAGGTCTCGGCCGCCTCGCTCCTGCTCGGGGGCGATCCGGCGGAACGCCGGGTGACGATCCTGGCGATCGGCCAGTTCGTCCCGGCGGGCGCCCTTGGCGGCTTCGACCCGGTGGCGATGACGGCGACCTTCGCCTTCATCCAACCTGCCGCCGGCGGGGAGGTGTCCGGCACGCTGAGCATCGTCGCCCCGCCGCCGCTACCGCCTCCGATCCCGGTGCCGGAGCCGAGGAGCCTTCTGCTGTTCGGCTTGGCCCTGGCCGGCCTCGGCATCGCGGCCGTCCGGCGGCGCTGAGGGCCTGGCGATGCACCCTGGCAGATGATGGGCACCGCGATATTGTTACGTTTTGGTTCCTTCGATGCGCACGGTTTCGTTAAATTTGCACACCGGCTCCAAAAATTTCGGTTTCGTTTGAGTTGAACCTTTTTCAACCTTTGGTATAAGAGCCTCAAAGTTAATGGTCTGTAAACGTCCAGGTCCCGGTGGGGCCTTCGTCCCGATTTGAACGTCAGGTTGAGGAATGGGGTATGACGAGCCTGTTCGGACACAGCGTCCGGTCGGACCTGCTGCTGCTCTATATCGCTGACGCACTTATTTGCTTCCTGGCCGTTTCCGCCCTCCTGGCTTGGCAGGGGGGCATCCCGGTTGGACAGGGCGGGGTGCTCGCCATCGCCACGGCGGTCATCGCCGGGCTGATCGGCGGGGCTGCCGGCCTCTACCGGCCGGAAGCCTTCGGCCGCCTGCGTCAGCTCCTCGCCAACCTCGCGGTGGCCAGCCTGCTGCTGGTGGTGCTGTTGCCGCTGCTTGCGCTGCTGGGACCGGCGGATGGGCTGCGCGGCCATCTCGTCGCGGTACCGGTCGCCTTCGTCGGCGCCCTGGTCACCACCCGGCTCGGCTTCACCGCCGCGCGCCGCCGCGGGATGCTGCGCCGCCGGCTCGCCGTGCTGCGGGCGGACGGTGCCGGAGCAGACCTGCTCCGCCTCAATGCCGTCATCGCCCGCCAGGGCAGCTTCGAGATCGCGGAGGAGGTCGAGGTCGAGGCCGGGGCGCCACTCGGGCAATGGCTGGACCCGGCGCGGCTGCGGGCGGCCCGGATCTGGGGCGTTATCCTGCCGGACGGCACCGGCGTGCCGGTGCCGCTGCGCCGCCGCTGCGAAGCCGCCGGCATCCGCCTTCTGGAGGAGGGCGAGTTCCTCGAGCACCAGCTGGCCCGGGTGGATGTGGAGCGCCTGCCGGAAGCCTGGCTCGCCCGGTCCAATGCGCTGCGGGAAAGCCTGCTGGAGGCCGGCTTCCGCCGCGGCTTCGACATCCTGCTGGGCACCGTCCTCGTCCTCGCCACCCTGCCGCTGCTGCTGCTGACCGCGCTGGCGATCAAGCTGGACAGCCCGGGGCCGGTCTTCTACCGGCAGGACAGGGTGGGCCGCGGCGGCCGCGTCTTCATGCTGTTCAAGTTCCGCAGCATGGTTGCCGATGCGGAGAAGGCCGGCGCCCCGGTCTGGGCCAGCAAGCGCGACTCCCGCGTCACCCGGGTCGGCCGCCTCATCCGCCTCACCCGCATCGACGAGATCCCGCAGGTGCTGAACGTGCTGCGCGGCGACATGGCCTTCGTCGGGCCCCGTCCGGAGCGGCCGGCCTTCGTCGAGACGCTTGGCGGGCAGATCCCGCACTACCACGACCGGGCGGTCGTGAAGCCCGGCATCACCGGCTGGGCGCAGGTTAACTATCCATACGGTGCATCCGTGGAGGATGCGCGGATGAAGCTGGCCTACGACCTGTACTATGTGCGCCGCCGGAGCCTGTTCCTCGACCTGCTGATCCTGGTCGCGACGGTGCGCGTGGTGCTGTTCCAGGAGGGCTCGCGGTGAGGACCCGGCCGCCCGCCGCCCCGGCCCTCCCGCCGCCGGTGACGTGACCGCGGCCTCGGTGCCGCTGCATGCCGGCGCGGCTGCGGTCTGCCTCGCCTGGACCGTCCTGGTGCTTTCCACCGGGCGTGGCCGCGCTGCCCATCTGCTGGCCGCCGCCTGCGGCGTCGCCGCGCTCTGGGCCGGCGCCGTCGCCCTGGCGCCGAAGGAACCGCTGCTCGGCCTCGCCGGCTGGCTCGAGATCCTGCGCTGGCTGGTCTGGCTCGGCGTCCTTCTCTTCCTCTTCCGCCGCATCGCCGGGGACCGCGCCCGCCGCCTGGCCCGCATCTTCCTCGGCGCTGCGCTGCTCGCCGCCGGCATCGCCGGCCTGGCCCTGCTGCGGCCGGTGGCCGGACCGCTCGCCGAGGAGCTCGGCCCCGCCGTGCTGCTGGCCCGCCTCACCCTGCCGCTGCTGGTGGTGCTGACCGCCGAAAACCTGTTCCGCACCGCCGACGAGGCGGAGCGCTGGCATGTCGGCCTCCCGGCCATCGCCCTCGGCGGCCTCTCGGCCTATGACGTGCTGCTCTATGCCGATGCGGCGCTGACCCGCGGCTTCTCCTTCGTGCTGCTGGACAGCCGGGCGGCGCTCACCGCCCTCATCACGCCCCTGCTGGCGATTGCCGCGGTGCGGGACGGGCGCTGGCGGCGCGACCCGCCGGTGTCCCGCCAGGTGGTCTTCCACGGTGCGACGCTGGTCGTCGCCGGCGCCTTCCTGCTGGCGGTCGGCGCGCTGGGGGAAGGGCTGCGCCGCTTCGACGTGGAATGGGGCGCCACCGCCCAGGCCAGCCTGCTGGCGGCGGCGCTGATCGGGCTGCTGGCGGCCGCCAGCTCGCGCAGCGTGCGATCCTATCTGCGGTCCCTGGTGGTCGACCACTTCTTCACCGCCCGCTACGACTACCGCCGCGAATGGCTTCGCTGCGTCGAGGTGCTCTCGGCTGGCGACGACCATGCCCCGCACGGCCGCGTCTCGGCGGAACGGCGGTCGATCCGCGCCATCGCCGATGCGGTGGACAGCCCGGCCGGGCTGTTGCTGCGGCGCGACCCGGGGGAGGGGGGGCTGCGCTGGGCCGGGTCCTGGAACCTGCCGGCCGAGCATCTCGACCTGCCGACGGGCGATCCCTTCCTCGGCCTGCTCGGGGCGGGGGAAGCGGTGCTGGAACTCGACCCCGCCGATCCGGCGGTGCGGCCGCTGGTCCGGGCCTATGGCTCGCTCTGGCTGGCGGTCCCGCTGCCGCATGGGCGGGACGGGCTGGCGGGCGCCGTGCTGCTGGCGCCGCCGCGCGCGCCCTTCAAGCTGGACCGGGAGGTGCGGGAGCTGCTGCGCACCCTCGGTCACGAAGTGGCAATGTTCCTGGCCGAACGTCGCGCCGCGGAGCGCCTGGTGGATGAGCGGCGCCTGCAGGACTACGCCAAGCGCTTCGCCTTCGTCGCGCATGACGTGAAGACCGTCTCCAGCCAGCTCTCCCTCCTGCTCGCCAATGCCGAGGACAACCTGGCCGACCCCGAATTCCAGCACGACATGCTGCTGACCGTCCGCGCCGCGGCAACGCGCATCGACGCCCTCATCCACCGGCTCGGCCAGCCCGGCGACGTGCCCGTGGCGGCAGTGGCGGAGGAGGCGGCGACGGTCGCGCCGCTCGAGCGGCTGCGCGTGCTCGCCGCCGGCCGACCCTATCCGGTGCAGGTCGAAGGTGAAGGCACCGGACCGCTGGCGGCCATTGCGCCGGCACGCTTCGATAGCGCCGTGGGACATCTGATGAACAATGCCGCGGACGCCTCCCCGGCCGGGGAGCCGGTGCGGATCCGCGTGCTGGCCGAGGGGCGGCAGGTGGTGGTCGAGGTCGTGGATCGCGGTCCCGGCATGACGCCGGAATTCATCCGTGACGAGCTGTTCCGGCCGCTCAGCACCTCGAAGCGCCGGGGCAGCGGCATCGGCGCCTGGCAGGCGCGGGAGCTGCTGCGCGAGGCGGGCGGCGATCTTGCCGTGGTCAGCCGCCCCGGCGCCGGCACCACCATGCGGCTGCTGCTGCCGGCCCGTGCGCCGGCTCCGCCCATTGCCCTGCCGGAGCGGGGGGCCGCATGACCAAGCCGAAGCTCCTGGTCGTCGAGGACGATCCCGGTCTCTGCGCGCAGTATCGCTGGGCCTTCCCCGCCTGCCGCGTGCTGATCGCCAATGACCGCCGCGCGGCCGAGGCGGCGGCGCGGCGCGACCAGCCGGATGCCGTGCTGCTCGACCTCGGCCTGCCGCCGGACGCCGAGGGGGTGAGCGAGGGCTTCGCCACGCTCGAGCTGCTGCGCGGCCTCTCGCCCACCCTGCCGGTGGTGGTCGCCAGCGGCCAGGGCCAGCGGGAGAATGCGCTGCGCGCCATCGCGCTCGGCGCCTACGACTTCTGCGAGAAGCCGGTGGATGTCGCGGTGCTGCGCACCGTGGTCGAGCGGGCGCTGCGCCTGCGCGAGCTGGAGGAGGAGAATCAGCGCCTCGCCGCCGCGCCGCGCAACTCCGCCATACAGGGCATCATCACCGCCGACGACGGCATGCTGAAGATCTGCCGCACGGTGGAGCGGCTGGCCGGCGTCTCCGTCCCCGTCCTGCTGCTGGGCGAGAGCGGCACCGGCAAGGAAGCGCTGGCCCGTGCCCTGCACGAGCTGGGCCCGCGCGCGGCGAAGCCCTTCATCGCGCTGAACTGCGCCGCAATTCCGGAAAACCTGCTCGAAAGCGAGCTGTTCGGCCATGAGAAGGGCGCCTTCACCGGCGCGGTGCGGCAGGTCCAGGGCAAGATCGAGCTGGCCAGCGGCGGCACGCTCTTCCTCGACGAGATCGGCGAGATGCCGGTGCTGCTGCAGGCCAAGCTGCTGCGCTTCCTGCAGGACCAGGTGGTGGAGCGGATCGGCGGCCGCAGCCCGATCAAGGTGGATGTCCGCGTCGTCTCGGCGACCAACCAGCCGCTGGAGGAGCAGGCCGAGACCGGCCGCTTCCGCGGCGACCTGCTCTATCGCCTGAACGCCATGACGGTGCGGATCCCGCCGCTGCGCGACCGCGGCGGCGATGCCGTGCTGCTGGCGCGCTACTTCCTTGCCCGCTTCGCGCGGGAGCATGGGCGGCGGCTGCGCGGCTTCGACGCCGCGGCGGCCGAGGCGATCGCGGCGCATCGCTGGCCCGGCAATGTGCGCGAGCTCGAGAACCGCGTCCGCCGCGCCGTCCTGATGACCGAAGGCCCGCTGGTCGGGATCGAGGATCTGGAGATCGCCCCGGCCCCGGCCACGGTGGCCGAGGATGCCGACCTCGACCTGCGCGCCGCCCGCACGCGGGCCGAGCGCGAGGCGATCGAGCGCGCACTCGGGCGCAGCGGCGGCAGCCTGGCCGGCGCCGCGCGCCTGCTGGGCATCAGCCGCCCGACCCTCTACAGCCTGCTCGAGACCCACGGCCTTGCGGCCGCCCGCCAGAAGCCCGACGGCTCCCTGGCCATTGCCGAACCCGACACCGTCTAGCGGAGCCGCCCCATGGCCAAGCCGCCCCGGAAGACCACCCTGCTGCTCGCCGCCACCATCGCCCTCGGGCTCGGCGCCGGGGCGGCCAGCGCGCAGCCGCTGCAGCGCGCCCGCGCGGCGGAGGCGCGGGGCGACCTGCGCGCCGCGCAGATCGAGTATCGCAACGCGGTGCGGGCCGAACCGCAGAACGGCGTGGTGCGGGCCGGCCTCGCCCAGATCAGCATGGAGCTCGGCGACCTCGACACCGCCGAGCGCGAGGCGCGCGCCGCGCTGGAGAACGGCTATGACGCGCCGGCGGCGACCGCGCTGCTGATCCGCGTCTATGCCGCGCGCGGTCGCTTCCGCGAGATCCTGCGCGACTTCCCGCTGCCGGAGAACCCGCAGCAGCCGGCCGTCGCCGGCCAGGTCGCGGTCGGCCGGGCGCTGGCGCATCTCGCGCTCGGCGAACGCGATGCCGGTCGCGCCGCGGTCGCGGCCGCCCAGCGCCTGGCGCCGAATGCGATCGAGACCCACCTGGCGACCGCCGGCCTCGCGCTTGCCGACAATGACCGAGCGGCGTCGGAGGCGGCGATCGACCGCGCCCTGGCGGCCGACCCGACCCGGGCCGAGGCTCTGCTGCGCAAGGCCGCCTTCCAGCTCGAGCGCGGCGAGACGCCGGCCGGGCTGGAGACGCTCGGCCGCCTGCTGACGGCGGCGCCGGGCAACCTCGCCGCGCGGCTGCTGCGGGCCGAGATACTGCTGCGCAGCGGCGAGGATGCGCGGGCGAAGCAGGACGTCGACGCGGCGCTCCGCGTGCAGCCTGGCAGCGTGCAGGGCGTCTATCTCACCGCCGTGCTGCAGGCCCGGGCGCAGGACTGGCGCGCAGCGGACGAGACGCTGCAGCGCCTGAGCTCTGTCCTGCCCAACATTCCGGACGGCCTGCTGCTGCTGGCCAGCGTGAAGCGGGCGCTGAACCAGGCCGGCCAGGCCGAGGACGCGGCGCAGCGCTACAACGCCCGCCGGCCGGAGGATCCGCGCGGCGCGAAGCTGCTGGCGACCCTGCAGATCGAGGGCAATCGCCCGGGCGACGCGGCGGCGACGCTGACCCGCCTCGTGCAGCGCGGCGCGGCGGATGCCGAAGCGTTCGACATCCTCGGCCGCATCCATGCCGGTTCCGGCCGCCCGCGCGAGGCGGTGCAGGCCTTCCAGCAGGCGGCGCAGCTGGCGCCGGCGGATGGCGGCATCCAGGCCCGGCTGGCGGCGGCGCGGCTGGCCGCCGGCGATGCCGCCGGCACGCAGCGGGCGGCGGAGGAATCCCTCCGCCTCGCCCCCGACCAGGCCGGGGCGCGGGAGCTGATGGCGATCGCCGCGCTGACGCGCGGCGACGTCACCACCGCCCAGGCGGAGTGGGAGCGGCTGACGCCGGAGCAGCGCCGGGGCGAGCCCGCCGGTACGCTGGAGGGACTGCTGAAGCTGGCGCGCTTCGACGTGGCGGGCGCCCGCACATCCTTCGAGATGGTGCTGCGCGCCTTCCCCGACAGCGTCGGGGCGCGGCTCGGCCTCGCCCGCGTCGCCACCGCGCAGGGCCAGCCGGAGGAGGCCGAGCGGCTGCTCGGCGAGGTCCTGGCGCGGGCGCCGAGCCATCCGGAGGCGCTCGGCCGGTTGGCCGCGACCATCGCCGCCGGCGGCCCGCGGGCTGCCACCGCCCGGGCGGTGCTGGAGCGGGCGCAGGCTGCCGCCCCGACCGAGCCCATGCTCGCCATCGCCCTGGCCAGCTCCCTTGCCCTGGGGCGGGACCCGGCGAAGGCGGTCGCCGTGCTGAACACCGAAGCGTTGCGCCGCCCGAACCAGGGCGTGGCGCTGCCGCTCGCCCGCAGCCAGGCGCATGCCGCGCTCGAGCAATGGGCAGAGGCCGAGGAGGCGGCGCGGCTGGCGCTGGCCGAGGACGCCTCCTCCATCCCGGCGCGCCGGCAGCTCGTCGCCCTGCTGCTCCGGGCCGGCAATGCCCGCAGCGCCGAGGCGCTGGTGCAGGAGGGCCTGCGGCTCGATCCGGCCAATCCGGCAATGCAGGGGCTGGCGATCAGCCTCGCCCAGCAATCGGGCGGCCTCGACACCGCGCTCGTCCTGGCCGACCGGCTTGCCGACAGCGACGCGGCCCGCCCAGCCTCCCTGCTGCTGCGCGGCGACCTGCTGCTGGCGGCGCGGCGTCCGGCCGATGCGGCGCGCGCCTTCGCCGCCATGCGGGCGAGAGCCGAAAGCTCCGTCCTGGCACAGCGGGAGGCCGCGTCCTGGCAGGCGGCGGGCGACCTGCCGGCCGCGATGGCGGCGATCGACCGCTGGTTGGCTGGCGCGCCGGAGGATGCCGAGGCGCTGAACCTGCGGGCGCAGTTCGACCTGCAGGCTGGCCGCAATGCCGATGCCGAGCGGCGGCTGCTGACCGTGGTGGAGCGCGCGCCGGACAATGCGGTGGCGCTGAACAACCTCGCCTGGCTGATGGCCGAGCGCGGCGGCGAGGCGGAGCTGGGGCGTGCCCGCGGCATGGCCGAGCGGGCCTATTTCCTGCTGCCGAACTCCGATACCGCCGACACCTTCGGCTGGATCCTGGCGCGCGGCGGCGACACGCAGCGGGCGCTGGTGCTGCTGCGCCAGGCGGTAGCCGCGCAGCCCCAGGGCCAGTCCGACCCGGCCAAGGCCTTCAGGCTGGCGAGCGCGCTGCGCACCGCCGGCGAGCGGGCCGAGGCGGTCCGGGTGCTGGAGCCCGCGCTGGCCGGCAATGCCGCCTTCCCCGAACGGGCGCAGGCGGAGCGCCTGCTGGCCGAGCTGCGCGCCGGGCGCTGAGCACGGGCCATGCGCAGCTACGTCTTCCTGGCGTTCTTCGCGGTGCTGCTGCCCATGGCGGCGGCGCTGCCCTTCGTCGGGGCGCTGCTCTGGGCCTGGATCTCCTTCATGAGCCCGCACCGCGAGGTGTGGGGCTTCGCCACCAACCAGCCCTACGCCATGGTCATCTTCCTGGCGACGCTGCTGGGCTGCCTGATCGCGCGCGAGCCGAAGCGCTTCGCGCTGAACGCGGTGACCGTGCTGCTGCTGCTGCTGGCGGCGCTGTTCACCTTCACGTCCCTCACCACCCTCGCGCCCGGGCCGGTCACCTGGAAGATGTGGGACCGGATGATGAAGACCATCGCCGGCGCCATCCTGGTGGCCTGCCTGCTGACCAGCCGGCAGCGCATCCATACCATGGTCTGGCTGATCGTCATCTCGCTCGGCTACTACGGCGTGAAGGGCGGTATCTTCACCTTGATGACGGGCGGCGGCTTCCGCGTGCTCGGCCCGCCGGACAGCATGATCGCGGACCGCAACCACCTGGCGGTCGCGCTGCTGGTCGCCGTGCCGCTGATGAACTGGCTGCGCATGCATTCGGCGCACCGCATCGTGCGGCTCGGGCTGGTGGCGGCCATGGGGCTGATGGTGGTCTCGGCGCTCGGCAGCCAGTCGCGCGGCGCGCTGATCGCGCTGGCGGCCACCGCGGTGATCTTCTGGCTGCGCGGCCGCGGCAAGATCGTCAGCGGCGTGCTGATCGCCGCCTGCATCGCCGGCACCATCAGCTTCATGCCGCAGAGCTGGGTCGACCGGATGAACACCATCTCGACCTACGAGCAGGATGCCTCGGCGGTCGGCCGCATCCGGATCTGGGAAGCGTCCTGGAAGCTGGCGCTTGACCGGCCGCTGACCGGCGCCGGCTTCCGCGGCCCCTATTTCCAGGAGATCGTGAACCGCGTCGCCCCGGGCGTCACCGCGCGGGCGGTGCACAGCATCTATTTCGAGGTGCTGGGCGAGCACGGCTTCCCGACCTTCCTCGCCTGGCTCGGCCTGACCGCGGCGGGCGGCTGGTATTCCTGGCGGCTGATGCGGCTGGCACGCGGCCGGCCGGACCTCGCCTGGGCAGGCGATCTCGGCCGGATGATGCAGGTCTCGATCGTCGCCTATCTCTCCGGCGGCACCTTCCTGTCCCTGTCCTACTGGGACGTCTACTGGACGTTGATGGTCATCGTGGCGGCGGCGCATGCGCTGGCGGTGCAGGCCGTGCGGCAGGGCGCTCCGGTGCTGCCGCAACCAGCAGCGCTGGCCGCCCCCGGCTGGCGCCGACCGGCCCTGCCGGGGCTGCAGGGGGCCGGGGCGCCGCGCACCACCGGGCCCGGGGCACTGACGTGACCGGCCCGGCCGCAGGAGACATCGCATGCAGGGATTCTACTACCTCGCCATGCTCATCGGGGTCGCCTGGCTCTGTGCCTGGGTCGCCTTCCCCGGCATCGTCGGGCGATACTGGTCGCCCTTCGACATGCGCGATGACGACGCCCCCCCGCCCGAGCCCGGCATCGGCCGCCGGGGGCGGGACCCGGCTGCTCCGCCTGCTGACCTTCAGCACGCTCTACCCGAACGCCGCGCAGCCCAACCATGGCGTCTTCGTCGAGAACCGGCTGCGGCATCTGGTCGCCGGCGGGGCGGCTGAGAGCACCGTCCTTGCCCCCGTGCCCTGGTTTCCGCTGCGCACCCCGCCGCGCGCCGCGGTCCCGGCGCGGGAGGAACGGCACGGCCTGACCGTGCATCATCCGCGCTTCGTCGCGGCGCCCGGCATCGGCATGTATGCCAACCCCTTCGCGCTGCTCGCCGTGGCGCGGCGGGCGCTGCGGCAGTTGCTGGCGGATGGCCACCACTTCGATGCCATCGATGCCCACTACCTCTATCCGGACGGCGTCGCGGCGGTACGGCTGGGGCGGGAATTCAATCTGCCGGTGGTCATCACTGCCCGCGGCTCCGACACCAGCCAGCTGCCGCACTACGCCATCCCCGGCCGGCTGATCCGCGACGCCATCGCCCGCGCCGATGCGCTGGTCGCGGTCAGTGCCGACCTCGCGCGCGGTCTCGTCGCGCTCGGCGCGCCGGAGGAGAAGGTGACGGTGCTGCGCAACGGCGTCGACCTCGACCTTTTCCGCCCGACCGGCGACCGCGCGGCGCTGCGGGCGGAGCTTGGCCTCGCCGGGCCGACGCTTCTCTCGGTCGGGCTGCTGATCGAGCGCAAGCGCCACCACCTGACCATCGAGGCGCTGCGCGACCTGCCCGGCCATGCCCTGCTGATCGCCGGCGAAGGACCGGAGCGGCCGGCGCTGCAGGCGCTGGTCGAGCGGCTCGGCCTGACCGACCGCGTGCGGCTGCTGGGCGCGGTGCCGCATGCCCGCCTGCCCGCTCTCTATGCCGCGGCCGATGTGATGGTGCTCGCCTCCAGCCGCGAGGGCTGGGCCAATGTCCTGCTGGAATCCATGGCCTGCGGCACGCCGGTGGTGGCGACGCCGGCCTGGGGCATGCAGGAGGCGGTCTCGGCTCCCGAGGCCGGGATGGTGCTGAAGGACGCGACGCCCGCCGCCATCGCCGCGGGCGTGCGCCGGCTGCTGGCCGCGCCGCCCGACCGCGCCGCGACCCGCGCCCATGCCGAGCGGCATGGCTGGGAGGAGACGACGGCGGGGCAGCTTGCCCTGTTCCGGCAGGTGGTGGGACGATGAACGGAGACGGGGAGGGGCCGCTGCCGCTCGGCCGGCGCGCCGCGCTGGGCCTGCTGGGCGCCACGCTGGCGGGCTGCGGCGACCGGCCGGAGGGACCGGCCGCGGCGCGGGCCCAGCCGGCGCAGCGCCGGCCACCGCCGCAGGCGGCAGGTGGCATGCCGGCCGTCGTCATGCCGGTGCCGGTACCCTGCCCCGGCCAGCCCGGCGACTTGGTCGGATTGGTGCTGGAGGGGCTGGAGGGCGGCTCGCCCGCCGCCACCGTGGTGGTCTTCGGCCAGGCCTTCCGCGTGGGCGACCTGCCGCGCGGGGCCGGGCTCACTGCCCGGCTGGCCGCGGATGGCCGGCCGCTGCCGGCACAGCTCGATGTCCAGACCCGCCATCCCGACGGCTCCGTCCGCTTCGGCGTGGTCTCGCTGGCTGCCCCGGCGCTGCGGCCGGGCGCGCGGGCCGGCGTGATGCTGGCGGTGGGAGAGGCGGCGGGCGGGCCGCTCGCCCTCGGCACGGCCTTCGCCGGCCGCAGCGCGGTGCTGGAGGTGGCGCCGGCGGAAGGTGGCGAGCCCTGGCGCGCCGACCTGCTGGCGCTGGCCCAGGCGGTGGGCGGCCGGCCCTGGCAGTCCGGGCCGCTCGTCACCCAGGTCCGCGTCGCCGCGCCGGTTCCGGCCGCGGCGGCGGGCAGCGCCTCCCTGCGCCTGGTGGCCGACATCGCGGCGCGGGCCGATGGCTCGCTCTGGGTCGATTGCTGGCTGCGCAACGACATCGCCATGCGGCCGAATGGCGGCGCGGCCACCTATCGCATGCGGCTGATGCTGGACGGGCGGGAGGCGCTGCGTGTCGCCGAACCGCTGCGGCACTGGCAGTACAGCGGCTGGGGCCGGCTGCTGGGCAGCCGGGCGGGCGGCGACGCCGCAGCGACCCCGCCCCTGGTGCGGCACGACCCTGCCTACCTCGCCGAGACCGCGGCCGTCGCCCGCTACGACCTGAGCACCGGCGTGGACGAGGCGAGCCTGCAGCGCATGGCGCAGGCGCAGGCGCAGCCGGCCTGGGCGCAGCCGCTCGGCAATCGCGGCATCGAGCAGAAGATGGGCGCGCCCGGCGCCCGCCCCGATCTCGGCCAGACCACCATGTGGCAGGCGGCCTGGCTGATCAGCGGCGACCCGCGGGCGGCGGCGCATGCGGTCGACCAGGCGGAGGCGGCCGGCGCCGTGCCCTGGCATTTCTGGGACCCGGCGGGCGGCGCCGAGGGCCGCGGCGGCTGGATGGACGAGCGGCGCTGGCCGGAGCTGTGGGTGGACGGGCGCGGCGGCCGGCCGCCGCGCGGGCTGCTGCAGCCCTTCGGGTCGGGCACGTCCAACCGCGGCGGCAACTGGGGCACGATCCCCTCGCACCAGCCGAACCTGTCCTACCTGCCCTTCCTGCTGACCGGCCGGCGCGCCTTCCTCGACAACCTGACGGCGCAGGGCTGCTGGAACGTGCTGGAGAACTGGCCGGCCAACCGCGGCTATGACGAACAGGGGCCGATCCGCGGCATCAACATCGTCAAGAACCGCCAGCTCCGCACCGCCGCCTGGAGCATGCGGCAGGTCGGCGAGGCCGCCTGGATCGCCCCGGACGACGATCCGCACCGCGCCTATCTGCGGGAGGTGGAGGCGGCGAACTGGGGCTGGATCCGCGCCAAGCTGCCGGACTGGACCGCGCTGCAGGGCGATGTGCACGGCTACATCCTGTGGACCGGCTTCGGCTACAACCCGAGCATCTCGCCCTGGCAGCAGGACTACTTCGCCTCCACCGCCGCGGCATCGGCGCGGCGCGGCGGCGAGGATGCCCGCGCCATCCTGTCCTGGATGACGAATTTCATCGTCGGGCGCTTCCATGCCGAGGCGAAGGGGCTGCCGCGGCATGACTCGGTGAACTACACCCTGGCGCTGTTCCCGACGCCGCTGCCGCAATTCCCGGAGCCGCCGGCGAAGCCCTTCAAGACCTGGGCCGAAATTGGCAAGGCGACGCAGGACCGCGGCACCTCGAACGGCGATGGCTGGGCGCAGAGCAACGGGGAATATGCCCGGCTCGGACTGCTCTCCCTGGCGCTGATGATCGAGATCTTCGACCTCGAGGAGGCGAAGCAGGCCTATACTTGGCTGGCCGGCTCCGGCGCGCCCTATATCCAGCAACAGGTCTTCGCCCGCATGCCGCAGCACAACATCGTGCCGCGCGGCATGCCCCGCATTCCCGCCCGCCAGCCACGCTGCATCGCCGCGGCGGCGCCGCGCGCCACCTGACCGGAGCCCGACAGGCATGCCCCTCTACCTCGTCACCGGCGGCTGCGGCTTCATCGGCTCGCATCTCTCGGCCGCGCTGCGGGCGCGTGGCGACGGCGTGCGGGTGCTGGACGACCTCTCGACCGGCTCGCTGGCGAATCTCGCCCCGGGCGCCGAACTGGTGCGCGGCGACGTCGCCGACCATGCCGCGGTGCGGGACGCGATCGCCGGCGTGGACGGGATCTTCCACCTTGCCGCCATCGCCTCCGTCGAGCGCGGGGTGCAGGACTGGCCGGGCACCCACCGCGCCAACCTGTCCGGCACCATCGCCATGCTGGACGCGGCACGGCTGCGGAAGCTGCCCTTCGTCTACGCCTCCTCGGCCGCCGTCTACGGCGACCAAGCGGTGCTGCCGATCACGGAGGATGCGCCGAAGCGCCCGCTCTCGGCCTATGGCGCGGACAAGCTGGGCTGCGAGCAGCACGCCCTGGTCGGCGGCCTGGTGCACGGCATCCCGAGCATGGGCTTCCGCTTCTTCAACGTCTTCGGGCCCAGGCAGGACCCGCGCTCGCCCTATTCCGGCGTGATCTCGATCTTCTGCGACCGCTTCAGCCGGGGCGAGGGCGTGGACATCTTCGGCGATGGCGGCCAGACGCGCGACTTCGTCCATGTCTCGGACGTGGTCGCGGCGCTGCTCGCCGGCATGGCGCAGGCCTCGGTCGAGGCGCCGGTGCTGAATGTCTGCACCGGCCGCGCCACCTCGGTGCGGGAACTGGCCGAGACCATCGCCGCCGCCTGCGGCGTGCCGGCGGAGATCCGTCAGCGGCCGCCGCGGGCCGGCGAAATCCGCCACTCCCTCGGCGATGCCACGCGGCTGCGGGCATTGCTCGGGCCCGGCGCGCCGCGCGGGCTGCGGGCGGGGCTGGAGGAGGTGGTGGCCTGGCTGCGCGTCGGCCGGCCGGGCCTGGTGCCCGGCAGCACTATCCGATGAGGCTGCGCAGGCCCAGGGCGATCATCCCCCAGAGCGTCACCGAGACCAGGGCGATGACCAGGGCGGCAACGGGCCAGGACAGGCGGTCCCCGGCCGCTGGCGCGCCGTGGCGCAGCCTGGCCAGGCGGTCCGGCGCGTCGGTGCGGTGCATGCGGATGGCCTTCCCCTCTTCCGTCCTGCCGGTATCGGGGTCGTGCCGGCACGCTGCCGGTCCCCGCCCTGGGTGGAAGTTCCGGCCGCGCCCTCCGTGCCATGGCGGGCATGATCATTTCCTGGCGACTCACTCCATGGTTGCCAGGGAGTCCGACATCCGACATCAGGTGGTTCTCCCCCTGGCCGAGAGGAGTGCCCGGTCATGTGCGGCATCGTAGGGCTGTTCCACCCCACCCGGCCCCTGCCGCCCGAGGCCGGGCTGCTGCGCCGCATGACCGATGCGATCGCCCATCGCGGCCCGGACGGGGAAGGCTTCCATGCCGAGCCGCATTGCGGCTTCGGCCATCGCCGCCTCTCGATCGTGGACCTCGCGGGCGGCGCCCAGCCCATGGCGACCGAGGATGGCGCCGTCACCGTCTGCTTCAACGGCGAGATCTACAACTACGCCGCCCTGCGGCGGGACCTGGAGGCGGCCGGCCACCGCTTCCGCACGCGGTCCGACACCGAATCCCTGCTGCATGGCTGGCGGGAATGGGGCCTCGGCCTGCTGGACCGCGCCAAGGGCATGTTCGCCTTCGGCCTGTGGGACCGCGAGCGCGGCGAGCTGCTGCTGGCGCGCGACCGGCTGGGCGAGAAGCCGCTGCTCTACGGCACGCTGCCGGACGGGACCTTCGCCTTCGCCTCGGAGATGGCGGGGCTGCTGGCGCTGCCCGGCATGCCGCGCCGGCTCGATCCCGCGGCGCTGGATGACTACCTCGCGCTTGGCTACGTGCCGGATCCGGCGACCATCTACAGCGGCATCCGCCGCCTGCCGGCCGGACATTTCCTGCTGCTGAAGACCGGCGAGCCGGCGCTGCCGGCGCCGCGCCGCTACTGGCGGCCGCCCACCACGCCGATGGCCGCGGCGCCCGCCGATGCGGCGACCGAGCTGCACCGGCGGCTGGATGCCGCGGTGCGGGCGCAGCTGATGTCCGACGTGCCGCTCGGCGCCTTCCTCTCGGGCGGCGTCGATTCCAGCGCCGTCGTCGCCTGCGCCGCGCGGGCGGTGGCCGAGGCCGGGACCGGCCCGCTGGCCACCTTCACCATCGGCTTCGAGGGATCCGAGGACGAGCGGCCGGCCGCCGCGGCACTGGCGGCGCGCCTCGGCCTCGCCGCGCATGCCGAGGCCGGCAGCGTCGACTATGTCGCCGCGGCGCGGGAGCAGGCGCGCATCTTCGGCGAGCCCTATGGCGACCATTCGGCCGTGCCGACGCTGATGGTCTGCCGGCTGGCACGGCGGCATGTGACCGTCGCGCTGTCGGGCGATGGCGGCGACGAGGTCTTCGCCGGCTACCGGCGCTACCGCTTCCATGCGCTGGCCGAGGCGGCGCGGCAGGTCTTTCCGACGCCGGTGCGGAAGCATGTGATCGGCGGCCTGGCGGCGATCTACCCCAAGCTCGACCGCGCGCCGCGTTGGCTGCGCGCCAAGACGACGCTGACCGAGATCAGCCTGGATTCCGCGTTGGGCTACTACCGCACCGCCTGCAAGATCGAGGATGCGCGCCGGCGCGGGTTCTATGCCGCGCCGCTGCGCACGGCGCTCGACGGGCATGATCCCGCGGCGCGCTTCGTCGCGCTGATGGGCGAGTGCGACGAGCGCGACGGGCTGCTGCAGGCGCAGTATGCCGACCTGCACACCTACCTGCCGGGCGACATCCTGGTGAAGACGGACCGCGCCAGCATGGCCGTCTCGCTGGAGTTGCGGCCGCCGATCCTGGACCACGAGCTGGTGGAATGGGGCATGGCGCTGCCGGCCGCGCTGAAGCTGCGCGACGGCGTGGGCAAGTATGTGCTGCGGGAGGCGATGGGGCCGCTGCTGCCGGCCGAGCTGCTCTGGGGCAAGAAGCGCGGCTTCGCCGACCGCATCGGCGACCAGTTCCGCACCCAGGCGGCGACGGTGCGGGCGCGCTTGGCCGGTGGCGCGATGGCCGACAGCGGCCTGTTCGACACTGCGGCGCTGGCGCGACTGGCGGAGGAGCATGCCTCCGGTCGCTTCGACCATGCCCAGGCAATCTGGCAACTGCTGGTGCTGGAGGGCTTCCTGGCGGGTCAGGAGGCCGTGGTGCCCGCCGCGGCGGAGCCGGTGGGAGCATAGGCCTGCGGCAGGCTGCCCCGGCCGGGTGAAGGCGGCCGGGCGCTCCCGCCCCGCTGCGGGCGGACCTTATCGCCGCCGCAGGATGACGTTGTCGCCGTCCTCCAGCGCATAATCGTCGCGTTCGCGCAGGAATTCCTCGGTGGCGGTGCGGGCGCCGCCATAGGCGTGGTAGTCGTCCATGATGATGACGCCGCCGGACGGGACGCGGTCCGCCAGCGTGGTCAGCACCAGCTTCGCCGGGTCGTACCAGTCGCAATCGACATGGGCGAGCGCGACGGGGCGGTTGGCGTAGTGGGGCAGCGTCTCCTCGAAAAGCCCCTTGTGCAGCACCACCGCCTGGCCATCCACCGGCACGCCGTGCCGGGCGAAGGACCCGCTCACCACGTCGAACAGGTTGGGCAGGTAGCCGTAATAAATGTCGTCGCCGATGCCCTTGGACTTGCCGGCCGCGATCTCCTCGTAGCGCGCCTTCGACGTCGCGTCGTCCTTCTCCGAGGTGGGTGGCGGGATCATCCCGAAGACGTCGAAGCCGTGGAATTGCCGGCCATCGCGCCGCGCATGCCGCGCCAGCAGGATGCCGGAGCCGCCGAGGGCGAGGCCGAACTCGACGAAGTCGCCCGCCACGCCGCGCCGCCGCAGCGTTGTTGCCGCGCGTTCCAGCCGCAGCATCTTGCGCGCGCCGAGCATGGTCAGCCTTTCCCGCATCACGCTGCGGGCAAGCGGGCTGAGCATGGCCAGCAGCACGGCCCGTTTCAGCGGCTTCAGCATCGGGGCATTCCTGTCAGGGGATCGGTCAGGCGGGCCGGCGGCGCCGCAGCAGCGGGGTGGCGAGGCGGGGCGGCAGGCGGTGCAGCAGCGCCGTCTCCGCGCCCTCCGGCCGTCCCATGGCCCACCAGGCGCCGAGCAGCACCAGGCCATAGACCAGGGCGCCGAGCGCCACTTTCAGCGGCGCCGACAGCAGCAGCGGCAGGTCCGCCGGCAGCAGCATCAGCGCCCCCAGCATGGCGAGGCCGGCGATGGCGGGGCGGAGGAAGATGGCCGGCAGCACGCCCGGCCGCTTCAGCGCCGTGAAGATGATGCCGTAGTCCAGCAGGGTCAGCAGCACGGACAGGGTGGCATAGGTCTCCGCCACCAGCAGCGCATCGCCCATCATCCCCGCAGTGCCGCAGCCCACGACCAGCACCGTCCCGCGCAGGCCCCAGAGCATGGCCGACCAGTGCTGCTTGTCGAGCGCGGCGAGGATGCTGCGATGCAGGCCGGCCACTGTCTGGCCGGCGACGCCGATGGCGGTGAAGGCCAGGAAGGGCGCCGCCCCGGTCCATTTGGCGCCGAGCAGCAGGCCGGTGATCTCGGTGGCGGTGGCCGAGACGCCGAGCCCGGCGGCGACCGCGACGATGACCCCGGCGCCCACCGCTTCCTTCGCCGCGCGGGCGAAGCGCGCCGGTTCCTCCTGCAGCCGTGCGAGGCCGGGCAGCAGCGCCGAGGCAGCCGGCGCCACCAGCTCCGCCACCATGGTGCGGGAGAGGTCGCGGCTGGTGTGGTAGAGGCCGAAGAGCTCGGTCGGCATCAGCCGCCGCACGATCACCTCGTCGGCCACCACCGCGACATAGGTCGCGATGCTCTGCACCAGCGTCCAGAAGGAGAAGCCGAGCAGGTCCGGCAGGCGTGACAGCGCTAGGCGCGGCCAATAGGGGTAGGAGACGTAGCTGGCGACCACATAGACCACCGTGCCCGCCATGCCGCCCCAGACCAGGCCCCAGTAATTCCCGGTCAACCAAGCGCCGAGGACGGTCGCCACGACGACGACGACCTTCTGGAAGACCTTCAGCCGGAACTCCTTGCGGAAGGCGAAGTCGCGCAGGAAGGTGGTGGTGCCGGGGCTGACCAGGGCGTTCAGGGTGGGCGTGAAGGCCATCCAGTGCAGCACGCCGGTCAGCGCCGGCTCTCCCAGCCAGCGGGCGGCGAGCGGCGCGCTGAGGAAGATGCCCACCGTCACCAGCAGGCCGACCAGCAGGTTCAGCGTCCAGGCGGTGTGGACATGCCCCGCATCCATCCGCCGCAGCCGCACCAGGGCATCGCCCAGGCCGATGCTCTGCAGCAGGGCGAAGAAGCCGATGACGATGCTGGCCGTGCCGATGACGCCGAAATCCGCTGGCGTCAGCAGCCGCGCGGTGATGAGGACGGAGACGAGGCCGATGGCGCGGATGGCGAAGCGCAGCAGCACCATCAGGATGGCGCCGCGCAGCACCAGGCCGGCCATGGGGCCCGCCTGGGAACCGGCCTGGGGCTGGGCGTGGGGGGTGCCGCCCTCGGGCATCGGGTGGCTCAGCCCATCCAGGTGACATGCGGGTAGCGGCCCCGCATGGAGAAATCGTAGATCGCCCGGATCTTGTAGTAGTTGTTAGCGAAGAGCTGCGTCTTCGTGCCGACCAGCGCCGCCGAGATCGCGACATGCAGCCGGTTGGTGCGGATCTCGTCGAAGCTCTTGAGCGTCGAGAGCAGGGAGCGCGCGGCATGGTGCGCCACCGGCGCCGGCGAGACGCCGTACATGAAGACGATCGGCAGGTCGATGTTGTCGGGCGGGATGGCGATGTCGGTCGCCTCCCCGTCCAGGCGGAAGCAGTTCAGCACGCCGCCCGGCGCGCGGCCGCGCAGCCGCGCCGCGACCGGGCCCGGGTTCAGGTAGCGCTTGACGTTGTCGAAGCTGGTGTGGCCGTTGCGGCGCAGGGTCTTGCTGAGCAGGAAGTCGGCCAGCATCAGCGGCGCGCTGAAGCGGTCCCGCCCGCTCAGCAGCCGTTCCACGTCCAGCGCGAAGGCCAGGTCCGGCATCAGCAGGGTCTGGTAGCGGCCGCCGCGGCCGCGGACATAGTCGTAGCTCACCGGCTCACGGCAGATGACTGTGACGTTGCCGCCGAACTGGTCCAGCAGCGGATCCACGTCCTTGATGGTGTGCGGCAGGATGGTCAGGTGCTTTGCCCGGGCGTGGATCCGCTCGAGCGTGCGGTAGGCGTGCCGGCCGACCTCGTACAGGTTGCCGCCGCCGCCATAGAGGATGACCTGCCCCGCCGGATCGAGCGTCCCGAGATGCGGCACGCGCCAGCGGGCGCCCGCGGCGTCCAGCAGCTGATAGGTGGCGGACGACATCACGCTGTCCCCGGCATTGCCGGGATTGGGCAGGTACAGGATGTCCTGCCCCCTGAACTGCGCAAGGTAGTCCCGGATTTCCGCGCTCATGTCGGGGCTGCCACCATTCTGGTCGTGCGACTGCGAGGAAACAGGAAGCCGCAAAGGATTCATTAACGCCACGCGGCGAACTGCCATTCCAGGTTGCGGAGCAGTCAGGCTGTATCCCAGGGCCGGACGATCTTCAACCTCCGTGCAATCTGGCACGGCGAAATTCATGGAAAGGTTCCACGCGCCGGCCACCGATGCTAGGAGCGCCGCGCGGCGGCGCGGACGGCGCGATGGCCGGCATCACCGGGGCCGACTGGAAGCAGCGATGTTCAACGACCTCCGCCGCACGCTTGCGGTCAAGCGCTTCGACTGGCAGTGCCGCGGCATCCTGCGCACGCCGCCGCTGCGCCTCCGCACCGCGCCGATCCGCGTCGTCAGCATGGTGCGGACCGAGCACCTGCGGATGTACCTGCTCTCGATCAAGAGCTTCTATCGGCACCTGCCGGGCGGGCAGGTGATCGTCATGGACGACGGCTCGCTCACCGCCACCGACAAGGCGCTGCTCGCGCAGCATGTCGAGGGGCTGGAGATCATGCGTCTCGACAGCATCCGCACCGATCCCTGCCCGCGCGGCGGCTGCTGGGAAAGGCTGCTCTACATCCTCGACCTCAGCGCCGACAGCTATGTGGTGCAGCTCGACAGCGACATCCTGACCTCCGGCCCGATACCCGAGGTGATGTCGGCCGTCGCCGGCAACACCGCCTTCACGCTGAACTCCGGCCAGGGCATGGGCATCGTGAGCCTCGAGGAGGCGGCGGCGCTGGTCGCGCAGCTCGACCCGAAGTACCTGCAGACGCGGATCGAGCAGGCGCTGCCGCAACTGCCGCCGGATGCAGGCGGGCGGCGCTATGTCCGCGGCTCGGCCGGCTTTGCCGGCTTTCCCCGCGGGCTCTACACGCGCGCGGCGGCGGTGGCCTATTCGAATGCGATGCAGGGGCTGCTCGGCGCCCGCTGGTCGGACTGGGGCACCGAGCAGACGGCGTCGAATTACCTGGTCGCCAATGCGCCGGGCGGCGTGGTGCTGCCCTGGCCCCGCTATGCCTGCTTCGACGAAAGCGTCGATCCCGCCAAGGCGGACCTGCTGCATTTCGTTGGCAGCTGGCGCTTCGACCGCGGCGCCTATGCCGCCAAGGCGCGGCGGGTGATCGCGGAACTGGCGGCGGGCTGACGGCGCCGGACGCGCCCCGCATTCCGATCGGCCTGCCTCGTCCAGCGTTCAGGCCTGAATGCCGTGCCGCGCCTGCATCGTCGGCCCATGCGGGAGGCATCGCGGGCCCGTGCCGCCGCAAGCCGTCCCGGATCATCGGCTGGTGGGCGGGGTGATGCTCCGCGATCCGCTGCCGCTTCCTGGTCATGGAGCGGCGTCGTGCCTCGGGGCGGCCGGCTTCAGTGCCCTGCCGACAGCGCCGCCGCGCGCGCCGCGATCCTCGGCCCATCGGCCTGCAGCAGCGCCTCCACCAACTCCCGCTGGCGCGGGATGTGCTGCGGGCCCGGCTGCTCCGGCCGCAGCGTGACGGCGACCAGCACCGGCGCGCCCCGGCCGGCACCCAGGCTGTTCCAGGCCTGCTCGGCGCGGCTCTGCAGCCCGCTGGCGGCCTGGCGCCCGTTCAGCCAGGTGGCCACCGCGACGGTCATCCCGCTGTCGCGCGACTGACGCACCTGCCAGGTGCCGCCGCCGGGAACCCGGATCGTGGAGAGGATGTCGGTGTCGTCCGTGCCGGTCAGCCGGGCCCGCTCGGCCGCGACGGCGGCCCAGGTCATCTGTGCCGGGAAGGCGATGGCCTGGGCCGTGGCGACGATGCCGCCGCAGAGCAGGGCGGCATCCGTCCCCGGTTCGCAGGCCTCCGGCACCGCGAGGGGCAGGGCGATGCGGGCGGGGGGGCGGGCGCCAGCCTGCTGCAGCGTCAGCCCTGCCGCCGGGCCGGCCGCGGCGAACCCGACCACGAGCAGGGCGGCGAGGGCCAGCGCCGCCGGGCGGGGCGGCATCAGGCCGGCCGGAGCCGGCCGGCGCGGCTCGGGCGCGCCATCCTCCCGGAAGGGCAGGCCGGCCAGGATCAGCAGCAGCAGGACGATGGAGAAGAAGATCCAGCCATAAAGGATGTGGTCGGCGGCCGCCGCCTCGGCGCTGCCGAGATACTGGCCCAGCAGCACGATGCCGAAGGCGCGCAGCCCGTTGGCGATGATCGGCACCACCAGGGCCAGCGCCATCACCGCCAGCCGCCGCCCGGGGCTGCGGAACATGACGAAGGCATAGAGCGCGCCGAAGGCGAGGGTGGCGATCAGGAAGCGCAGGCCGGCGCAGGCCTCGGCCACCAGGAAGGCGCCGGCCGGCGTCTCGATCACCAGGGCGTCGATGTAGTGCGGCACGCCGGTGATCTGCAGGCCGATCTCGATCAGCCAGGCGGTGATCCGCTGCAGCGCCGGCACGGTGAAGGCGCCGAAGGGCACCAGGAAGACCAGGTAGAGCAGCGGCGCCGCCATGGCGCGGCAGACCCGCCAGCCCAGCACCGCCAGGGCCAGCACATAGACCATGCCAAGGGCGGCGAATTGCCGGCCCTCCATGATGCCCAGCCGCTCCGCCGCCAGCCAGGCGAGGCCGGCCGGCAGCGCGAGCAGCGCCGCCCAGGGCAGGGGCTGCGGGGTAAGGCTGGCCAGCCGGCCGCGCCGGGACCAGGCCAGCCAGGCGGCGATCGGCAGCACCAGCCAGCAATGATTGTAGGTGGCCGAGGCATCCCAGACCCGGACGGCGGCGGTGGCCTCGCGCCAGAACAGCCCGCCAATGGCGGCAAGCCCGAGCCCGATCAGGGCAAGCGTCGCCGTCCAGGCGGAGGCGGGGCGCAGCGTGGCTGCCGGCACGGGCAGGGTGGAGGACGGGGTCACCGGCGGCGCGCCAGGGCCAGCCGGCGGCAGGCCGGGCAAGGGCTGGTGTCGTGCAGGCCGCGGGGGGTCCGCATGTTTAGCTTCCCATCCTGTCCGGGAGCGGTCTGGTGCCGGATAGTGAACCTAAACGCAAGTATCTCTGAAGCAATGCGCGCCATTGTCGAGACGGGTTGCCGGATAGTCAGCACCCGGGCGCATGCCGCGGCGGGAAAGGCGTGCCGAACAGCCGGTTCGCCCGGCGGCATGGCGCCGTGCGGTTGCGATCCAGGTGGTCTCCCCTGCGTGGTGGCAGTGATCGAAGGCAGGGGGGCGGCCGTTCTGGCGGCCAAAGGCGCCAGAGCAGGATATGGGATTGGTTACGACAGAGCGTTAAAATTCGCCACGGGGCCGCTGCGGCGCATGGGGTGCCGATGCCGGCGCGGCTCAGCGCGGCCGGCGACCGCGCGGGCCCGGGGGCGTCCCGCCCTCCACCACCCGCAGCCCCTGCACCAGGCTGCGCGGCACCGGCGAGCGGGAGGGCAGCAGGCGCAGCCCGTGCCGCACCACCTCCACCTGCGCGTCCGGATACACTGCCAGCACGTCCGGCAGCACCGCCCGCACCCGCTGCGCGAGGTGGGAGGTGCGGCCGGTTTCCGACCCGACCTGCGCCGCCAGCGCCTGCCAGCGCAGCAGCAGCGGCTGCTCCAGCCGCTGCAGCCGGTAGGCCAGCAGCGTGTAGAGGTCGAGGCCGAGCGAGTTGTCCTTCAGATGCGCGATGGCATCGCGCACCAGCGGCACGGCGTGCTCGCGCAGGTGCTCGTGGAATTCGCGCGTCAGCTCCACGGTCGCCTGCCAGCGCGTGCCGTTGCCCTCCTCCTGCCCGTGCCAGAGCGAGAGGCCGGCGACCAGGCGCTGGTCGCGGATGATGGTCTCGCTCGCACCGTCCTCGGCGCGGGTGTTCCATTGCAGGGTGAACTCGCAGCGGGCGATGCGCAGCGACTGCTCGCGGATCGCCGCGATGGTGCCGCGCGGCCCGCCGGTGACCGGCAGGCCGAGCGAGCGGATCCAGGCCGACATGCTGGGGCCGAGGCTGACGGTGCGGCTGCGCACGCCCTCGGTCTGCAGGAAGATCATGATCAGCCGGGCGCGGGTGCCGTAGGGCACGCCCACGCGGGTGGCGCGGCCGCCGGCGCCGCGCATGACGCCGGGGCTGACCATCAGGTGGAAGCGGCCGGAGCTGCGTTCCCAGATCAGGTCGTTGCTGGCCGGCCGGGCATGCGGCAGGCAGGTCTGGCACAGGCCGGAATGGGAGAAGGCCAGGTCGTCCTCGGCCGGCTCGCCGAGCACGGCGCTGGCCGCCGCGATGCGGTCCAGCTCCCGCCGCCGGCCGGCCCGGTCGGGAATGCCGGCGGCCGTGCGGCGGAGCTCGGCGGCGCCGAAGAGCAGGAGCTGGCGATGGATCTCGGCCATGGGGTGGGGGCGGCGTCCGGCGGCGGCGATGAGAAAGGCAAAGTAACTGCCCGCTTAGGCGGCGTGGCGCTGAATCGGCGGCCTGGCGCGCAGGCGCTGCGCTTTGTCCACGCTGAATCGGCGGCGTGGCCACGCTGAATCCGCGGCCTGGGCAGCCCGGCACCACGCTGAATCCGCGGCCTAGGGGCCCGTTATCCACGCTGAATCCGCGGCCCATACCTATAGGAGTCCTAGACTCCTTCCTCCTATAGGGCGCGGCCGCCATGCAGCGGCACGGCGGCGCGGCTGTGGACTGCCAGGCCTGCAGGGCCGCCGATTCAGCGCCGCGGCGGGGTCGCCCCTTGGTTCTGGGCAGGCCAGCCTCCGGGCTGGCGATGCAAAGGCCGCCGATTCAGCGTGGCGCCCGGTGGTGAGCGCACGGTGGTGACGCCCTGGCCAGGCCGCCGATGCAGCGCGTGGCCCCGGATGCCTACATGCCCCGACCGGAGGCCGGCTTCGGCAACCAGCATTCCAGCCCGTTTCCCGGCGATCGCACCCGACGCGGCCGTGCGCGGCGCCGGGACGAGCGCAGGCGCCAATGGTGAAGCGTTCGTAAAGAGGACCCGAAGCGCCCGCAGACACGATTCACGATGCGATAAGAGATTGGCGCAAAAGATAGACCCGTCCAAAAAACCTCATTGGGCTGACATGAAAGGCGGCAGCCGCCGAGCCGACACGAGGTGAGGATGTTGCGTTTATCTGCCAACACGGGCTTCTGGCGCACGCTGCCGGAAGACCGGAAACCGGCCGATATCCTGTCCTATTTCGATACGGCGCAGGACTTCTCGCATCACGCCGGAGACTGGGGTGACGGCCTTCTCAGGGCCGAGGCGACCATCGCCGTTCCGGCCGATACCGCGCCCGGCAGCGCCTTCCAGGCCACCAGCGTCATGGCCTACCAGCCCGTCGCATCGCATCTGCTGGGCTGTGGCTGCGGCGCCTGCGGCGTCCCGGCGCTGATCGTCACGAACAACCAGCCCGCTTCCGCCGCCACGCTGCCGAAGGGGCCTTCCGCGACGGCCGGGATGATCGAGGCGACGGTGTCGCTGACCGACACGCCTGTGGGCGGCCTGGTCAGCTATGGCGACACCTTCAAGCTGCACAGCCAGGCCAGCTCGCCCTACAAGATCTTCCTCGACTTCGGCGGCCACACCACCACCGGAACCGCCTGGAACAGCTTCT
>NZ_SMOA01000539.1 GCF_004353985.1 Paracraurococcus ruber | reverse complement strand
GCCGCCGCCCGCCCTGACGGCGCCGGCGATGCTGCCCGCCCCGCCGCCCCTGCCCCGCCTGGCGGCGCTGCCGGCGCCGCTGCGCGACGCGGTCCTGGCCCTGGCGGCGCGGCATGAGGGGACGGGGGTGGTGCCCAGCCTCTACCTGCACCTGGCGCATTGGCCGGCCGTGCCGGCGGCGCTCCCCGCCTGGCTCGGCCCGGCGCTCGACCCCGCGGCCATCGCCGTCGGGCGGGATGCGGCGGTGCGGCTGGCGACGCAGGAAGCGGATGCGCTGCGCCCCGCGCTCGACCTGCAGGGCGAGGTGCCGGGCGGGCATGGCCCGGCGGTGCTGGCGGTGCTCGGGCGCTTCACCCGCCAGGTCATCCCGGCGATGGTGCCGGTCGGCATGGCCCTGGCGCGGTCGCTGGCGCCGCGGCGCTGACCGCCGACGGACGCGGGGCCGCGGCCCCGCCGGGCGTCCCTTGCGCCGGCGGCAGGGCGACCCGCCGCCGCCATGACAGCGCCCCGCGTTCGAACATGAACGCCATACCGCCGTGGCACGCCGCCTGTGCAGAGCAGCGTCACGCCGCCGGGCGTGCACGGCGCCCCACGATCCGCGCTCCCGCGGTCTCCGTTCGCCATGGCTCACGGCGACCGCTGCAGTCATTCGAAGCGACGAGCATCTTCACCCGCTCAGGTGAGGCCACCTGAGCGGGATCCGCGCTAGTCCAGGTCCTCGAGCCCCAGGGCCCGCAGCCGGCCGCGTTCCTCGTCCCAGCCGGGGCGGTCCTTCACGTTGAGGAACAGGTGGACGCGGCGTTCCAGCAGCGCCTCCAGCTCCCGCCGCGCGCTCTGCCCGATCGCCTTCACGCGCGCGCCGCCATCGCCGATCAGGATCGCCTTCTGGGTGGGGCGCGCGACATAGATCGTGCAGTCCACCCGCACGCTGCCGTCCTTGCGCTCCTGCCAGTTCTCGGTCTCGACCGTCGCGTGGTGCGGCACCTCCTCATGCGTCTGGCGCAGGATCTGCTCGCGCACGATCTCGGCCGCCAGCATGCGGTTGGGCAGGTCGGTCAGCTCGTCCTCGGGGAACAGGTAGGGGCCGGGCGGCATCGCCTCGGCCAGCTTGTCGCGCAGCCGGTCCAGGCCGCGCTGCTTCTCGGCGGAGATCATGAAGGTCTCCTCCACCGTCAGCAGCTGGTTCAGCTCCGCCGCCAGCGGCAGCAGCCGCGGCGGGTCCACCAGGTCCACCTTGTTGAGCGCCAGCCAGACCGGGCGCTTCGCCTTCGCCAGGCGCTCGACGATGGCGCGCACCGCATCGGTCAGGCCGGCGCGCACGTCCACCACCAGCAGGGTGCGGTCGGCATCCTGCGCCCCGGTCCAGGCCGCGGCGACCATGGCGCGGTCCAGCCGCCGGCGCGGCGCGAAGATGCCGGGCGTGTCCACCAGGATCACCTGCGCGCCCTGGTGCATCACCACGGCGCGGATGCGGAAGCGCGTGGTCTGCGGCTTGGGCGAGACGATGGTGACCTTGGTGCCGGCCAGCGCATTCACCAGGGTGGATTTGCCGGCATTCGGCGCGCCGACCACCGCGACCAGGCCGCAGCGCGGTTGGCCGGCCGGCGCCGCGGCGGGGTTGCCGGCGGGTGCCGCGGGCCGGCGGCCATCGCCCTCGTCCGGCGTGCCGGCATCGCCGGCCGCGCCGGTGCC
>NZ_SMOA01000538.1 GCF_004353985.1 Paracraurococcus ruber | reverse complement strand
GCCCCGCGCGGTCCCGCCCGGCCCGCGTCCGCGACGCCGCCCCTGGCGCCCCGGCCGCCGGCTGGCCTACACCGGGCCATGCCCAGCGCCGCCGCCCTCGCCCCCTATGCGGACTACGTCCTGCAGGACGCCGCCATCCCGGAGCTGCCGAACCACTACCGCGGCAAGGTGCGGGAGAATTACGACCTGCCGGACGGCAGGCGCATCATCATCGCCACCGACCGGCTCTCGGCCTTCGACCGCATCCTCACGGCGGTGCCGCTGAAGGGCCAGGTGCTGACCCAGCTGGCGCGCTTCTGGTTCGAGCGGACGGGCGATCTCTGCCCCAACCACGTCCTCGAATACCCCGACCCGAATGTCCTGGTCTGCCGGCGGCTGTCCATCCTGCCGGTGGAGGTGGTGGTGCGGGACTACCTGGCGGGCACCACCAGCACCTCCATCCTGTCGATGTACCGGGCCGGCCGGCGGGAGATGTACGGCCACCGCTTCCCCGAGGGCCTGCGGCCGAACCAGAAGCTGCCGCGGACGATCCTGACGCCGACCAGCAAGGCCTTCGACGCCGGCCATGACGAGGAGCTGACGCCGGCGCAGATCCTGGACGGCGGGCTGCTGACGGCGGCGCAGTGGGAGGAGGTCTCGGCCCGGGCGCTGGCGCTCTTTGCCCGGGGGCGGGAGATGGCGGCGGCGCGCGGCCTGATCCTAGTGGACACGAAATACGAGTTCGGCCTGGACGCCGAAGGCCGCATCGTCCTGGCCGACGAGATCCACACGCCGGATTCCAGCCGCTACTGGTTCGCCGGCAGCTATGCCGAGCGCTTCGCCGCCGGCACGGCGCCGCAGAGCTTCGACAAGGACTTCGTGCGGTCCTGGGTGGTGGCGCGCTGCGATCCCTACAAGGACGATGTCCCGCCGATCCCGCCCGAGGTGAACCTCGAGGCGGCGCGGATCTACATCGAGGCCTTCGAGACCATCACCGGCACCGCATTCCCGCTGCCCGCGACCGACCGGCCGGTGCTGGCGCGCATCCGGGCGAATCTGGCGCCTTTCCTCTGACCGGCCGCCCGCGGGCGGCGGTGCCCGCCCCCGCGGGCCGCTGACCGGCGGCGACGCCCGGCGGCCAGGGCCACGGTCCTGCTCGCCATGGCCATCGGCGGACCGACCGGCGGGCCGGGCGGGCTGTCGCCATCCTTCAAGACGCCCCCCACCCGCATCGCCTAGTCCGCCGCCGCACGGAACCGGCGGGGATGCGGATGGCGACGGTGGTGGTGAACGGGCAGGCGGCGGATCTGCCCCCGGGATGGGAGGAGGAGACGCTGCTCGCCTTCCTCCGCTTCCACCTGCGCCTCGCCGGCGTGCGCTTCGGCTGCGGCGCGGGGCTCTGCGGCGCCTGCACCGTGCTGCTGGACGGCCGGGCGGCACGGGCCTGCACCCTGCCCGCCCAGGCGGCGGCCGGCCGCCAGGTGACCACGGCCGAGGGCTTCGCCGCCGCCGGCGGCGCCCCCGCCGCCGTCCTCCGCGCCTGGGAGGAACTGGCGGTGCCGCAATGCGGCTATTGCCAGTCCGGCCAGATGGCCCAGGCCGCCGCCTCGCTGGCCAGGCGGCCGCGCCTGCCGCCCGAGGCGCTGGAGGCCGCGATGGCCGGCGTGCTCTGCCGCTGCGGCACCGCGCCGCGCATCCGCGCCGCGCTCGGCC
>NZ_SMOA01000537.1 GCF_004353985.1 Paracraurococcus ruber | reverse complement strand
GCGGTCATACCGACCGCGGTTCTCCGGCGTCCACATCCCGCCAAATCGCGCACCACCCGCCGCAACCCGCCAGTCACAACCGATTCAGATGACTCACCATGTTCCCGGATGGACACTTAGCTCGACTTTGGCCAAGTTTCCGTAGCGGCAGCGGATGGAAAGGCTGAGGCTGCGGCGAGTTGGAACGCTCTCTGCCGAGGGCGACAGCCATGCTGCACCTGCCCAGCCGCTTCGCGGCGGTGATCCTGTGCTTCGCGCCGCTTTTCCTGCAACGGAGCTGGCGGCACGCCCAGGTCCTGCTGGTCGGGTCCATTTTGGCGCCGGGCCGGCGCACGGTGACCAGCATTCTCCGGATCACTGGGCACAGCCGGGATCGGTGCTTCGTCAACTACCACCGCGTCCTCAGCCGAGCCTCCTGGAGCGGACGGGCTGCGGCGCAGGTGCTGCTCGGCTTGCTGCTGGATGCCTTCGCGCCGTCCGGGCCGGTGCTGCTGGGCCTCGACGACACCATCGAGCGCCGACGCGGCAAGCGCATCTGCGCCAAGGGCATCTACCGGGATCCGGTCCGCTCCAGCCATGGCCATTTCGTCAAGGCCAGCGGCCTGCGCTGGCTCAGCCTCATGGTGCTGGTGCCGATCCCCTGGGCTGGGCGGGTCTGGGCCTTGCCGTTCCTGACCGCGCTTGCACCCTCGGAGCGGTACTGCCGCGAGCGCGGGCTGCGCCACAAGAAGCTCACCGACTGGGGCCGGCAACTGGTGCTGCAGGCCCGTCGCTGGATGCCAAGCCGGCGCCTCGTGCTGGTGACCGACAGCGGCTTCTCCGCCCTCGAGTTCCTGGCCGCCCTGCTGCGGCAGGAGGTCACCTGCGTCACCCGCCTGCGCCTGGACGCCGCGCTCTACCGGCCAGCCCCGCCGCGCCCGCCTGGCACAGTCGGGCGCCCCAGGACCAAAGGCGCGCGCCTGCCGACCCTGGCCGAGGTGCTGGCCGGCAAGGCCACCCGCTGGCAGCGCGTGACCGTGCCGGGCTGGTACGGCGAGGGCGACCGCATCGTGGAACTCTGCTCCGACACCGCCGTCTGGCGCCATGGCGGCATGCCGGTCGTGCCGATCCGCTGGGTGCTGCTGCGCGACCCGGGCCGGCGCTTCGATCCGCAGGCCCTGCTCTGCACCGACCTGTCGCAGGAGCCGCTGCAGATCATTCGCTGGTTCGTCCAGCGCTGGCAGCTCGAGGTCACCTTCCGTGAGGTGCGAGACCACCTCGGCGTCGAGACCCAGCGGCAGTGGTCGGACAAGGCCATCGCCCGCACCACGCCGTGCCTGCTGGGGTTGTTCTCGGTCGTCACCCTACTGGCGTCGTGCCTCGACGGCCGTCTCCGCGCGCAAGCCGCCACCGCCGCCTGGTACCACAAGCAGCGGCCAACCTTCGCCGACAGCCTCGCTGCCGTACGAAGGGCCATCTGGAGTGAGCAGGGTTTCGCCGTGTCCAGGCCCAACACCGACGCCGCGAAACTCACACCAGCCCTCCGCGAAGGCATCGCCTATGCCCTCTGCCATGCCGCGTAGATGGCCAAAGTCGAGCTTAGAGCGTCTAATGCTTTGTTGAAAGGCTTATGCGGCCTCTGCGAGGATCATGAGGTTGTGGGTGAGGACGCGGAGGACGAGTTCGCGGGCCTGGGACGCGTCGCCGCGCGCGGTCAGGG
>NZ_SMOA01000536.1 GCF_004353985.1 Paracraurococcus ruber | reverse complement strand
GCCGCCGCCACCGGCCTTGCGCCCGGCACGGCGCGCTGCGCCTGGCCGCGCTGCGGCTGCGCCAGCTTCGGCTTCGCGGCCTGGACGGCCGGCTTGGCCACCGCCGCCCGTGCCGCATCCGCCGGGTCGGCGCGCTTGCCGGCCAGCGCAGGCGGAACGAGGAGCAACAGGCCGAGCAAGGCCAGCATCACATGCCGCATGGAGTCTCCTTTTTGAAGCCTCACGAATTCTGCGACTTATGTCCGGATGTTTCCGCCTTGTGTCAAGCCACCCCCGGACCAGCGCGGTTTCGTGGCGGCGGTGGGGGCCCGGATGCTGCAGTGCCGAATGCCGCGGCCGGGCGCGGCCGGCGGGCGCCGGAACCCGGGCATGACGGCCATGCGCCTGCCCCAGGGGCGCCGAAGGCCGCGCCGCGGCCGGGACGCCGCGTCAGGTCAGGTGCGTCAGGTCAGATGCGCCAGCGCCAGGTAGTCCTGGCTCTGCATCTCCATCAGCCGGCTCGCCGTGCGCTCGAACATCGCGGCATTCTCGCCCTGCTCGTACAGCGAATCCGGCGGCGCAGCGGCGGAGGCGACCAGCTTGCAGCGATGCTCGTACAGCGCATCCACCAGCGTGATGAAGCGCCGGGCGCGGTCGAAATTCTCCGGCCCCAGGCGCGGCACGCCGTCCAGCACCAGGGCGTGGCAATGCGTCGCCAGCGCCAGGTAGTCGGCCGGGCCCAGGGGCTTGCCGCACAGCGCCTCGAAATCCGCGCGCACCACGCCGCGGGCTTCCTGCGGCAGTTCGACCTGCCGGCCGAGCACGGTCAGGTGGCAGGGCTTGCCGTGCTTCTGCCCGGTCAGCTCCAGGAAGGCGGCGTCCAGCGCCCGCTCGGCCCGGCCATCCGCCGGGCTGTGCCAGGTCGGCAGGCCGCGGATGCGCTCGCGGCGGTAGTCCCGCTCCGCCTCCAGCTGCAGCACGTTCAGGTGCTGCTTGATCAGCGCGATGAAGGGCAGGAAGGCATCGCGGCCGGGCTTTCCCTTGAACAGATCGTCCGGCGTGGTGTTGCTGGTCGCCACCACCACCACGCCGCGGGCGAACAGCGCCTCGAACAGCCGGCCCAGGATCATGGCATCGGTGATGTCATGCACCTGGAATTCGTCGAAGCAGAGCAGCGCCGCCTCCGCCACGATGCTGTCGGCCAGCGGCGGGATCGGGTCGGCTTCCCCGGGATGCGCCTGCTTCCAGCGATGGATGCGCTGGTGGCAGTCCTGCATGAACTGGTGGAAATGGATCCGCTTCTTCCGCGGCACCTCGGCGCAGGCGAAGAACAGGTCCATCAGCATGGACTTGCCGCGCCCGACCTCCCCGACCAGGTAGAGGCCCATCGGGCCCTGGTGCACCATCTCCGGCGCCGGCTTGCGGCGCAGGAAGCGGGACAGGAACCCGCCGGACTCCGGCGGCTCCACATGCGGGTCGTAGCCGCGCAGGCGGCGCCAGAGGTCCTGCAGGGTTTCCGCGGCCAGGGCCTGGGCGGAGTCGGGCTTCAGCAGGCCGGCGCCGACCCGGGCGCGATAGGCGGGAAGGGGACCGTCCGGCGCGGTCGTGCCGGGCAGAGTACCGAAATTGGCGTCCATTTGGCATCCGGGGATACTCCCCGTGGCCGGCATCGGCAACCGCCGGCGGCGGGGGCCGGTGCCGCATTCGCCGGGGCGGCGGGACCGGCGCCGCGCCCG
>NZ_SMOA01000535.1 GCF_004353985.1 Paracraurococcus ruber | reverse complement strand
CGGCGCGACCGGCGGCGCCGGCCCGGCCGGTCGCGCTCGGCCCGCCGGCGCGCGGGGTGCGGGCGATCGGCCTCGGCTGCTCGACCGGCGGGCCGCAGGCGCTGGCCACCTTCGTGCAGGCGCTGGCGCGGCCGCTGCCGGTGCCGCTGCTGGTGGTGCAGCACATGCCCGCCGGCTTCACCACCATGCTGGCCGACCACCTGGACCGTCTGGGCCGGCTGCCCTGCGCCGAGGCACGGGATGGGGAGACGCTGCAGCCCGGACGGCTGTATCTAGCGCCCGGCAACCGGCACCTGCTGGCGGGGGCGGAGGGACGCGGGCTGGTCGCCCGGCTGAATGACGGCCCGCCGGAGAATTTCTGCCGGCCGGCGGTGGACCCGATGCTGCGCAGCCTGGCGGATGCCTGCGGCGGCGCGGTGCTGGCGGTGATCCTGACCGGCATGGGGCATGACGGGCTGGCGGGTTGCCGGCAGGTGGCCGCCGCCGGCGGCACTGTGCTGGCGCAGGACGAGGCGAGTTCGGTGGTCTGGGGCATGCCCGGCGCCGTGGCGAAGGCGGGCCTGGCCCGTGCGCTGCTGCCGCCGGCCGCCCTGGCGGAACAGGTGCTGGCGCTGGCCGGCGGACGCGTGGGGGCGATGGCATGAACAAGGAAAGCTTCGCCTTCATCGCGGGCCTGGTGAAGGGCCGCAGCGGCCTCGTGCTCACGGCCGACCAGGGCTACATGCTGGAGACGCGGCTGGGCCCGCTGCTGAAGAAGGAAGGCCTGGCCAGCATCGACGCGCTGGCGCTGAAGCTGAAGGATCCGCGCGCGACCGCCCTGGCCGAGGCGGTGACGGAGGCGCTGACCACCAACGAAAGCTCCTTCTTCCGCGACGGCAAGCCCTTCGACCACCTGCGCAAGGTCCTGCCGGAGCTGGCGGCGGCGCGGCCCGCGGGCGCGACCCTGCGGATCTGGTCGGCCGCCTGCTCCACCGGGCAGGAAGCCTACACCATCGCCATGATCCTGTCGGAGCTGGCGCCGCAGCTCGGCGGCCGGAAGGCGGAGATCCTGGGCACCGACATCTCGCAGGAGGTGCTGACCCGGGCGCGCGAGGGCGTCTTCACCCAGTTCGAGGTGCAGCGCGGCCTGCCGGCCCGGCTGCTGGTGAAGCATTTCCGCCAGGAGGAGGGGCGCTGGCGCGTGGCGCCGGACCTGCGCGCGATGGCGAAATTCGAGCGGTTCAACCTGCTCTCCGACCTCCGCTCGCTCGGCCGGTTCGACGTGATCTTCTGCCGCAACGTGCTGATCTACTTCGATGCGCCGACCAAGTCGCGGGTGCTGGAAGCGCTGTCGGCGCAGCTCGCGCCGGATGGCGTGCTGTATCTCGGCGGCGCCGAGACGGTGCTAGGCCTGACCACCCGCCTGGCGCCGGTGAGCGGCGAGCGGGGCGTCTATGCCAAGGCGGTGCCGCAGGCGATGGCCGGCTGACCCGCGCCGGCGCCCGGCCGCGCCGCTTGGCCGGCGGGTCCGGCAGGGCCTCGGCCGGCCCCGGCTGCCGCGCCGCATCCGGGCGTCGTCCCGCGCCATGGTCGCCGGCCCCGGCGCGGGACGGCGATCCCCATCCCTGACCCGGCCGCCGGCCGGGACGGCAAGTCCCCGGTGCGGCGGACCCCTGCCGGGCCGCGGCAGGCGGAGCCGCCCGGCGATGCATCGGCGAAGGCGGCGCGGACTGCCGGCCCGGCCGGCGGTCGC
>NZ_SMOA01000534.1 GCF_004353985.1 Paracraurococcus ruber | reverse complement strand
GCAGGCGGAACCGCCCGCCGCAGAGGCGGCCGAGGCGGCCGCGCCCGGGACGCCGCCGCCCGGGGCCGAGGCGCCCGACGGCGACCCGGATGCGGCCGGCGACGCCGCCATCCGCGGCGCGGGCGAGCAGCCCGACCTGCCGGCACCGCGCCAGAACGGCCGCGCCAACGGCCATGCCAATGGCCGCTACCACGCCGAGGCCGAGGAGGAGGGCGAGGAGGATGCCCCGCCGCCCGAGACCATCGGCGGCGAGGGCACCGAGGATGTCTCGCGCGAGCGGCGGATCCCGCCCCGCTTCCTCCGCCACTACAAGATCCAGGAGGTGATCCGCCGCCGGCAGATCATGCTGGTCCAGGTGGTGAAGGAGGAGCGCGGGACGAAGGGCGCCGCGCTGACCACCTACATCTCGCTGGCCGGCCGCTTCTCGGTCCTCATGCCGAACTCGCCGCGCGGCGGCGGCGTGTCCCGCAAGATCACCTCCGCCACCGACCGCAAGCGGCTGCGGGAGGTGATCGACGAACTCGGCCTGCCGCAGGGCATGAGCCTGATCGTGCGGACCGCCGGCGCGCAGCGGCCGAAGCCGGAGATCCGGCGCGACTGCGAATACCTGCTGCGGCTGTGGGACAACATCCGCGAGCGGACGCTGCAATCCACCGCGCCGGCGCTGATCTACGAGGAAGCCGACCTCATCAAGCGGTCCATCCGCGACGTCTTCTCCCGCGACGTGGAGGAGGTGCTCGTGGACGGCGAGGATGCCTTCCGCGAGGCGCGCGAGTTCATGCGCATGCTGATGCCGCAGCAGACGCGCAAAATCCAGCTGTTCCGCGACGGCGGCCTGTTCGCCCGCCATTCGGTCGAGCAGCAGCTGGACGCGATGCATTCGCCGACCGTGCAGCTGCGCTCCGGCGGCTACATCGTCATCAACCAAACCGAGGCGCTGGTCGCCATAGACGTGAACTCCGGCCGCTCGACGCGCGAGCGGCATATCGAGGACACGGCCTTCCGCACCAACATGGAAGCGGCGGACGAGATCGCCCGGCAGCTGCGGCTGCGCGACCTCGCCGGCCTCATCGTCATCGACTTCATCGACATGGAGTCGAGCAAGCATGACGGGATGGTCGAGCGCCGGCTGAAGGAGGCGCTGAAGCACGACCGCGCCCGCATCCAGGTCGGGCGGATCAGCCATTTCGGCCTGCTGGAGATGTCCCGCCAGCGGCTGCGGCCGAGCCTGACGGAGACCACCTTCGTCACCTGCCCGCATTGCCAGGGCCGCGGCCAGGTGCGCAGCACCGAGAGCAGCGCGCTGCAGGTGCTGCGGGCGATCGAGGAGGAGGGCGCCAAGCGCCGCGCCGCCGAGATCGCGGTGCATGTGCACAGCAGTTGCGCGCTGTACCTGCTGAACCGCAAGCGCGACAAGCTGGCGCAGATCGAGGCGCGGTTCGGCATGGCCGTGGTGTTCGAGCCGGACGATTCGCTGCTGCCGCCCAGCCTGCGGATCGAGCGGCTGCGCGCCGCCGACCCGGCCCGGCCGGTGGAGGCGGCGCCGGCGGCGCTGCGCATGGATTACGCGCCCGAGCCGGAGGAGGCCGAGGAGCCCGAGGCGGAGGAGGCCGAGGCTGAGGCCGGCGGCGAGGCGCCCGCCCGCGCCGAGGCGGAGACCGAGGCTGAGCGGAACGAGCGCCGCCGGCGCCGGCGCCGGCGGCGGCGCAACGGCACGCGGCCGGACGGCACGG
>NZ_SMOA01000533.1 GCF_004353985.1 Paracraurococcus ruber | reverse complement strand
CCGCAGGCCCGGCCGGGCCGGGCGACTCGGCGCCGCGATGCGCCGCCTGGCGCGTCGGCCGCCGGGCCCGGCGGCGCCGGTGTCGACCGCGCGTCTCAGGCGATCCGGCGCCGCTCCGGACCGGGCGCCACCCGGCGGGAGAGGAGACGACGCATCGCCGCCTCGTCGAAGCGGGCACCGGCATCGAGCGGCATGGAGGCGGCGGCATCCAGCAGCGCCGGGTGCAGGTCGATCCCCTCGGTCGTCACGTCGAAGAGCGGCGCGAGGGCTCGGACGCGCGCCAGCACCTCGACCAGGGCCAGCAGCCGCAGGCAGAGCGCCATGCCGGTCAGGCTGCCAAGGCCGAAGCCGCTATCCACCGCCTCTGCCCAGCAGCCGGCATCGGCATCGGCGATGGCGATTTCGGTGACCTCGGCCTCCGGCCGGGCGAAGCGCAGCAGCCGGGGCGGACCCCACATCTCCAGCGCGGCGGCCCGGCGCGCCAGGGACCAGGCGGACAGCAGGTCGGCCGGGCGGACCGCCGGCAGCCGCTCCGGCGGCAGCGGGACGAGATAGGTGAGCGCGCCGGTATCGGCGCGGGCGATGCGGATGGGCCTAGGCATCGGCTGAATGTGGGGCGGCGCGGGGGCAGGGGGAAGCATGGTTGCGGAGGCGGCGCCTGCGGGGCTTGCCGGCGGGGCTTGGCGGGGCAAAGCCGCGGACTACATCCGCGGCATCCACATGGGAGCCGCCGGAATGCTCCGCCCGATCCTGGCAGTGCTGCTGCTCGCGCTCGCCCCGCCTGCGGCGGCGCAGCCGGGCGAGCGGGTGCCGCTCGGCCCGGTCGCCCTCGACCGGACGGAAGTCACCATCGGCCAGTTCCAAGCCTTCGTCGCCGCCACGGGCCTGGTCACCGCGGCCGAGCGGGCGGGCGGCGGGCAGGAGTTCAGCGGCGGCTGGGTGCGGCGGCCGGGCTGGACCTGGCAGAGCCCGCAGGGCGCCCCCGGCGCGCCGGGCGAACCCGCGGTGCACCTGACCTGGGAGGAGGCGCGGGCCTATTGCGCCTGGGCGGGCGGCCGACTGCCGCGCTTCGAGGAGTGGCGCGCCGCCGCCTACACCGAGCAGCGGGCGGCGCCGACCGACGGCTTCGAGCGCGGCCGGACCTATGCCTACCCGGTCGGCGATGATCCGGCGGGGATGAATACCAACCGCCGCCACCACCTGCCGGCGGGGACCACGCGCCGGGGCGTCAACGGCCTCTACGACATGGGCGCCAATGTGTGGGAGTGGCTGGCCGACCGGCGGGGCGAGGAGGCGCTGACGGCCGGCGGATCCTGGTGGTACGGCCCGGCGCAGGCGCGGGCCGAGGGCGCGCAATGGAAGCCGGCGGGCTTCGCCGCGCTCTATATCGGCCTGCGCTGCGCCTACGGCCCCTGAGGCGCTGGCGAGGCCGCCGGCGCCGGCGCGGCGCCCCTGTCGCGATCGCGCGTGGTCGCGCACACTCCGGCCGATCGCGCCATCGCTGCCGGGGACCCGCCATGACCTATCTCGCCGACCTGCCCGCCACCACGGCCGCCCGCCGCCTGCGCGACGGAACGCTGTCCGCCGCCGACCTGACCGAGGCGCTGCTGGACCGCATCGCGGCCCGCGAGCCGGAGCTGCGCGTCTTCGCCTGGCTGGACCCGGCGCTGGCCCGGCGGCAGGCGGCGGCGCTCGACGCGGCGCGGGCGGCCGGGCGGGCGGGCGGGCCGCTGCACGGCCTGG
>NZ_SMOA01000532.1 GCF_004353985.1 Paracraurococcus ruber | reverse complement strand
GCCCCGCCTCGGCCAGCGCCGCCTCGGCCCGCGCCCGCCGCTCCGCCCGCGCCACCCCGGCCAGGGCCAGCGCGTGGTCGAGATTGGCGATCGCCGAGCGCCGCAGCATCACCGGCCGCTGGAACACCATGGCGTCCCGCTTCGGCGCCGGGCCCAGCCAGCGCAGCCGCCCCGCCGTCGGCGCCAGCAGGCCGTGCAGCAGCCGCAGCAGCACCGACTTGCCGGCGCCGTTCGGCCCGATGACGAGCAGCGGCGGCCCGGCCTCCACCAGCAGCGACACGTCGCGCAGGATGGCAACGCCGCCCGCGGCATAGCCCAGCCCTTCCGCCAGCAGGGGCAGGGCGGTGTCCGGCGCCCGCATCAGCCGCCCGCCCGCAGCGCGATGCCGCGCAGGCCCTGCGCCGCCGCGTTCACCGCCAGCACGATCGCCATCAGGATGCCGCCCAGGGCGAGCGCCAGCGGCAGGTCGCCCTTGCTGGTCTCGAGCGCGATGGCGGTGGTCATCACCCGGGTGAAGCCCTCGATGTTGCCGCCCACCACCATCACCGCGCCGACCTCGGCGCTCGCCCGGCCGAAGCCGGCCAGCAGCACGGTCAGCAGCGCGAAGCGCCCGTCCCAGAGCAGGGTCGGCACCGCCCGCCAGGGCCCGGCGCCGAGCGAGCGGAGATGCTCGGCATATTCCTCCCACAGCCCTTCCAGCACCTGCCGGGACAGGGCGGCCAGGATGGGCGCGACCAGCACCGCCTGGGCGATCACCATGGCCGCGGGCGTGAACAGCAGCCCCCAGCCGCCCAGCGGCCCGCTGCGCGACAGCAGCAGGTAGATCAGCAGCCCGGCCACCACCGGCGGCAGGCCCATCAGCGCGTTCAGCCCGGTGGTGATGGCGCCGCGGCCGGGGAAACGCGCCACCGCCAGCCAGGCCCCCAGGGGCAGGCCAACCAGGGCGGCGCAGAGCGTCGCCGTCAGGCTGACCTGCAGGGACAGGGCGACGATGCGCAGCACCGCGGGGTCGCCGGCCGAAACCAGGCCGAGCGCGGTGGCGAAGGCGGTGCCGAGGTCGTTCACGGTGGGGGTGAGGTGCGGGTATTCCGCGGCCCGATCAACCGCGGTCCCGGGGGCGCGCGGCGGAAAACCTGCCGGAAAATGCCGGCTGGTGCCAGGCTTGGCTTGGGCTGGGGGCGCGTCCGGTCCCGAAATGTCATCGGCATCGTCGGATTCGCACGGCACACTGGCGCCCGTGGCCGGAAGCCCTATGCTAGAGCGTGGCGAGTGCCCCGGGCTGAACCTTGGGCCGGTCCGAGGCAGGCCGGGTTCCGGAAACGGAGCACGGCCACAGGAGCACCAAAGAGTTTCACGAGATGGCCAAAAACGACAGCTGGCGCCCCCGGAAACCCCGCAAGCGCGGGTTCGACGACGACACCCCCGAATTCGGCGGCGGCGGCGGCTGGGGCGCCCCCCCGCCCTTCCCGATGCCGAGCACCATGCCGGCCTCCCGCGGGCCTTCGGTCTTCGCCACCGGCCCGGAGCTCGAGGCGACGGTCAAGTGGTTCAACCCCGAGAAGGGCTTCGGCTTCGTCGAGCTGGGCAACGGCTCGGGCGATGCCTTCCTGCACATCTCGGTCCTGCACCGGTCGGGCAATGACGCGGTGAACCCGGGCGCCGGGCTGCGCGTGCGCGTCGGCCCGGGGCAGAAGGGCCAGCAGGTGACCGAGGTGGTGGAGATCACCAGCCCCGGCGAGCCCGGCGGCGCCGGCGGCCCGGGCGGCGCCC
>NZ_SMOA01000531.1 GCF_004353985.1 Paracraurococcus ruber | reverse complement strand
CCCGGGGCGGGAGGCGCGGATGCCGGCGGTCGCCGCGCCTGCCGCCCAGGCTGCCAGGGCCGGCCCCGTCCCGCAGCGCGGGGCGGCGCCGGCCCTGCGCATTCCGGGGCCGCCGGGTTGACGGCGCGGAAGCGGCGGCGCGACGCTGGATGCGTCACGCCCTGCGCCAAGGACCACGCCATGCCCGATGCCGCGCTGCTCGCCCGCCTGTCCGCGGCGGTGGAGGCGAATTTCGAGAAGGAGGTCGGCTTCCTCGCCGACCTGGTCCGCTTCCCGAGCACCCGCGGCAACGAGGCGCCGCTGCAGGACTGGATGGCGCGGCAGCTTGCCGCCCGCGGCTACCAGGTGGACCGCTTCACCCTGGCCGATGTGCCGCTGCCGCAGCACCCGAAGGCCAGCCCGATGGTGGAGGCCGACCCGGCGCGCTCGGTCCAGGTGGTCGGCACCCGCCGCGCCGCGGAAGCCGCCGGCCGCAGCCTGATCCTGCAGGGGCATATCGACGTGGTGCCGGAAGGCCCGGTCGAGATGTGGACCCACTCGCCCTATGCCGCCGTGGTGCGCGACGGCTGGCTGCATGGCCGCGGCGCGCATGACATGAAGTCGGGCGTCGCCGCCATGGTCTTCGCCATGGATGCGCTGGCGACCGCCGGGCTGGAGCCCGCCGCCGACATCCACCTGCAGACCGTGACGGAGGAGGAGAGCACCGGCAACGGCGCCCTCGCCACCCTGCTGCGCGGCTACCGCGCCGATGCCGCGCTGATCCCGGAACCCACCGGCGGCACGATCACCCGCGCGCATACCGGCACGCTGTGGTTCCGCATCGCGGTGCGCGGCGTGCCGGTGCATGTCGCCGTGGCGCAGGATGGCAGCAACGCCATCCTGTCGGCCTATCACCTGATCCAGTCGCTGCAGGAGCACACGAAGCGGATCAATGCCGAGGCGCGCGCGCATCCTTGGTACAAGGACATCGACAGCCCGCTGAAATTCAACCCGGGCATCATCCGTGGCGGCGACTGGGCGAGTTCCACGCCCGCCTGGTGCGAGGTGGATTGCCGCATCGGCCTGCTGCCCGGCACCGATGTGGCGGAGGCCCGCGCCGGCGTGGAGCGCTGCGTGGCCAAGGCGGCGCGCAGCGACAATTTCCTGCGCAACAACCCGCCTTCCGTCACCTGGCACGGCTTCCTCGCCGATGGCTATGTGCTGGAGCCGGGAACGGAGGCGGAGGCGGTGCTGGCCGCCGCCCACGCCCAGGTCTTCGGCGCGGAGATGCCGGCGCGCATCACCACGGCGGTGAACGACACGCGCTTCTACGGCCTCTATTTCGGCATCCCCGGCCTCTGCTACGGGCCGAAGGGCGAGGGCGCGCATGCCTTCGACGAGCGCACCGACCTGGCCCACCTGAAGAAGACCACCCTGGCGATCGCCGCCTTCATCGCCGACTGGTGCGGCACCCGCCCGGTGGGGTGAGCGCGGCGACCGCTTGCATCCCGCCCCGGCGGGATGACAAGGAAGCCCCCGCGATCCGAGGAGGTGCCGCATGCCCG
Organism: Paracraurococcus ruber; assembly: GCF_004353985.1. Lineage (GTDB taxonomy): Bacteria > Pseudomonadota > Alphaproteobacteria > Acetobacterales > Acetobacteraceae > Paracraurococcus > Paracraurococcus ruber. Next base: position 262 of record NZ_SMOA01000531.1, on the reverse strand, counting down.
TGTCCCGGGCCGGGAAGATGTTGCTCGCGCTGATGCTGGCGCTGTCGCCGGCCGTGCCGGCCTTGGCCCAGGGGACGAGCCAGGGCGCCGGGACCGAGGCCGCGCGGCCGGGCGGTGCGGCGGCGCGGCCCGGCTCCGGCCCTGCCGGGCTGGGCCTGGCGCCGCTGCAGACGGAGCCGGGCGATATCTGGGCGGATGTGCGGAGCTGGACCGAGAAGCGCGGCCAGCCGGAGCCGCGCCGGCGGCGCGAGCCGACGGAGAC
>NZ_SMOA01000530.1 GCF_004353985.1 Paracraurococcus ruber | reverse complement strand
CGCCGCGCTGTCGGCCAGCGCCGCCTGCGCCGCCACCGCATCGCCTTCCGCGAAGCGCAGCGCGGCAAGGCGCAGCCCGATCGCGGCGCGCGGCGCGCCGGCCGCGCGCGCCATCGCCTGGCCGAGCAGCCCGGCGGCGCGATCGGCGAGGTCGAGCGCCTGCAGCCGGTCGGCCAGCACCGCCACCGCCTGCTCCCCACGCGAATCGGCCGGCAGCAACTCGGGATAGGCGTCGAAGAGCGCCACGGCTGCGAGCGGCTTCTCCTGCTCCAGCGCCGCCAGGAAGCTGTCTTGGATGCCGGGCTGCAGCGCCGCCGCCTGGTCCGGCGCCATCGCCGCCGTCTCCCGCAGCAGGGCCAGGGCGCCGCGCGCATCGCCCGCCTGGCGGCGCAGCGCGGCGACACGCAGCCGCGCCTCGGTCTCCGTCGCATCGCCGCGCCAGGCGAACAGCGCGACCTCCAGCGCCCGCGCCGCCTGCCGCGCATCCATCCGCCCGGTCGCCAGCCGCAATTCCACGCCGCGGCGGATGGCCCGCGCCCGCGCCTGCCGGTCGCGGCCCATCGCGACGCGGTCATAGCCCGCCAGCGCCTCCTCCGCCCTACCCTCCAGCTCGGCCAGCATGGCGCGCGGCAGCATCGCCTCCTCGCCCTCCGGCATCGCCTCGACCAGGCGGCGCAGCGCCGCCCGCTCCCGCCCCTCGGCCAGGGACAGCGCGGCGAGCGGCAGCAGCCGCGCCCGCAGCCCCGCTGGATAGGTGAGCAGCAGCGGCAGCGTCGCGGCGAAGCCCGGCGCCGCCGGCGCCCATTCGCCCTGCGCCGCCTTCAGCGCGGCGCGCCAGAGCGTCGATTCGTCGGTATCGGCCCAGTCCGGCGCCCGCAGCGCGCCGGCTTCCGACACCCGCCCGGCAAGCAGCGCCGCGGCGCCAACCAGCGCGGCATAGCGCGGGTCGGCGGCATTGCGCGGGTCCTCCCCGAAGCCGAGGCTGAGCACCGCCTGGGCTTCCTGCGGCAGGCCGAGCGCCAGCAGCACCTCCCCCGCCGCCCGGCGCTGCGCCAGGCGCTGCAGCGGCGCGGCGGCGACGATGCTGGCCTGCAGCGACTGCAGGCGGGTGAGCAGTTCCGCCGGCGGCTGGCCCGGCAGGTCGAAGCTGCGGGTCATGGACGGGCTGCTGGCGGCCTGCGCCACCGCCGCTTCCAGCGCGAAGCGGGCGCCGCCGGCGGCGGCCACGGCGAAGCGCCCGGCCAAGGCCTGCAGCGCGATCCCGTCCGACCGCGCCAGCACCGCGGCGCCGAGCATGGTGGGCGGCAGGTCGAGCTCCGGCAGGCGACGCCCGGCGCGCATCGCCTCCGTCCCCTCCCGCAGGGTGCCGAGCAGCAGGGGCAGGCCGGTCTCCGGGTCCCGCACCGGGACCACGCGGCCGGGCTGGGCGGCGCGCAGCAGCAGCCGCGGCGGCGGGCCTGCCTCGGCCTCCAGCACCATGGTCGCGCCCTCGACCGGCGGCGGGGCGCGATGCGCCTCGATCACCCAGCCGGCGGCATCCCGGCGCGCCCGCAATTCGGCCGGCGCCGGCAGCGGCAGCCGCAGCAGCGTGGCGCCCGGCAGCGTCTCGGCCGCCAGGGCGGCGAATGTGGCGTCGTGCCGCAGCGGCCGGAGGTCCGGCGCCTCCTCGGAGTCGAGGACCAGCAGCACGTCCCCGCCGCGGCGCAGCAGGGCGGCGCCGGTGCCGGCGGGCACCGGCAGCAGGATGGCGGGCGGGTTGGTGCCGACGAGCCGGGCCGGACGGGCGCTCCGGGCGGGCAGGGCCGGCGGCAGGTCGGGCGGCG
>NZ_SMOA01000052.1 GCF_004353985.1 Paracraurococcus ruber | reverse complement strand
GGGCCGCGGCGACGGGGGCGGCGGGCAGGGCCGGCAGGCCGAGATCCGGCAGGGCCGGCGCCGGCGGCTGGCCGAGCGCGGCGGCCAGTACCGCCTGCGGATCGGTGGCTGGCATCGCCAGCAGGGCTGCCCCGCAGCCGGGCGTGGCCGCCTGGGCCAGCGGCGCGGTGGCCGGCGACGCCCCGCGCAGCGCCAGCAGGGTGGCGAGGCTGCCGGCGGCGGCGGCGCTGCCCGCCAGCACGAGCGCCAGGAGCAGCAGCATGCCACGCGGTGCGGTCATGCGCGCGGGCTCCCGGCCGGCATGGGCCGGCCTGCGGTGGCAGGGAAGACGGGGAAGGAGGAGCGCATCGGACGTCCTGTCGCGATAGCCCGCCGAGAAGGCGCGGCGCGGCGCAGCTTCCCATCCGACCCCTGAGCGAAGCCTTAAGGCCGCGCCCCCGGCCGCTGGTCCTGCCCCGCGGGACAGTGCGCCGCCCGCCTGCTACAGGCGGCGCCTGGCGGAGGACGAGGCATGAGCGGGACCAACCAGCGCATCGACGGCAAGCGGCTTTGGGACAGCCTGATGGCCATGGCGGAGATCGGCGCGACGCCGAAGGGCGGCGTGAAGCGCCTGACCCTGACCGAGGTGGACCGCCAGGGCCGCGACCGCTTCCGCACCTGGTGCGAGTCCCTGGGCCTGACGGTGCGGGTGGACGCCATCGGCAACATGTTCGCCCGGCGGGAAGGCCGCGACCCCGGCCGCCTGCCGGTGCTGCTGGGCAGCCACCTGGACAGCCAGCCCTCGGGCGGGAAATTCGACGGCGCGCTCGGCGTCATCGCCGGGCTCGAGGTGATGCGCACGCTGAACGACCTGGGCATCACCACCGAGGCGCCGGTCGAGCTGGTGAACTGGACCGACGAGGAAGGCAGCCGCTTCGGCCACAGCCTGATGGGCAGCGGCGCCTGGGCCGGCGTCTATCCGCTGGACAAGGTCTATGGCCTGAAGGACGTGGAGGGCATCACCGTCGAGCAGGCGCTGACCGGCATCGGCTACAAGGGCAGCCACCCCGCGAAGCCCTTCCCGGCGGACGCCTATTTCGAGCTGCATATCGAGCAGGGCCCGATCCTGGAGCGGGAGGGGAGGCAGATCGGCATCGTCACCGGCGCGCAGGCGCAGGTCTGGTACGACGCGGCGGTGACGGGGCAGGACGCGCATGCCGGCACCACGCCGCCTTCGGCCCGGCGCGACGCGCTGGTGACGGCGGCGCGCATCATCGACCTGGTGGACCGGCTGATGCGCGCCCGCGGCGAGGATGGCCGCGGCACGGTCGGGCAGCTGCACGTCCTGCCGAACAGCCGCAACGTGGTGCCGGGGGAGGTGCGCTTCAGCGTCGAGTTCCGCCACCCCGACTTCGCCGAGATCGAGCGGCTGGCCGGGGAATTTCCGCGCGCGGCGGCGGCGGTCGCCGATGCCGCCGGCACGCCGCTGCAGCTGACCGAGCTGTTCCGCCTGCCGGCGCAGCCCTTCGACCCCGGCTGCGTCGACCTGGTGCGGCAGGCGGCGGCGCGGCTGGGCCTGCCGGCGCGGGAGATCGTCTCCGGCGCCGGGCATGACGCGGTCTATGTCGCGCGCAGCGTGCCGACGGCGATGATCTTCACGCCCTGCAAGGACGGGCTGTCCCACAACGAGGCGGAGAGCATCGAGCCCGAGGAGGCCGCGGCCGGCTGCCAGGTGCTGTTCGAGGCGGTGCTGGCGCGGGCCAACCGGCCGCTGTAGCGCGGGCTCGCGTCCCGGGCGCGCTACCCCGGCCATGGGGCGATGGCCTGCGACCCTTGCCCGGCATCCGTGGCATGAGCGGCAGCGCAGGCAGCCCGCCCCGGCGGCGAGCGCCGCGCCTCAGCCGGGGGTGGCGAAGCGGTCCCAGGCGGCGTGGATCGCCGGCATCCGCGCCGCCAGCTCCCCGGCGCGGGCGATCTCCTCGGTGAAGCCCATGCGGCCGAAATCGGTCATGCGCATCGGGTAGAGGATGCCGTCGAGGTGGTCGTATTCATGCTGGACGACGCCGGCATGGAAGCCGCTGACCTCGGCCGATACCGGATTGCCGTCGCAATCGACGCCGGCATAGCGGATCCGCTGCCAGCGGGGCACCGCCGCCCGCAGCCCGGGGATCGAGAGGCAGCCTTCCCAGCGGAGCTGCCGCTCCTCGCCGACCGGCTCCACCACCGGGTTGATCACCACCGTGTTGCCGACCACGGCATCGCCCGGGGCGCCCGTGCTGCGGTCCGGCAGCACGCGGAAGACAAACAGCCGCAGCGGCACATGCACCTGCGGCGCGGCGAGGCCGGCGCCCGGCGCATCCTCCATGGTGTCGACCATGTCCCGCACCAGCTGGCGGATCGCAGGCGCGCCAGGATCGGCGACGGGACGGCAGCGCTCGAGCAGGACGGGGTGGCCCATGCGGGCGATCTTCAGGACGGCCATGGCCGGAGTATACGCCGCCGCCCGCCCGCCGCACCCCCCGGCCCGCCGGCCCAAGAGCTGGCACGATGATTGCTTAACACTCCGCAGATGACTTCGTTGTCACCCGGGCGTTCCCGCCGCGGATCGCCCCACGCGGAGGATCGAGCATGGCAGGCAGGCTTTGGACGGTGTTAGCACGACGGACGGCGATGGCCGCCGCCGTCGCGGGCGCGGTGGCGCTGCCCGCCGCGGCGCAGCGCGCGGAACCCTGCATCGGCATCTCCATGGAGGTGACCGGGCCGCTGGCCAACCAGGGGCTGATGCTGCGCATCACGCTGGAGACGGCGCTCGAGAAGATCAACGCCGCCGGCGGCGTGCTAGGCCGCCCGCTGCGGCTGGTGATCTACGACGATGTCGGCGAACCCGCCCGCGCCGTGGACAATGCCCGCCGCATCGGCGAACGCGACAATTGCGTGGTGATGTTCGGCGGCGCCCGCACGCCGAACGCCATCGCCCTGCGCGAGCCGCTGGCCGAGATGGGCCTGCCCTGGATCGGCGCCATCAGCGCCGGGACCGCGGTGATCGAGCATCCGAACGGCAAGAACGAGTGGATGTTCCGCGTCTCAATGAAGGATCGCTGGGTCACCGGCTACCTGATCGACCAGGCCAAGGCGCGCTCGGCCAGCGGCAAGATCGGCTTCGTCTATGAAGGCACTGCCTGGGGCCAGGGCGCGCTGCCCGATATCGAGGCGGCGGCGCGCCGCGCCGGCGTGACGCTGGCGGGGCGGGAGACCTTCAACATCGGCGACCAGGACATGTCGGCGCAGATGATCCGGCTGCGCGATGCCGGCGTCGACACCATCGTCCTCTGGGCCGTCGACCGGGAAAGCGCGAACATGCTGCGGTCCATGGACCGCATCGGCTACCGGCCGAAGATCGTGTCCGCCTGGGGCCTGACCACCGCCTTCGCCCGCGCCGTCGGCCCGCTGGCCGAGGGCATCATGGTGGCCGGCACCTTCAACTGGAACGGCCCGCTGTCGCCCGAGGCGCAGGCCGCCTTCGATGCCATGAAGGCGAAGTTCCCCGACCGCATCCGCACCACGGCCGACATGGAACAGCCTTCCGCCATGGCGAATGCCTGGGACGCGGTGCACATGCTGGCCGAGGCGCTGAAGATCGCCGGCGCCTATGACCGGACGCGGCTGCGCGATGCCTTCTACCGGGTGAACTACACCGGGCTGATCGCCGACTACCGCCCCGCCTTCATCAAGGGCAACCAGGAACGCCACGACGCCATCCTGGCCGAGCACTACAAGCTGCAGGCCTTCCACAACGGCATGCTGATGCCGATCGAGGCGACGCCCTACGGCATGCGGAACTGACGCGCTGATCCGTCGCCGGGCTTCGTCGCCACTGCCTTCGGCAGCCCGGCGGCGCTCGGGCGGTACGCCTTCAGCGTGACGCGAGCCCGCCGCGACGGGCGCCCGGCCGCCTGCCGCGGTGGCCTGCGAAAGGGCGGGGCCGGATGGCCCCGCCGAACCGGAACACCGGGAGCCGAGCGGTGGAAGCGATCCTGCAATACCTGCTGACCGGGCTTTCGGTGGGCAGCGTCTACGCCATGGTGGGCCTGGGCTTCTACGTCATGTGGTCCGCCGCCAAGGCGGTGAATTTCAACTTCGGCGACATCGTCATGCTGGGCGCGGTGCTGACCGTGGTCCTGATGGATGTCGGCGTGCCTCTGCTGCCGGCCTGCCTGGGCGCGGTCGCCGCCGCGGCGCTGCTGGCGGCCGCCATCGAGCGCGGCTTCGTCCGGCCCTTCAACCGCGAGGCCAATGCCATCGGCTGGATGCTGACCACCATCGCGGTCGGCACCATGATCGAGAGCGCGACCACCGCCCTGTTCGGGTCCAATCCCCGCCGGCTGGAGACGCCGCTGGTGGAGGCGCCGCTGCGCATCGGCGGCAGCGGCATCTACCCGCAGGAATTGCTGCTGCCCGTGGCGCTGCTGGTCGTGGCGGTGGGGCTGGAGTTCTTCTATCGCCGCACCATCACCGGCCGCGCCATGCGCGCGGTGGCCTACAACCGCACCGCCGCCGGCCTGGTCGGGATCGATGCCGACCGGATGACGCTGCTGTCCTTCGGCCTGGCGGGCCTGCTGGGCGCCCTGTCCGGCGTGCTGATCGGGCCGGTGATCCAAGCCAGCGCCACGATGGGCGCCATCATCGGGCTGAAGGGCTTCCTGGTCGCGATCATCGCCGGCATCGCCAATGCCCGCGGCGTGGTCATCGCCGGCGTGCTCTACGGCGTGTCGGAGAAATTCATCGAGGCCTATCTCTCCACCGCGGCGCGCGACGCCATCGGCTTCTCGCTGATGGTGCTGCTGCTCCTGCTGTTTCCCCAGGGCCTGTTCGGCAAGGCGGAGTTCAAGAAGGTATGATCGCGCGCACCGGAGGCTGGATCGCGGCCGCCCTGCTGGCGCTGGCGATCGGCATCTTCCCCTATCTCGGCGACCTGCTGGATACCCGCTTCCCCACCAGCTACGAGCTTCGCCTGGTGATGCGGGCGATGATCCTTGGCATCGTCGTCATCGGGCTGAACATCCTGGTGGGCTTCGCCGGCCTCGTCTCGCTCGGCCAGGCGGCGCTGATGGGGCTGGGGGCGCATGCCGCGGCGCTGCTGGCGTTGCGGGCCGACTGGCCCTTCGCCGCCTGCCTCGCCGCGTCGGTGCTGGTGCCGGCGCTGATGGGCGCGGTGCTGGCCTTCCCCACGGTGCGGGTGCGGGCGCTGTACCTGACGGTGATCACCATCGCCTTCGGCTTCGTCTTCGTGAATGTGCTGCGCGAATGGGTGTCCTTCACGGGCGGCGCCTCCGGCCTCGCCAGCATCCCGCGCCCGACCCTGTTCGGCGAGCGGCTGATGGCGACGCGCGCTGCCGGCTTCAACTACTACTACCTGATCGCCGTCTGCCTCATGCTCGCGCTCTGGGTGCAATGGGCGCTGGCACGCAGCCGCTACGGCCGGGCGATGCGCGCGACGGCGGAATCGGAGAATGCCGCCCGCGCGCTGGGCATCAACGTCACCGCCACGCGGACCTTGGCGTTTGCGATTTCGGCCGGGCTGGCGGGGCTGGGCGGCGGGCTGTTCGCCAACCTGGCGCTGTTCGTGAACTACGAGACCTTCACATTCAGCGCCTCCATCGAATTGCTGCTGATGACCATCCTGGGTGGCAGCGGCACGCTGGCCGGGCCGGTGGTGGGCACGGCGGTGCTGTTCGCGGCGTCCCAGGCGCTGCAGGGGCTGCAAGAATGGCAGACCTTCGCCTATGGGGCCCTGCTGGCGCTGGTGCTGTTCCTGATGCCGGAAGGGATCGTCGGCGGCCTGGCCCGGCTGCGCGCTAAGCTGGCTGGGCGGGGCGCGCAGGAGCGGCAGACCGGCGCCTGGCCGCATTTCGTCCCGGGCTTCGACGCCCTGACGCAGGACCGCGACGAGCCTGGCCAGGCCACCCTGATCACTCGCGACCTGACGCTGCGCTTCGGCGGGCTGACGGCGGTGAACATGGTGGACATGGAGGTGCGGTCGGGCACGGTCCATGCCCTGATCGGCCCGAACGGCGCCGGCAAGTCCAGCCTGCTGAACGTCGTCTCCGGCTTCTACCGCGCCAGCGCCGGCACGGTGACCTTGTTCGGCCAGGCGGTGAAGGACCAGCCGCCGCATGTCCTGGCGCGGCTCGGCGTCGCGCGCAGCTTCCAGAATACCGAGCTGTTCGGTCGCATGACGGTGCTGGAGAATGTGCTGGTCGGCTGCCACATCCGCTACCAGGCCACCCTGGCTGAGACGCTGCTGCGCCTGCCGCGCTTCCTGCGGGAGGAGCGGGAGAGGCTGGCCGAGGCGCGGCTGCTGCTGGAGGTGGTGGGGCTGACCGACTTCGCCGGGGAGCAGGCGCGCAACCTGCCCTTCGGCCATCAGCGCCGGCTGGAGATCGCCCGCGCGCTGGCGCTGCGGCCCAAGCTGCTGCTGCTCGACGAACCGGCGGCCGGCCTGACCCATGGCGAGATCGAGGACCTGGTCGCGCTGATCCGCGGCCTGGCGGCGCGCGGGATGACGGTGATCCTGGTGGAGCACCATGTGGAGATGATCATGGCCGTGTCGGACCGCGTGACCGTGCTGGACCATGGCGAGGTGATCGCCGACGGCCCGCCCGAGCAGGTGCAGGACGACCGCGCGGTGATCGAGGCCTATTTCGGCCATGGCGCGCCCGCCGCCCAGGCCACGGTGCCGGCCCAATGAGCGCGCCATTGCTGCAGGCGGAGGGCATCCGCGTCTCCTATGGCCGGATCGAGGCGGTGCGGGGCGTGGACCTGCATGTCGGCGCTGGCGAATTCGTGGGCGTCATCGGCTCGAACGGCGCGGGGAAGAGCAGCCTGATGCGCGCCATCGCCGGCGTGCTGTCACCCGCGGGCGGCCGCGTGGCCTTCGGCGGGGAGGACACCACCGGCCAGCCCAGCCACCGCATGGTGGCGCGCGGCCTGGCGATGGTGCCCGAAGGGCGGATGATCTTCGCCGACCAGACGGTGCGGGAGAACCTGCTGCTGGGCGGCTACAGCCGGCTGCGCAGCGACCCGCAGGGCGTGGCGGCCGATGAGGATCGGATGCTGACGCTGTTCCCGCGGCTGAAGGAGAGGCTGGCGCAGGAAGCCGGCACGCTGTCGGGCGGGGAGCAGCAGATGCTGGCGATCGCGCGCGGCTTGCTGTCCCGCCCGCGGCTGCTGGTGATCGACGAATTGTCGCTCGGCCTCGCCCCCGTCATTCTCGACATGCTCTTCCCGGTGCTGGCGCAGTTGAACAAGGAAGGCCTGTCCATCCTGTTGGTGGAGCAGATGGCGTCCTATGCGCTGTCGGTCACCGACCGTACCTATGTGATGGAGAACGGCCGGATGCTGTTCGACGGCGCTTCGCGCGAGTTGGCCAACGACCCGCGCGTGCTGGACGCCTATCTCGGCCGCCGCAAGGCGGCCTGACCCGAGGGGTCCAGGGGCCTTTCGGCCCTTGGCGGGGTGGGTTTGGGAGGGGCGGCGCCCCTCCCAAGGCGCTGGTCAGGCGGCCTGCACCTGCGTCCTGACGAACTGCGCCCGCAGATGGTCTCCACTGGTGGTCGGCGGAAAGAGCGGCGCCTCGCCCTCCGCCACCGTCCCAGGCAGCGCCGCCACCGGCGCGTCGTAATTCGGGTTGTGGAAGAACACCAGCGACAGGCGGCGCGAGGCGGCAGCTTGGTCCATCGGCGGGTTCACCACGCGGTGCAGTGTCGCCTTCCAGCGGCCATTGGTCCAGCGCGCCATCAGCTCCCCGATATTAACGATGTAGCTGTCCGGCGCGATCGGCACGTCCACCCATTGCTCGGCGCGGTTCAGCACCTGCAGCCCGCCCGGCTTGTCCTCCGCCCGCAGGATGGTGAGCGAGCCGTAGTCGCAATGCGCCCCGGCGCGCAGCTGGCCGGGCTTCGGCGGCACCAGGGGCGCGGGGTAGTTGCGCACGCGCAGCCGGCTGATGTGGCGGTCGATCTTGTCGGCGAAGAAGGTCTCCGGCAGGTCGAGGGCCAGGGCGAACATCGCCATCAGGTCCTCCGCGAGGCTGCCCATGGCGCGGAAATAGGCTTCGTAGAGCGGCTGCAGGTCCGCCGGCCGCGCGGGCCAGAGGTTGGGGTGGAAATGCTTGCCCGCCGCCGGCCCGAAGAAATACGGGTCGCCCGGCGGCACATCGACCGGCCCGATCATCAGGCTCTCGTTCAGGTCGCCCGGCACGTCCAGGCCCTGGCTGCGGCCGACGCTCTCGGCTTCCAGCGGGATATAGCCGCGCGTGATGTCCGGCGCCGGGCGCAGCACCGCCAGCTTGTCGGGTTCGGGCAGGTCGAAGAAGGCGTTGGACGCGGCCTGCACCCGGGCAATCAGGTTGGGATCTACGCCATGGCCGGTGATGACGAGGAAGCCGATGTCGTTCACCGCGCGGCCCACCTGCGCGGCGATGGCGCGCTTGGTGGCGGCGTCGCCGGCATGGAAGGGCGCGACGTCGATGACCGGTACTTCGAGCAGCATGGCGGCGTCCCTTTAGAGGTCCAGGCGCGTGGCGGTATCGGAGAGGAGGAAGCCGGCGAGCCGCGCATCCGCCCCCGGCGCGGCGAAGAGCAGCGCGCCCACCGGCAGGCCGGCATCGGCATCGAGGCCGGCGCGCAAAGTCGCCACCGGCCCGCCCAGGGCGGTGGTCGGGATGACGAAGGACGGGTCGCCGGTGGTGCCGTCCGCCGGCGCCACATCGGGGGCGGCCGGCAGCAGCAGCAGGTCGTCCGGCCCGAAGCCGGCCCAAAACTCATGCCGCTGTGCCGCCAGGGTGCGCAGCGCGGCGTGGTACGCGGCCTCCGGGATCGCCAGCCCCGCCTCGATATCGGCGGCGAGGCGCGGCGCGATGCGGTCGCGCGGCAGGTTGGCATGGGTGCGGCCAAGCTCCGCCAGCAGCACGGTGCGATGTGCGGCCAGGATCGCCGCCAGCCCCACCGGCGTCGCGGCGCGGCGCATGGGCAGCCCCGCCGCGGCGAGCGTTTCCGCCAGCGCGCCGAGGCGTGCCAGCGTGCCCGGCACGGCCAGGCGCCCCACCAGCGGATCCTCCAGCACCACCAGGCGCGGCGCGGGGGTGGCGGCGCCGATCCGCAGATGGTCGGCGGCATAGCCCGCGGCGAGGCAGGTCGCGTCCTGCGCCGTCGCGCCGAAGGCGCCCACCGTGTCGAAGCTGGGGGCCAGCGGGACCACGCCGGTGCCGCCGATGGCCAGGGTGGAGGGCTTGAAGGCCGCGGTGCCGGTATAGGCCGCCGGCCGGTTCACGCTGCCGGCGGTCTGGGTGCCGAGCGCCAGCGGCACCGTGCCGGAAGCGATCGCCGCCCCCGACCCGGCCGAGGACCCGCCCGGCGTGCGCGCCAGGTCCCAGGGGTTCCGCGTCGGCGGGCGGGATTCGTAATAGGCATATTCGGTGGTGTGCAGCTTGCCGAGGATGACGGCGCCGGCTGCCCGCAGATGCGCCACCACCGTCGCATCCGCCGTGGCCGGCGCGATGCCATCGCGGGACGGGCTGTTGGCGCGCGTCGGCAGGCCGCGGACATCGATCACGTCCTTCACGCCCACCGGGATGCCATGCAGCGGACCGCGAACCTGGCCGGCGGCGCGTTCGGCATCCCGCGCACGGGCCTCGGCCAGGACGTCATCGGCCAGGACATGCACCCAGGCCCGCACCTCGCCATCCACCGCGACGATGCGGTCCAGGCAACGCCGCACCAGCACCTCCGAGGTCAGGGCGCCGGAGGCCTGGGCGGCGGCGAGGTCGCGGACCCGGCCGGGGTCCTGCACCAGCGCGCTCATGCCCGCGCCGCCCGCAGCGTGGCGCGGCGCGCCGCGGTCGCCGCCGCGTCCACCGCCAGGCTCTCATCCTCGATCAGTCCGGTCAGCACCACGCCATAGACCTCCTCCGCCTTCTCCCGGCTCTCCCAGCCTTCCAGCACGTCGTGCAGCACGCGCGCCGGGTCGCGGGTCACCGGGTCGCCATAGCCGCCGCCGGCGCTGTCCCGCCCGCGCAGCGCCTGGCCGGGCTGCAGCGTGACCTGCACCACATTGGGCAGGCGCCGCGCCTCCGTGCCCTCCACCAGCCAGGTGGCGCCCGGCGTGCCGTCCCGCCCGCCCGCCACGCCGCGCGGCGGCGCATGCTGCCCGTCGCAGGAGATGACGGCGGTGACGGGGTTGCCGGTCGGCGCCAGCTCGATCCGCTGCGCCGGGGCGCCGCGCTGCCGGCCGGCGCCGGCGCTGTCCTGCACCAGTTCCAGGCTGTTCACCCGGATCGGGTGCTTCAGCTCGTCCACCTCCACGCTGTCGCGGTACATCAGCCCGGCGATGACGGGGATGGCGTAGTTCACCCAGCCATCCGCGACCGGGGAGGCCGGGCCGCCATTGGTGCTGAGCATCATGCGGTTGACGAAGGGCGCGTCGCCGCGCCGGTGGTCGCGGCCGGAGATCACCGCCATGCCGGCGCCGAGGCCGGTGCCGCCCTCGGCCAGCCCATGCCCGTCGCCCAATTGGGCGAAGGCCGACTGGGTGATGTTCACCAGCCGCTCCGATACGTTGGTGGTGCCCATGGAGCAGCTGTGCGGGAAGACCGGCGCGCCGACCACGCTGTTCTCGGCATAGGTGAAGCGCAGGCGGCGGAAGCTGCCGGCATTGCGCGGCACGTCCTTCTCCAGCGCGTTGAAGATGGCGCCGACCACGGCCGAGGTGGCGGCGCCGAGCGAGGTGTTCAGCCCGACATCGACGCAGGGCGGGTTGTCCGACAGGTCCACATCGATCATCCCCGCCTCCGGGTCGATCTCCAGCTTCACCGTCAGCTCCAGCCCGCCGGGCAGGATGCCCTCCAGCGGGTCGGAGCGGCCCTTGTTGACCAGCCTTGCCTTCGGCAGGCGGCGGATGTTGTCTTCCATGCGCCGTTCGGAATAGTCGAACCATTCGCGGATGAAGCGCTTCACCGTGGGCACGCTGTACTTGCCGCAGAACTCCTCCAGCCGGCGCTCCGCGACGCGGGCGCTGCCGAGGCCGGCGAGGTAGTCGCCATACCACTGGTCCGGCACGCGGATCCGGGCGCGGCACATGCGCACGATGTCCTCGATATTCCGGTAGTCCCGCTGGATGCGCACGCCGGGGAAGACCAGCGCGCCTTCGTGGTACACGTCCCGCGCCAGGACGAAGTAGCTGCTGGGGATGGAATTGCCGATATCCGCCATGTGGCACTTGGCGACGCTAGTGAACAGGTGCTCGCCATCGACGAAGACCGGCACCATGAAGGTGTGGTCGGCGGGATGGGTGTTGCCGCCATAGGGGTCGTTGTCGAGATAGGCATCGCCGCGGCGGAGGTCGCCCGCATGGTAGCGGCGCATGTTCGCGGTCTGGATGTGGCAGCCGAAGATGTGCACCGGCAGCCCCTCGGCAGGGGCGAGCAGGGCGTCGTCGCCGGTGACGATGCAGCAGGAGAAGTCGCGGGCCGAGGAGATGACGGCCGAGCGGGCGGCGCGCAGCAGGGTGTTCGTCATCTCCCGCACGATGCCGTCCAGGCGGTTCGCCATGACGGAGAGGAGGACGGGGTCGAGGGCCTCGGTCATCGCATCCCCCTCAGCCGCAGCGCAGGATGTAGTTGCCGGCGGCCGACAGCGCCGCCGAAAGGCCGGGCGGGACGACGATGGTGGTCGTCGGCTCCTCGATGATCGCCGGGCCGGCGATGCGCGCGCCGGGCGCCAGCCCGTCGCCGCGGAAGACCGGCACCGGTGCGCGCCCCACCCCGGCGAAATAGGCGCTGCGCCGCGCATCCGGCACCGGGTCGTGCGGCTCGGCCGGACTGGCGGGCGGCGGCGGCGGGGCGAAGAGGGTGATGGCGATCCGCCCCTTCCAGTTGACGAACTCCACCGGGCTGCCTTCGTCCCGCACGGCGTAGACGCGTTCATGCGCCTGGTGGAAGGCCTCCGCCAGCGCGGCGACATCGGCGGGGCCGGCCAGGCGCGGGGCGGGCAGGGGCGTGTCCAGCTCCCAGACCTGGGCGCGGTAGCGGGCTTCGACCAGCAGCTTGATGCGTGCCCCGGCGCCGACGGCGCCGCGCAGCCCGGCGCGGAAGGCTGCCAGCTCGGCGCCGATCTCTTCCAGGGCGCGGTTCACGCCGGCGATGTCGAAGCCGGCGCTGTCGGTGAAGCGGCTGCGCGTCGCCTCGAAGACGATGTCGCTGTGCTGCATCCCGCAGGCCGAGAGGGCGGAAGCGAGGCGCGGGAGGATGACCGTGCCGCAGCCGAGTTCGCGCGCGATGGGCATGATGTTGAAGCCGGCGGCGCCGCCGCCCGCCACCACCACGCTCTCGCGCGGGTTCACGCCCTCGTTCACGGTGATCTCGCCGATCGCCTTGATCATCAGCTCGTCGGCGATGGTCATCACCGCCGCCGCCGTCTCGTCCGGCGTCCGGCCCAGCCGTGCCGCCAGGCCGGCGATGACGCGTTCGCCCGCCGCCGGGTCCAGCCGCAGGCGGCCGCCGTTGAAATAGGCGGGGTCGATATAGCCGAGCACGAGGGCGGCATCGGTGACGGTGGGCTGGTCGCCGCCGCGGCCGTAGCAGGCGGGGCCGGGGACGGAGCCCGCCGATTGCGGCCCGACGCGCAGCAGCCCGCCGGCATCCACCCAGGCGATGGAGCCGCCGCCGGCGCCGATGCTGCGCACGTCCACGGTGGAGGTGCCGATGATGTCGCCCAGCCAGCGGCCGCCCAGCCAGGATTCCCGCGTGTAGACCAGTCCGCCATCGCGGACGAGGCCGACATCGAAGGTGGTGCCGCCGGTGTCGCAGACGATGGCGTTGCCGCCCAGGCCTTCCAGCGCGGCATAGGCGCGGCCTGCGACCGGCGCCATGGCGGGGCCGGATTTCAGCGTGTGGATCGGCCGGGCGATCAGGTCCTCCACAGCCTGGCAGCCGCCGCCGGAGGTGCTGACCAGCAGGTCGCCGGCGAAGCCCGCCGCCTGCAGGTCCGCCGCCATCTCCCGCAGGTGGCGCTGCATCAGCGGCTTGAGCGAGGCGTCGATGGCCGTCGCCGAGGCGCGGCGGTATTCCCGCAGGATGGGGACGAGCTGGTGCGACAGCGTGTAGGGCACGCCCGGCAGCATCTCCGCCAGCAGGGCGCCGAGGCGCAGCTCATGCGCCGGGTTGGCGATGGACCAGAGCAGGGAGACCGCCACCGCCTCGAACCCCCGCTCCCGCAGCGTGGCGATGACGGCGCGCGCCTGCACCTCGTCCAGCGGCAGCACCACCTCGCCGCCGGCGCCGATGCGCTCCGTGATCTCGAAGCTGCGGCGGCGGGGGATGTAGGGGTCGGGATAGTCGTAGGAATAGTCGTGCGGGCCGGGCTTGCCGCCCTCCTTCAGGGTCAGCGTGTCCTTGAAGCCGCGGGTGGTCAGGAAGGCGGTCTTCGCGGTGCGGCGGGTGACGACGGCATTGGTCGCGCGGGTGGTGCCGTAGATCAGCGTGCCGGACCCTGCCAGCAGCGCTTCCGCCGGCATCCCCAGCGCCTCCGCTACCACCGCCAGGGCGCCCTGCATGCCCTCGAAGATGCGGTCCGGGGTCGTCAGTGCCTTGCCGATGTGCAGCCGCCCGGACGGGTCCAGCACGACGACATCGGTGAAGGTCCCGCCGGTATCGACGGCGATGCGATAGCCCATGCGTTCCTCCGCGCCCCGGCCGGTGGCCGGGGCTGCCGGGCACGGGCTTTGCAAGCCCCATGCCGATCCGGAGGACGCCGCATGACCATCCCGCCCGAGCTGGTCCGCCTGTGGAATGCCGCGCATCCGCGCCTGGCGCTGACCGAGGCGCGGCTGGCGGAGCTGCCGGTGGAGTTGCAACAGCTGCGTGCCGCGGCCGAGGCGGCGCGCGGCCGCGTGGCCTTCGATACCGAGCCATCGGCCTTCCGGCGCCTGCTGGCCGAGACGGCGAAGCGGTCATGAACTGGGCGGCGGCAAGCCTGACGGAGACGGCCGACGCCATCCGCAGCGGCCGCGTAACCGCGCGGGCGGTGCTGGAGGAGGTGCTGGAGCGCATCGCCGCGCGAGACCCGCATCTCGCCTGCTTCGTCGCGCTGGATGCGGCGGGCGCGCGGCGCGCCGCCGACGCGGCGGATGCCGGGCGCGCCGCCGGGCAGCCGCTGGGGCCGCTGCATGGCGTCCCGATGGCACATAAGGACATGGTCTACAGGGCGGGCCGCGTCTCCGGCTGCGGCTCGCGGCTGCGGGACGGAATGGCGCGGATGGAGACGGCGACGGTGCTGGACCGGCTGGACGCGGCCGGCGCCATCGAGATCGGACAGCTCGCCATGGTGGAATTCGCCATGGGCCCGCATGGCTACAACGCCAATTACCCGCAATGCCGCAACGCCTGGAACCATGACCACATCCCCTGCGGCTCCTCCTCCGGCTCCGGCGTCGCGGTCGGGGCGCGGCTGGTGCATGCGGCGCTCGGCAGCGACACCGGGGGTTCCATCCGCTGCCCGGCCGCGGTGAACGGTGTGGTCGGCCTGCTGCCGACCTATGGCCGCGTCAGCCGGCACGGCGTCATGCCCATGTCCTTCTCCCTGGACGTGGTCGGGCCGCTGGCGCGCACCGTGCGCGACGCGGCGCGGATGCTGGACGTCATCGCCGGGCCGGACCCGCTTGATGCCACCAGCCTGGACCTGCCTGCCGGCGGGTTCGAGGCGGCGCTGGACGCGCCGGCGCCGCCACCGCGCATCGGCCTCGCCCGCGGCTATTTCGACGAAGGGCTGCATCCTGAGGTGGCTTGGGGCCTGGATGCGGCGGCCGAGGAATTCCGCCGCGCCGGCCTGGCGGTGGAGGAGGTGCGGCTGCCGGCCGACCTGCTGCACGAGGTGGCGGAACTGCACCCGCTGGTGATGAAGGCGGAAGGCGCCGCCAACCACCTGGCGCAGATGCGGGCGGCGGAGGCGCGCTACACGCAGGAGGTCGGGCACCGGCTGCATGCCGGCTTCTTCATCCCCGCGGTGGACTACATCCAGGCGCTGAAGCTGCGCGCGGACTACCTGCGGCAGATGCTGGCGGCGATGGCCGGGGTGGACCTGCTGCTGGCGCCCGTGCTGGCCATTCCGGTGCCGACCATCGCCGAGACCACGGGCAAGCGCGGCAGGGACTACCTGGACATGGTGGTGGCGCTGACCCGCAACACCAAGGTGGTGAATTACCTCGGCCTGCCGGCGCTGAGCCTGCCTGCCGGCTTCGACGCGCGCGGCCTGCCGCTGGCGGTGCAGCTCATCGGCCGGCCGGGCGGGGAGGCGGTGCTGCTGCGCGCCGGCGAGGCCTATCAGCGCCGCACCGATTGGCACCGGCGCCTGCCGCCCGGCGGCTGATCCGCCCCGGCCCAGGCGGGGCCGGGCGGACATGGCCTCTGCGGCGTCCAGGCCGCGCCGCGACCGGCCTTACTCCTCCAGGATCGCCACCGCCCGCGTCCAGCCGGCGGAGCCGCGATGCACCTTCACCGGGAAGCAGGCCACCTGGAAGCCATGCGGCGGCAGGGCTTCCAGGTTGTGCAATTTCTCCAGGTGGCAGTAGCCGATCTCCCGCCCCGCGCGGTGGCCTTCCCAGATGATGTCGGGGTCGGCACCCTCGGCGATGCGCTGCTTGGTCACGCTGAAGGGCACGTCCCAGGACCAGGCATCGGTGCCGGTCACGCGCACGCCCTGCTCCAGCAGCCAGAGCGTCGCCGCCTTGCCCATGCCGCAGCCGGCATCGACATAGTCGTCCTCCCCGTAGCGCGACCCGGCGCGGGTGTTCACCACCACGATGTCGAGCGGCTTCAGCACATGGCCGATCCGGTCGAGCTCCTTCGCCACGTCCTCGGGCTGCACGGTGTAGCCATCGGGCAGGCCGCGGAAGTCGAGCTTCACGCCCGCCTGGAAGCACCAGTCCAGCGGCACCTCGTCGATCCGCAGGGAGGGTCGGCCGCCGGGCGTCAGGCGTTCGTCCTGGCGCGGGAAGTAGTGGTACGGGCTGTCCAGGTGGGTGCCGGCATGCGTGCTGATCCGCACCTGCTCCCGCGCCGCATAATTGCCTTCCGGCAGCTGGTCCTGGCGGATGCCGAAATACTCGGCGATGGGCGGCGCCGTCATCTGGTGGTCGTGGTAGTCGATCTGCGGCAGCGCCCAGGGCGGGTCGGACTTGATGCCGGCCTTCAGCGGGACCGAGATGTCGATGATGCGGCGGGGCATGGGGGTCCTTTCCTTGTGGGGCGGGTCATTCCGGCTGCACGCCCAGCGCGCGCAGCACCGCGGCGTGGTCCTCGAAATGCGCGCGCAGGCGGTCGGCGAAGGCGGCGCGGTCCAGGTATTCCGGCAGCACCGCCCAGCGCTGCGTCATGGCGGCGAAGCCCTCGGTGCCGATGGCGGCGCGGCAGGCGGCCTCCAGCCGCGCCAGCACCGGCGCCGGCGTGCCGCGCGGGGCGAAGAGCCCGGCAGCGGACAGCTCGACCGCCTCGATCCCCTGTTCGGCGGCGGTCGGCACCTCGGGGAATTCGGGGTGCCGCCGCAGGGAGAAGGTGCCGATCAGCCGCATCTCCCCCGCCCGCGCCAGCGGCACGCCGGAAGCGACGACGATCGCCGCCGCATCCAGGCGCCCCGCCTTGACCTCGAGCAGGGAGGCGGCGTCGCCGCGGAAGGCGACATGCACGAAGGCGCCGCCCGCCGCCTTGCGGATGCGCTCGATCCCGATGGACGGGGCCGAGTTCGGCCCGGGCGAGCCATAGGTCACCGGCCGCTGCCGGGCGGTTGCGACCATGTCGCGCAGGTCGCGCCACGGGCTGTCCGCGCGGACCATGACGCCCAGGATGTTCTCGGTGACGTTGCAGATGGGCGCGACCGCCTCCGGCCCCAGGCCGGTGTCGCGCACTAGGTGCGGCTGGATGGTCAGCGGCACCAGGGCGGAGAAGGCCAGGGTATGGCCATCCGGCGGGCTGGCGGCCAGCACGCGCAGCCCGACGACGCCCGACGCGCCTTCGCGGTTCACCACCACCACGGGCTGGCCGAGCTGGGCCGACAGCCCCTCGGCCAGGGCGCGGGCGGTGGCATCGGCCTGGCTGCCGGTGGCGTAAGGGTTGATGACGGTGACCGGACGGTCCGGAAAGGCCGCGGCCCCGCCGGGCGCCAGCGCCAGCAGCAGGGCGGCGCGCAACATCGCGCGGCGCATGGCGTTCCCCCTCCATCCCGTTGCGCCGAGGCTAGGCCAGGGGGCCGGCCGGCGGAAGCCGCCGCGCCCGGCCCGGCCCGGCGGCGGAGGCGGGAGCGGGCGCGCCCCACCGCGCGTTGGGGGCCCATGCCCCTGGACCGGTCTGGGGGGGCCGTTCACGCCCCGCCGCGATCCGCTCTATCCTGCCACCCAACCGAGGGAAGGAGACCCATCATGCTCGACGCCGTCGCAACCCTGCCGCTGAAGGACCCCGAGCTCTTCCGCCAGGCCAACTACATCGGGGGCCAATGGGTCCAGGCCGACAGCGGGAAGACCCTTGAGGTCCGCAACCCCTCGACCGGAGAGGTGGTGGGCCGCGTCCCCGCCATGGGCGCCGCCGAGACCCGCCGCGCCATCGAGGCGGCGCACCAGGCGCAGAAGGGCTGGCGCGCCATGCTGGCGAAGGAGCGCGCGGCGATCCTGCGCAAGCTGTTCGACCTGATGATCGCCAACACGGATGACCTGGCGGCGATCATGACCGCCGAGCAGGGCAAGCCGCTGGCCGAGAGCAAGGGCGAGATCGCCTATGCCGCCAGCTTCATCGAGTGGTTCGCCGAGGAAGCCAAGCGGGTCTATGGCGACACCATCCCGCAGAACGCCAAGGGCCGCCGCATCATCGTGACGAAGGAGCCGATCGGCGTCTTCGCCGCCATCACGCCCTGGAATTTCCCCGCCGCCATGATCACGCGCAAGACCGGGCCGGGCTGGGCCGCGGGCTGCACCGGCGTAATCCGTCCGGCCTCGCAGACGCCCTTCTCGGCGCTGGCGATCGCCGTGCTGGCGGAGCGCGCGGGCATGCCGCCCGGCGTCTGCAACGTCATCACCGGCCCTTCCGGCGAGACCGGCAAGGAGCTCACCGGCAATCCGCTGGTGCGCAAGCTGACCTTCACCGGCAGCACCGATGTCGGCCGCACGCTGCTGGCGCAATGCGCCCCCACCATCAAGAAGACCAGCATGGAGCTGGGCGGCAATGCGCCCTTCATCGTCTTCGACGATGCCGACCTGGATGCCGCGGTGCAGGGTGCGATGGCCAGCAAGTACCGCAACACCGGCCAGACCTGCGTCTGCGCCAACCGCATCCTGGTGCAGGACGGCGTCTACGACGCCTTCGCCGCCAAGCTGAAGGCGGCGGTCGAGGCGCTGAAGGTCGGCGACGGCATGGAGCCGGGCGTGACCCAGGGCCCGCTGATCAACGCCGATGCGGTGAAGAAGGTCGAGGAGCATGTCGCCGACGCGCTTGGCAAGGGCGCGAAGGTGCTGACCGGCGGCAAGCGCGCGGAGCGGCCGGGCAATTTCTACCTGCCGACCATCCTGACCAACGTGCAGCGCGACAGCCTGGTCTTCAACGAGGAGACCTTCGGCCCGGTGGCGCCGCTGTTCCGCTTCAAGACCGAGGAGGAGGCGATCGCGCTGGCCAACGACACGCCCTTCGGCCTCGCGGCCTATTTCTACAGCCGCGATGTCGGCCGGATCTTCCGGGTGGCAGAGGCGCTGGAGAGCGGCATGGTCGGCATCAACGAGGGGTTGATCAGCACCGAGGTCGCGCCCTTCGGCGGCGTCAAGGAGAGCGGCCTGGGCCGCGAGGGCAGCCATCACGGGATCGAGGAGTATCTCGAGGTGAAGTACCTGGCGCTGGGCGGCATCGGGACCTGATCGACCCGACCAGCGAAGGCCGCCCGGGCAACCGGCCCGGGCGCGCCTGATCGCTCTCGGCCATGCCGCGACGGCGCCAGGTACGCCGCCTTCGCGGCGGGCGGCGGTGCGGACCGGGTTGGACGCTGGCGGCCGCCGGGAGCCGGGCTCATGCTCCCGCCCCGGGCGCGGGTCGCGCGCCCGGGGCGATGGGCGGCACCCGGGCGGTCGTGGGTGCCCTGCTCCAAGCCGGCTGATACGGCTTAAATTACGCTTGTAAGACGTGATTTAACGCCATGACCGCAGCGGGCATCGGGGTTACCCGATCGTCACAACCGGCGAAGTGAAACCGGCGGCGGCCCCCAGCCATATGGCAGGCAGCCCTCCTTCCGGTCCGGAGACCCTGCCCGCATGTCCGCATCCCTCATGGCCGCCGCGCCCGCCCCGGCGCGGGCGACCGACATCCAATCCCCGGCCGCCCTCGGCGCCGCCGCGCTGCTGCTGCTCGGCGCGCTGGCCATCGGCCAGGCCGTCAGCCCGCGGCAGGCGGCGCTGTACCTGCTGGGCGCCGCGCTCGGCCTCGTGCTCTACCATGCCGCCTTCGGCTTCACCTCCGCCTGGCGGGTCTTCATCGCCGACCGGCGCGGGGAGGGGCTGCGGGCGCAGATGCTGATGCTCGGCATCGCCGTGCTGCTGTTCTTCCCGGCCCTGTCGGCCGGATCGCTCTGGGGCCAGCCGGTGACGGGCAATGTCTCGCCCATCGGCCTGTCCCTGCTGTTCGGCGCCTTCGTCTTCGGCATCGGCATGCAGATCGCCGGCGGCTGCGCCTCCGGCACGCTCTACACCGCGGGCGGCGGGTCCGTGCGGATGCTTCTGGTGCTGGCCTTCTTCATCATCGGCTCGGCGCTGGGCGCGGCGCATTTCCACTGGTGGCAGGCGCAGTGGCACCTGCGGCCCATCTCCCTCGTGCAGGACTGGGGCGTCGGGCCGGCGCTGGCGCTGAACCTCGGGCTGTTCGCGCTGATCGCCCTGGGCACGGCCTGGCTGGAACGGCGCCGGCATGGCGCGCTGGTGGCGGCGCGGCCGGCACCGCGGCAGGGCCTGGCCAGGGTCCTGCGTGGCCCCTGGCCGGTGCTGGCCGGCGCCGTCGCGCTGGCGCTGCTGAACTTCGTCACCCTGGCGCTCGCCGGGAAGCCCTGGGGCATCACCTCGGCCTTCGCGCTCTGGGGGTCAAAGGCGGCGATCGCGGTCGGCATCGACGCCGCAAGCTGGCCCTACTGGTCCACGCCGCAGGGCCAGGCGGCGCTGCAGGGCAGCGTGCTGCGCGACATCACCTCGGTCATGGATTTCGGCATCGTGCTGGGGGCGATGCTGGCGGCGGCGCTGGCCGGCCGCTTCTCGCCCAGCCTGCGGGTGCCCCTGCGCTCGGCGCTGGCGGCAGTGATCGGCGGGCTGATGCTGGGCTATGGCGCGCGGCTGGCCTATGGCTGCAATATCGGTGCCTATTTCTCGGGCATTGCCTCCGGCAGCCTGCATGGCTGGGCCTGGATGGCGGTCGCCTTCGCCGGCAGCGTCATCGGCACCCGGCTGCGGCCGCTCTTCGGGCTGGAGGTGGAGCGGACCCCGCGGCAGACCGGGTGCTGAGCGCCGCGACCGGCGCGGTCATGCCGCCCGCGGCGCCAGGGCGGCGAAACCCTCCCGCAGCGCCGCCGGCATCTCGGTCGGGCGCCGCGTGGTCGGGTCCAGCATCACCATGACGCCGACCGAGGTGGCGAAGCAGGCCTCGTCCAGGAACAGCCCCTGCTCCACCGTGATGCTGCTGCGGCCGATCCGCGCCACCGCGGTGCCGATCCGCACCCGGCCGGGGTAGTGGATCTCCCGCAGGTAGTCGATCTCGACCCGGGCCACCGCCATGCGCACGGCGCGGGTCTCCGGTGGGCCGGCGACGGCCAGCATCAGTTCCGCCCGCCCGGCCTCGCAGAAGGCGCCGATGGCGCCGTTGTTCACATGGCCATTCATGTCCGTGTCGGACACGCGCAGCTTCTCCTCCGTCCAGAAGAGGAAGCGCGCGGGCGGCGGCGGCGGGGCGGGCATGGCGGCGCGACGCGGGCGGCTACTTCTTCTCCGCCTCGTAGCGCGCCTTGTTCTCGGCATTGGGCGGGTAGAGGCCGGGCAGCTTCTCCCCCTGCTCGACCTTGCCGACGATCCAGGCCTCCAGCCGTTCCTGTTCCGGCCCGCCCTCGACCACGTCCTTCAGGAAGGCGGCCGGGATGCAGACCGCGCCGTCATCGTCCACCACGATGATGTCGTCCGGGAAGACCGCGACGCCGCCGCAGCCGATCGGCTCCTGCCAGCCGACGAAGGTGAGGCCGGCGACCGAGGGCGGCGCCGCGCCGCCCTTGCACCACACCGGCATGCCGGTGCCGACCACGCCGGCGACGTCCCGCACGCAGCCATCCGTCACCAGGGCGGTGACGCCGCGCTTCATCAGGCGGGCGCAGAGGATGTCGCCGAAGATGCCGGCATCGGTGACGCCCATGGCATCGGCGACGGCGATGACGCCCTCCGGCATGTCCTCGATCGCCGCGCGGGTCGAGCGCGGGGAGGACCAGGATTCCGGCGTCGCCAGGTCCTCCCGCGCCGGGACGAAGCGCAGCGTGAAGGCGGGGCCGACCATCCTCTTGCCCTTGGCCGTGGGCGTGAAGGGCTGCGGCCCACGCATCCAGATGTTCCGCAGCCCCTTTTTCAGCAGCAGCGTGGTGATGGTGGCGGTGGAGACGGTCTCCAGCACCGCGCGGGCGGCGGCATCGAGGGGCATGGTGTTCTCCTGGCTCGCCGCGCAGCCATAACCTCCTCACTTCATGTCGAACAGGTGCCTTTGCCGCCGCAGGGCCGGAACGCGGGCAGAATGGCCGCGCCCCGTGCTCGGCTCCTGGGCCCGGCCTGCGTCCAGCGGAACCGGCATGCGGTGCCCGGCCATGGGCGCGGAACCGCGCGCCACGGCGGCGCGGCCGCGACGCGATCCGGCCTCGTGTCCTGCCGGCGGAGTTCGCCGCCACCGGCTGCGAACTCTCCGGATCAGGATGCCACTGCAGGCAAACACGAGTGGTCGGACCCGAGGGGCGCCGCCGGTGGCGGCGTCCTTCGGGTTCGGGACACCAGCGCGCTTTCCGTTCGCCATGGCCGACGGCAACCGCTCCGGTCATTTGAAGCCATGGGCCGCTTCGCCCGACCAGGTGAGTCCACCTGGGCGGGATCTGCCCTAGCGGCCCGCGGCGGCGATGAAGGCGGCGGCGTCCGTCAGGCGGTCCGGGCCATGCACGTCGCGGGCGAAGCGGCGGCCATTCTCCGACAGGCGGCCCAGGCTTTCGGGGTCCGACAGCAGGCCGGTCACGGCCGCATGCAACTCGCCGCTGGCGACGAGCCGGACGCCGCATGACTCGTCGAAATCGCCCTGGATGGCGTGGCCATAGGCAACGACCGGCGTGCCGCAGGCCAGGGATTCGATCAGGGACCGGGGCACGCCTTCCCACAGGGAGCAATGCACCATGATCCGGGAGAGGCCGATGGTCTCCAGCACCTGGTCATTCGGCCGGCTCCCGAGGAATTCGACCTTCGGGAAGTCCTTGGCCGACAGCTCGACCTGCGGCCGGGTCTCGCCATCGCCGATCAGGGCGACGGCGTGGTCGGCGAAGAAGGCCTGCAGCTCGATCTGGTTCTTCCGGGGCTCGAACTGCCCGACATTGACGATGTCGTATCGCGGCGCGGCCTGCAGCCGGGTCTGGAATACCCGGTCGGCGACCGGCCAGTTGATGTATTTGGGCAGCACCTGGCACAGGACGGCATCCTTGACCGCCGTGCGAACCAGGGCCGCCTGACGGTCGCTTTCGGTCAGCACGAAGTCGGCATGCACCAGTTCCGGCTCCACGGCATTGCCGCCGAGGATGAAGCCGATGCGGCAGGCCAGATGCCGGGCGCCTTCGATGATCTGCCCGACGATGCTGTACCCGATGCCCTTGAAGATCAGGATGTCGGGCTTCTCGGCCAGCACGGCATGGAGCATCGCCGTCGACACCGTAGCATGCGCTTCGGCCCGCCCGTCATCGGCCGGACAGTACCGGATGGCGACGCCTTCGCCCGTGTCCCGGGTGATGGTCGCACCGCCATCGAAGGCGCGCAGCAGACCCACCTCGTGCCCCATTCCGGCGAGGCGCTGGGCCAGGTAGACTTCGCGCGTCTCGCCATAGATCTCGGGCGCGGGATGCGACAATACGATTTGGATCTTCATGGCCCGAAGGGTCTATGCGGGTGAACTGCTTGCGCCGGCATCCTGAAGGCGTCCGATCGCGGCGTCGACGACGTCTTCCGGCGGCGGCGCGACGGACACCAGGATCGCGCCTTCCTCGGGCGTCGGCTCCTCCAGCGTGGCGAATTGGCTGGCCATCAGGCTCGCCGGCATGAAATGCCCCGGCCGCGCCGCCTGCCGCGCGCCGATCAGCGCCGGCTCCCCCGCCAGGTAGAGCAGCCGCAGCGCCGGCCGGCCGGCCCGCAGCCTTTCCCGATAGGCGCGCCGGAGCGCCGAGCAGGTCACCACGCCGCCGCTGCCCTCCGCCGTCCTTGCATCCACCCAGGAGCCGATCGCATCCAGCCAGGGCCAGCGGTCGGCATCCGTCAGCGGCTCGCCGCGGCGCATCTTCGCGATGTTGGCGGGCGGGTGGAAGGAATCCGCATCGGCGAAGGGCAGGCCCAGCCGCTCGGCCAGCAGGCCGCCCACCGTGCTCTTGCCGGCGCCGGAGACGCCCATGACGAGGACCAGCGGCTTCATGGTCACTCCGCAGCCGGCTTCGGTGGCTCCAGATGCCCGCCGAAGCCCTTGCGCTGGGCGGACAGCACCTTGCCGCTGAAGCGCGCCTCGTCCCGGCTGGCGAAGCGGGCATAGAGCGCGGCCGAGAGCACCGGGGCGGACACCGCCGTCTCCACCGCCGCCTGGACCGTCCAGCGGCCCTCCCCGCTGTCCGAGACATGGCCGGAGAAGCCATCGAGCGCCGGGTCCTGCTGCAGCGCCTGCGCCGTCAGGTCCAGCAGCCAGCTCGCCACCACGCTGCCGCGCCGCCAGGCCTCGGTGATGTCGGGCAGGTTCAGGTCCAGGCGCTGCTCGGGCGGCAGCGCCTCGCTGTCGGCATGCTTGAGGATGTCGAGACCCTCGGCGAAGGCCTGCATCATGCCGTATTCGATGCCGTTATGGACCATCTTGGTGAAATGCCCGGCGCCGTTCGGGCCGGCATGGACATAGCCCTGCTCGGCCCGCGGATCGCCGGCGAAGCCGGGGGTGGGCGGGGCGGCGGCCCTGCCCGGGACCAGGGCGGCCAGCAGCGGGTCCAGCCGGTGGACCACCGCCGCCTCCCCGCCGATCATCAGGCAGTAGCCGCGCTCCAGCCCCCAGACCCCGCCGGAGGTGCCGATATCGAGGAAATGCAGCCCCTTGTCGCGCAGCATGGCGCCGCGGCGGACGCTGTCCTTCCAGAAGCTGTTGCCGCCATCGATCAGCACGTCCCCGGGGGACAGCAGGCCGGCCAGCGTCAGCAGCGCCTCTTCCGTCGCCTCGCCGGCAGGCAGCATGACCCAGACGGCGCGCGGCGCGTCGAGCGCTGCCACCAGCGCCGGCAGGTCGGCGGCGGCGGTCGCGCCCTCGGCCGCCAGCGCCTCCCGCGCCGCCGCGTCGCGGTCGAAGGCGACGCAATGGTGCCCCGCTCGGAGCAGCCGCCGCACGATGTTGCCGCCCATCCGGCCCAGGCCGACCATGCCCAGCTGCATCGCGCCTCTCTCCCGCTGACCAATCGCTCTGCGCATCTAACCGGCACCGCCATCGCTGGAAAGTCACCCGTCCGACACGTCCCGGTTGTGGCTCGGGGCTTGCTAGGCTGCGGGCATGACGGATTGCATCACCCTGGTGCTGAACGGTAGGCCGGTCACCCTGGCGCCCGACCTCTCGCCGACCATGACGCTGCTGGACTGGCTGCGCGGCCCGGCGGGGCTGCCCGGCACCAAGGAAGGCTGCGCGGAGGGCGATTGCGGTGCCTGCACCGTGGTGCTGGAAGGGCAGGATGGCAGCCGCACCCCGGTGAATGCCTGCCTGGCGATGCTGGGCCAGCTGCATGGGCAGGCCATCCGCACGGTGGAGGGGCTGCGCGGGCCGGATGGCGGCCCGCACCCGATCCAGCGCCTGCTGGCCGAGGCCGATGCGACGCAGTGCGGCTTCTGCACCCCGGGCGTCGCCATGGCGGCCTGGGCGCATGCCCGCACCGGCGGGCCGGAAGGCGGGGATGTGCATGAGGCGCTGGCGGGGAATCTCTGCCGCTGCACCGGCTATCGCCCGATCACCGACGCCTTCGCCGCGATCGTCGATGATGGCGCGCCGCAGCCGCCCGCCCTGCCCGGCATCGGCGGGGCCCGCTTCGCCGCCGGGGACCAGGTCTTCCACCGCCCCGCCAGCCTGGCGGACCTGCTCGCCCTGCGGGCGGCGCATCCCGGGGCCTGGCTGCTGGCCGGCGGCACCGATCTCGGCCTGCGGGTCAGCGAGCACCGCGAACGCCCCGCCGCCGTGATCCATGCCGGCGCGGTCCCCGAGTTGCAGGCGCTGGTCGCCGACGCGGCGGCGCTGACGATCGGCGCCGCGGTGCCCTATGCGCGGCTGCCGCCGCTGCTGGATGGCGGGCTGGCGCCGCTCGGCGCCCTGCTGTCCCGCCTGGGCTCCCGCCAAATCCGCGGCATGGGCACGCTGGGTGGCAATCTCGGCACCGCCTCCCCCATCGGGGACATGCTGCCGCCGCTGCTGGCGCTGGATGCCACCCTGCGGATCGCCTCCCCGCGGGGGGAGCGGGAGCAGCGGGTGCAGGATTTCCTGCTGGGCTACCGCCGCACCACCCTGGCGCCGGACGAGGTCATCGTCTCCGTGCGCCTCCCGCGGCCGCGCCCGGGCGAACACCTGGCCTGCGAGAAGGTCAGCAAGCGGCATGACCAGGACATCTCCGCGGTCGCCGCCGGCTTCCTGCTGCGGGTGGAGGGCGGGCGGGTGGCCTGCGCCCGCCTCGCCTTCGGCGGCATGGGCCCGATGGCGGCGCGCGCCCCGGCGGCGGAGGCGCGGCTGACCGGCAAGCTGCTGGCCCCGGCCAGCTTCGAGGATGCGGCGGAAGACCTGGCCAAGGACTTCTCGCCGCTGACGGATTGGCGCGGCAGCGCGGCCTACCGGCTGGCCGCGGCGCAGGGGCTGCTGCGGCGGCTCTACTGGCGGGTGACCAAGCCCGAATTGGCGGCGGAGGTGCACGCGTTGTGAACCACATCCCGACCCTGCCGGCCCACGCCGCCGGGGAAGCGCCCCGCACGGCCCGCGGCATGGGCGCCGCCCTGCGCCATGACAGCGCGCTGAAGCACGCGACCGGCGAGGCGCGCTTCCTGGACGATGCGCCCGAACCGCCCGGCCTGCTGCATGCCGCGCTGGCCCTGTCCCCGGTCGCGCATGGCCGCATCCTGGCGCTGGACCCGGCGCCGGCGCTGGCCCTGCCGGGCGTGGTCGCGGTGCTGCTGCCGCGCGACATTCCCGGCCGCAACGACATCGCCGCCGCCGGCGCCAACGAGGTGATGCTGGCCGAGGGCATCGTCGAATATGCCGGCCA
Organism: Paracraurococcus ruber; assembly: GCF_004353985.1. Lineage (GTDB taxonomy): Bacteria > Pseudomonadota > Alphaproteobacteria > Acetobacterales > Acetobacteraceae > Paracraurococcus > Paracraurococcus ruber. Next base: position 6,967 of record NZ_SMOA01000052.1, on the reverse strand, counting down.
GCCCCTGGCCGTGGTGGTGGGGGAGACGCGCGATGCCGCGCTGGCCGGCGCCGCGGCGCTGGCGCCGGAGATCGCGCCGCTGCCGCCGGTGCTGAGCATCGAGGAGGCGATCGCCCGCGAGGCCTGGATCCTGCCGCCGCAATCCATCACCCGCGGCGATGTGGGGGAGGCGCTGGCCAATGCCCCCTATCGCCTGGCGGGCGAGTTCCGCGCCGGCGGGCAGGAGCATTTCTACCTGGAAGGCCAGATCGCCCTGGCGACCCCGGGCGAGGATGGCGACATCGCCGTGCAATCCTCGACCCAGCACCCGACCGAGGTGCAGCATGTCGTCGCCCGAGTGCTGGGCCTCGACTACAACCGCGTCACCGTCGCCACCCGGCGCATGGGCGGCGGCTTCGGCGGCAAGGAGAGCAACGCAAGCTGGGTCGCCGCCGCGGCCGCGCTGGCCGCGCGCCGCACCGGCCGGCCCGTCAAGCTGCGCCTGTCGCGCAAGGCCGACATGGCGGCGACCGGCAAGCGCCACCCCTTCCTCTATCGCTGGACCGCCGGCTGCGACGCCAGCGGCCGCATCCTGGCGCTGGACGCCATCATGGCCGCCGATGCCGGCCACAGCCTGGACATGACCGGCGGCGTGATCTTCCGCGCCATCACCCATGCGCTCGGCCCCTGCGACGTGCCGGCGCTGTCGCTGCGCGCGCTGGCCTGCAAGACCAACACCGTCAGCAACACCGCCTTCCGCGGCTTCGGCGGCCCGCAGGGCGCGCTGCTGATCGAGGATGTGGTGCATCGCGTCGCCGATGCGCTCGGCGTGCCGCCCGATGTCGTGCGCGAGCGGAATTTCGCCGGCGGCGGGAACGGCACCGAGACGCCCTATGGCCAGCACCTGGAGGGCGACCTGATCCGCCGCGTCTGGGCGGAGGCGAAGCGTGATTCCGACTGGGATGCGAAGCGGGCGGAGATTACGGCCTTCAACGCGAAGCATCCGCTGCTGCGACGCGGCCTGGGCAGCATGGTGCTGGCCTTCGGCATCTCCTTCGGCCAGATGCACATGAACCAGGCCGGCGCCCTGGTGCATGTCTACACCGACGGCTCCATCCGCCTGAACCATGGCGGGACGGAGATGGGGCAGGGCCTCTTCATCAAGATCGCGCAGGTGGTCGCCGACGTCTTCGGCGTGGACCCCGACCGCATCGCCATCACCGCCACCACCACCGCCGAGGTCCCCAACACCTCCCCCACCGCGGCCAGCACCGGCAGCGACCTGAATGGCTGGGCGGCGCATGCCGCGGCCAGCGCCATCCGGACCCGCATGGCGGAGGTCGCGGCCGCGGAATGGGGCGTCGCACCCGGCGACATCGCCTTCGCCGACGGCATGGTGCGCGCCGGCGGCAACCGCGCCATGACCTTCGGCGAACTCGCCAAGCTGTCCTACATGCGGCGCGTCTCGCTCTCGGCCACCGGCTTCTACAAGACGCCCGACATCCACTGGGACCGCGCGACCATGCGCGGCCAGCCCTTCTTCTACTTCTCCTACGGCGCGGCAGTGGCCGAGGTGGCGGTGGATACTCTGACCGGCGAGCATCGCTGCCTCGGCGCCTGGCTGGTGCAGGATTGCGGCCGCAGCCTGAACCCTGCGGTGGATCGCGGCCAGGTGGAGGGCGCCTTCGTCCAGGGCCTGGGCTGGCTGACCTGCGAGGATCTCTGGTGGGACGCCGAGGGTCGGCTGCGCACCCTCGGGCCCAGCACCTACAAGATCCCGGGCAGCCGCGACGTGCCGCCGGTGTTCAGCACCCGGCTGCTGGAAGGGGCGCCGGCGCGGTCCGAGACCATCTTCCGGTCGAAGGCGGTGGGGGAGCCGCCGCTGCTGCTGGCGACGGCGGTGTGGAACGCGCTGAAGGACGCGATCGGGACGGACCGGCTGGATGCGCCGGCGACGCCGGAGCGCGTGCTGATGGCGTTGCGCGGGCGGCGGTAGTCGTTGCGAGAGGGCTCTGCCCTCACGCGCTCACCCCACGACGGGGTCCCCATGACGATGCGCAGCATCGTCATGGGGTGTCCCTAAGGCCGAAGGGCCCTTGGAACCCGCGAGTCTGGCGCCTGCCGCTGACGCGGGGCACCCTGCCGGACAGCTTACCGGGAGGAATGCCATGCACGCCACGCGCCGGGCCGCGCTCGCCGCCGGCCTCGCTTTGCCCTTCGCCGCGCGCGCGCAGGAAGGATTCCCCAGCCGCCCCGTCCGCCTGATCGTCCCCTACAGCGCCGGCGGCATCGCCGACACCGTCGCGCGCATCGTCCAGCCCAAGGTCGCCGAGCATCTCGGCCAGTCGCTGATCGTCGAGAACCGCACCGGCGCCTCCGGCGCCCTCGGCGCCGCGCTCGTCGCGCAGTCGCCGCCCGATGGCTACACCCTGGTGATGGAAGGGGCGACGACCATCACCTCGCCGCTCGCCAACAAGTCCCTGCCGCTCGACTACGACAGCCTCGTCCCCTTCACCCAGCTGACCAGCGCGCCCTATGTGCTGGGCATGCGCGCCGACTTCGCGGCGCGCGACCTGCGCGGCTTCCTGGAGGACGCGCGGAAGCGCCCCGGCGCCGTCACCTTCGGGACGCCGGGCGTCGCGCATATCGGCCATCTCATGGGCGAACTCATGCAGTCCATGGCGGGCGTGAAGATGGAGCACATCCCCTATCGCGGCGGCGCCGATGCGGCGCGCGACCTCGCCGCCGGCCGCATCGACAGCGTGTTCATCTCGGAAAGCAGCCTGCGGCCGGTGCTGGAGAGCAGCAAGGCCCGCGCCATCGGCGTCACCGGCGCGGCCCGCCGCCCCAACCTGCCGGATGCGCCGGCGATCGGCGAGGTGCTGCCGGGCTATGAGCTGTCCACCTGGATCCTGCTCTTCGCCCCGGCCGCGACGCCGGCGCCGGTGCAGGACCGCCTGGCCGCCGCCTTTCGCCATGCGGTGGAGGACCCGGCGACCCGGGCGCGGCTGGAGAGCACGGGCAGCGACCCGGTCTGGACCGACCCCGCCGGCGCCCTCGCCCTCTATGCCCGCGACAAGGCGGTGATCACGCGGCTGATGCGGGAATCGGGGCTGGCCGCGGGCGGCTGACCTGGCGCGCTCACCCCGCCAGGCACCGGACCGGCCGCCGGACCCCGTGCGGATCGATCGCCGCAGGGGGGAGCGAGCGGGGCCTTTCTTCCGGCGATGACCCACGGGCTCCAAGGGCCTTTCGGTCCTCGGCTGGTGGGGTTCGAGGGGGGCAGCGCCCTCCTCGACCCGCCTCTCCGGTCAGCTGCCCTTGTCGCCGCCCCGGCTGCCCGCCGGCCGCGCCAGCGGCGTCACGCCGCCGGCGCCCGGCACGTTGGGGTTGGTCACCACGGGCAGGCCCGCATCGGTGCTGGGCCCGCGCGCCGGGGTGTCGCAGGCGGCCAGCAAGGGGGCCGCGGCCAGGGCGATCATCAGGATGCGCATCGGGTGTCTCCTTCGTCCCCGGACCGGGCGGCCCGGGCGTGGGGAAAGCCTGCCGGCACGGGCGGCGTCCCGCTTGGAGGGATGCCCGCCGGCTTGTCGCCGCGTCCTGTCGCCCTGTCGGGCGGCGTTCAGTCCTGCGGCAGGCCGGGGGCATCGCGGCTGCCGCGGCCGGTGGCCTTTGGCGTTTCCTTCACCGCCTCATCCGGCCCGGCGGTTTCGCTATTGCCCTTCACCGCGATGTTCACCGGGCCCTTCGGCGCGGCGTCGTCGGTGCGGTTCACGCCCTGGGCAAGGTCGCTGCGCTGGTACTGCGCTTCCGGCCGCTTGTCGCGCGCCGGCGCCTTCGGGCCGCCCATCCCGGTATGGGAGGAGACGGTGTTCTCGTAATCCTCGCCGGGGTTGGTTGCCTGGTCGGGCCGCATCACGGGGTCGCTCGACATCGCTGGTCCTCGGCTGTTGCCGGGACAACGCGCCGGGCGGGGGAAAGATCAGGCCCGGTCGGCGGCCGCGCGGGGGGCGGAAGCGGCGCCGCCCCCTTCCGCCGGCGGCGCCAGCGCCGCCTCCATCGCCAGGCGCAGGCTGGCCAGCTTGCGCTCGTTCTCCACCTTCAGGCCGAAGACGTCCTTCACGTAGAAGACGTCCACCGCCCGCACGCCATAGGTGGTGATGTGCGCGCTGGCGATCTGCAGGCCTTCCCCGCTGATCGCCGCCGTCACGTCGTGCAGCAGCCCCGGCCGGTCGCGGCCATTCACCTCGATGACGGTATGGGTGTTGCTGGCATGGTTGTCGAACACCACCCGCGGCGGCACCGTCACCGCCCGCAACCTTGCAGGTTCGCGGCGGACCTTGCGGATCTCGTCGCGCAACCGGAGGCGGCCGGACAGCGCCTGCTCGATCAGCACGGAAAGCCGCGCCAGGCGGTGCGGCGCGTCGAAGGCGCCGCCGGCGGCGTCCTGCACCCAGAAGGTGTCCAGCGCCATGCCGTTTGTCAGCGTATGGATCCGGGCATCGACGATGCTGGCGCCGGCGACGGCCAGGGCGCCGGCGATGCGGCTGAACAGGCCGGGATGGTCGGCGGCATAGACCGTGACTTCCGTCACCGCCCGGCTTTCCAGCACGCGGGTGCGCACGGTCAGTGGGGCGCTGGTCGCCTCCGCCTCCCGGATCAGGGCGGCGTGGCGGGCATGCGTCTCGGCGTCGAAGGACAGCCAGTAGCCGGGATAGCCGAGCGCGAGGAAGCTCTGCCGGTCCGGTTCCGGCCAGCCGGCCAGCATGGCGGCGGCGGCGTCGCGGGCGCGGGCCACGCGCACGTCGCGTTCCGGCACGCTCAGCCCGCCGGCCAGCACCTCCGCCACCCGCCAGTAGACCTCCCGCAGCAGGGTGGCCTTCCAGCCGTTCCAGACCTTCGGCCCGACGGCGCGCATGTCGCAGACCGTCAGCACCAGCAGCAGCCGCAGCCGCTCGGGTGACTGCACCAGATCGGCGATGTCGAGGATGGTCTTGGGGTCCTCGATGTCGCGCTTGAAGGCGGTCTGGCTGATCAGCAGGTGGTGGAGGACGAGCCAGGAGACGGTCTCCGTCTCCTCCGGCGTCAGGCCGATCTTCGGGCCAAGCTCGGTGGCGATTCGGGCGCCGAGCTCGGAATGGTCGCCGCCGCGGCCCTTGGCGATGTCGTGTAGCAGCGTCGCCATGTACAGGGCGCGGCGCGATTGCAGCTGGCCGATCAGCTCCGAGGCGACCGGGGCGGCCTCCGACAGCTCCCCGCGCTCGATCTGCTGCAGCACGCCGATCGCCTCGATCGTGTGCTCATCGACCGTGTAGACATGGTAGGTGTCGAACTGCATCAGCCCGACGATGCGGGCCCAGTCCGGCACGAAGCGGGAGAGGAACCCCGTCTCGTTCATCAGCCGCAGCCAGATGGCGGCGTCCTTGCCCGCCAGCAGGTCGAGGAAGAGGGCATTCGCCTCCTCCGTCCCGCGGATCGCCACGGCATGGTGCGCGTTGCGGATCAGCGCCCGGACCGCCAGCGGGTGCACCTCCAGCTTGCGGTCGCGCGCCGCCTTCAGGATGCGCAGCATCAGGATCGGTTCGCGGGAGAAGTCGCGGTTCGGCGGCGCCGCCACCAGCTTGCCGTCGGCCAGCGCGAGGCCCGCCTCGGCCAGCGCCGCATCGCCCTGCCGGCGGGTGGCGGGCGGACCGAGCGAGGCGCGCTCGATCGCCGGCTCCAGCACCCGGGTCAGCCGCAGCACGTCGCGCACCGTCAGGAACAGGTGCTTCATGAAGCGCTCGACGCCGTCCTGCCGGCCGCGCGGCGTGTAGCCCATGCGGGCGCCCACCACCGGCTGGAAGTCGAAGGTCAGGCGTTCCTCGGCGCGGCCGGCGACGTAGTGCAGGTGGAAGCGGACGGTCCAGAGGAAGTCCCAGGCGCGGCGGATGGCCCGCGCCTCGTGCTCGGTCAGCAGGCCGCCGCCCGGGCTGTCCGGCCCGACCAGGTCCGGCATGCGCTGGGTGCCGAAGGCGTAGCGCGCCAGCCAGTAGAGGGTCTGCAGGTCGCGCAGGCCGCCGCGGCCTTCCTTGATGTTCGGCTCGACCAGATAGGGGCTGTCGCCGTACCGGGCATGCCGCCCCGCCCGTTCCTGCCGCTTGGCCGAGAGGAAGGGGCCGAGGCCGCGCTGGCGGTTGCCGCGGGCGAAGGCGTCCTGGAAACGGTCGAAGACCGGCTGCTCCCCGGCCAGGAAGCGGGCATCGACCAGCGCGGTCATCACCGTGGAATCCTTGCCCGCCTCCTCCAGGCAGTCGCGCAGGCTGCGGGTGGCGTGGCCGACCTTCAGGCCGAGATCCCAGAGCAGGTAGAGCACGAACTCCACCACCCGCTGGGCGCGCGGGCCGGCCGGCGCGTCGCTCAGGAACAGCAGGTCGATGTCGGAATAGGGGCCGAGGACGCCGCGGCCATAGCCGCCGGTGGCGACCAGCGCGAAGGGCGCCTCCGCCAGTTCCGCCGCGCCGCGGGCCGGCACCATGGCCAGGGCATAGTGGTGGATCGCCGACATCAGCCCGTCGCTCAGCGCCGCCAGCCAGCGGGCGGCGGCGAGGCCGGACAATTCATGCGCCTCGAAGCTTTCCTGCACCGTCGCCTGGATGCGGCCCAGATGCCGGCGCAGCAGGTCCAGCGCCTCCTCCCGCCGGACCGGGCCACGGCCCGCCTCCCCGCAGATCTCGGCAATCAGGTCCGGGATGACGGCCGGCATCTCGGCCAGCACCGGATGGCGCTGGGAGGAGGTCCGGGGACCTCCATACTCGGGGCTCGGGGCGGAGGCGGCGCTCATTCCCGCCAACCTAGCGCCTGTCAGCCCTGGGGGACAGCGCCTTCCATCAAGGACTTCAGCCTGTAGAGCGCCTCCTGCGCCTCCCGCGGGGACAGCGCATCGGGGTCAAGCGCGGCCAGCGCCGCGAGCGCCGGGTGGCCGCCCGGCGCGGCCGCCGCCGGCGCCGCC
>NZ_SMOA01000529.1 GCF_004353985.1 Paracraurococcus ruber | reverse complement strand
CCGGGCCGGCCCTGCCGGGATCTGCCGCCGGCCCCGGCGGCGGATCCCGGCGCCGCGCGTGCCGGCGGCGGCGCCGGGCGGGCTCCGCCGTCAGCCGCGATCGGCCTCCGGCACCGGCACGTCGAAGCCGTTCAGCGTGATCGAGACCATGCAGTACAGCCCGACTAGGTAGACGAGTTCCGCCGCACCGTCCCGGCCGAAGACCTGCACGCCCTGCTGCCAGGTCAGCGCCGGCAGGGCGCCGCCATCCACCAGCGCCGCGGCCATGTCGTAGGCCACCGCTTCCTCCCGCGTCAGGTCGGCGGGGCGCTGGCCGGCGACGATGGTGGCGATCTTCTCGTCCGGCAGGCCGCGCTGCTCGGCGACCAGCACATGCGCGTAGATCTCGTAGGCGGCGTCGAAATGCGCGCCGGTGACCAGGATCGCCACCTCCCGCACCGGCTTGGGCAGGCTGGTCTGGAAGGACAGCGCCTTGGTCAGTTCCCAGATCGGCCCGCCGATGCGCGGCCAGTGCAGCCAGGGATTCCAGGGGCCGAGCAGCGTGCCGTCCGGCGCGATGGCGGTGAAGCCCTTGAAGTGGCTCTCGATGCCGGCGCGCATGTCGGCATGCAGCGGCTTCTGGGTGGCGTCGAGGTCGGCGGGCGGGATCAGGGGCAGGCGCATGCGGGCTCCGTGGCTTGGCTGCGGGTGGACGCGGGCCGCCGCCGCCGGGTGCGGCGGCGGTCGCGTGCGCCGGCGCATGGTGCGGGACGGCGGCGCGGCGGCAGCATGACGTTTCGGCTGGGCGGGCGTGCGACAGCATGGACGAACAAATCCGGGCAGAACCGACGGGCCTGGTGGCCTGGCTGCGCGGCCCGCCGCGGCCCGCGGCGGCGCCGCCGACGCCGGGCTTCGACCGCGCCTGCATCTGGTTCCTGGCGGCGGACTGGATCGTCTTCGGGTCCATGCATTTCGCCCTGCCGGCCGAAACCCGGGCGATGCTGCCCCCCTGGGTGCCCTGGAAGGCGACCGTGGTCCTGGCCAGCGGGCTGCTGGAAGTCACCGCCGGCCTGCTGGTCTGCTACGGGCCGACGCGGCGCATCGGCGCGCTGCTCTCCCTGGCCCTGCTTGTCGCCTTCATCCCGGCGGTGATCCACATCCTGCAGGAGCCGCAGGCGCTGCCCCGGCCGCCGGACCACTGGCAGTCCCTGGCCTGGCGCGTGCTGGGCGTCCCGCACAACCTGCTGATGGCGATCTGCTCGCTGCACCTGATCGGCAAGCCCTGGCCGGATCCCTGGGCCGCGCCGCCCGCGCCGCGCCCGCCCGCCTTCCGCAGCGGCGCGGTGCTGGTCGTCGCCGGCGTCCTGCTGCTGTGCAATGCCGCGGGCTTCCTGGCCGTCGTGCTCGGCGTGCCGGCGGCGCGGCCCACCGCCTATCTCTGGATGATGATGTGCCTGGCGGTGGGCGGGCTGGTCGGCTTCCTCTTCGCCGTGCCGCGCGCCAACCGCGATGCCGGGTCGCGCCGGCCGCTGCTGCCCAACCGCAACATCGAGGCGGTGTCCGACTGGCTGACCAAGATCCTGGTGGGGCTCGGCCTGGTGAACCTGGGGGAGATCCGGCGCTTCCTGGCGACGACCTCGGCGCGGCTGGCGACGGTCTTCGGCCTGCCGGACAACCCGGACTATGTGCTGGCCTTCCTGGTCTACTTCGCGGTCGCCGGCTTCCTCGAAGGCTACCTGCTGACCCGGATGTTCCTGCAATGGCAGTTCGAGGCGACGGGGGAGGAGGCGATGCCGGCGCCGGGGACCGCGCCCGGCAGGGGCGCGGCGGACGACCCGGCCGCGGGTGCCCGGCCCGCGGCCGGCGAAGCCCCGGCCGGC
>NZ_SMOA01000528.1 GCF_004353985.1 Paracraurococcus ruber | reverse complement strand
CCGCCGCCCTGCTGGAATTGGCCGCCGAGGCCCGTGCCGCCGGCGACACCGCCGCCGCGCGCGACCTGGCCGGCACGCTGCGCGCCCAGCCGGCGCAGGCGGCGGCGGGCTGGATGAGCCTCGGCCAGACCGAGCAGGCGGCCGGCGACCGGGCGGCGGCGCTCGCCGCCTTCCGCATGGCCGATTCGCTGTCGCCGGCCGAGCCCTGGCCGCTGGTGGAGATGGCGGCGGTGCTGCGCGCCTCCGGCGCGCCGGAGGCGGCGCGGGAGGCCCTGCAGCGGGCGCTGGCGCGTGACCCCGGCTGCATCCAGGCGCTGGAGATGCTGGGCGACCTGTCACGGCTGGAGGGCGACATCGCCGGCGCCCGCGACCGCTACCGCGCCGCCCTGGCGGCACAGGCGGCCAATCCCTGGCCCTGGCTGGGGCTGCTGCGCTGCCTGCAGGAGGCGGGCGAGGGCAGCCAGGCGGAGGCGCTGCTGGAGGAGGCCGAGGCCGCATGCGGCACGCGGCCGGAGCTGGCGGCGGCGCGGGTGGACCTGCTGCGGGAGCAGGGCCGCCTGCCGGAAGCGCTGGCGGCCGCCCGCGCCGCGGCGGCGACCTGGCCACGGCATCCCGGCCTGTGGATCGCCCGCTTCCGGGCGGAGAGGCCGCTGGCCCCGCCGGCGGCGCTGGCGGCCTGCCTCGACGCCGCCCCGGCCGGCACGCTGGCCGAGCGGGCGCGGCTGGCGCAGTTCCGCGGCCAGGCGGCCGAGGAAAGCTGGGATTTGGCCGCGGCGCTGGCGCGGTACCGGGATGCGCTGGCGCTGCAGCCGGAGGATGGCTGGACGCTGTCCGACCTGGTGCGGGCGCGGCTGCTGACGCTCGACCTCGCCGGCGCCCGCGCGGCGCTGCGCGACCTGGTGCGGCGGACGGCGGCGGAGGCACGGCTGCAGGGCCGCTCCGCCAATCCCTCGCAGACGCATTTCGGCCAGATCCTGGACGAGTTCGCGCTGGACGCGCCGCTGCTGGCGGAGTTGCAGGCGCTGCTCGCGCTGGCGCCGGCGGCAAGGCTGGCGCCGCTGCGCGCCCTGGTGGCGGCGGCGCCGGACAGCACCGTCGCGGCGATCCAGCTGCTGGTCGCGCTGCGGCAGGCCGGCGCGCTGGCGGTGCCGGCCGCGGGCGGGCCCACCAGCGGCATCCCGCCGCGCCTCGCGCAGTACTGGGACAGCGGCGCGCCGCCGGCCGAGATCGCCGCGCTGATGGCGGGCTGGCGCGCCGCGCATCCCGGCCATGACGCGACGCTGTTCGACGACGCCTCGGCGCGGGCCTTCCTGGCGGCGCGCTGCGCGCCGGCGGTGCTGGCCGCCTATGCGCGGGCGCGGGAGCCGGCGCAGAAATCCGACCTGTTCCGCCTGGCCTGGCTGCTGCGGGAGGGCGGCTGGTACATCGATGCCGATGACCGCTGCCTGGCGCCGCTGGGCAGCCTGCCGGCCGGCGACGCCGCGCTGGTGCTGTACCAGGAGGATTACGGCACGGCCGGCAACAACGTCATCGGCGCGGCGCCCGGCCATCCGGTGATCGCCCTCGCGCTCGAGTCCGCGACGGCGGCGCTGAACCGCGGCGACCGCGACATCCTGTGGTTCTCGACCGGGCCGGGGCTGCTGACGCGGGCGCTGGCGCGGGTGCTGGCGGGGCAGCCGGCGGCGCTGGCCGGCATGAGGCTGTTCGAGCGGCGGGCGATGCACCAGGTGGTCGGGATGCATTGCGAGCTGGGCTACAAGAAGACCGAGCGGCACTGGAGCCGCACCGCCTTCGCGCGGCGCAAGCGGTAGGGGGAGTCGCGGCCGGGCCGGTGCGGCGCGCGGCGCTACGGCGCCGGGGCGCCGGCGCCCGGCGGG
>NZ_SMOA01000527.1 GCF_004353985.1 Paracraurococcus ruber | reverse complement strand
GCTCGCCGCCCGGCACCGGCTGGACCTGGCGGGGCTGCTGCCCCTCGCGCTGGCCGGCGCGGCGGAGGCCTGCTTCGCCGCCACCGCCATGCTGGCGGCGCTGCAGGCGCCGGCCGCGCAGCCGCGGCCGACGCTGCACCTGACCCTCGCCCTGCACCGCCTGCTGTTCGGCCCCCTGGCCCTGGAGGACGTCACCGAGGGCCCGTTGCTGACCGAGGGGCTGCTGGCGCTGCCGGGGGAGGAGCCGCTGCCGGCCCGCTGCCTGCACCTGCGGCCCGAGCTCTGGTCGGTGCTGGCCGGCCGCCGTCCGGGCTGGCCCGGCTGCCACGCCATCGAGGCCGCGGAGGACCTGGCGCCCGAGGCGGCGCGGCGGGAGGTGCCAGCGGTCGCCGCCCTGGTCGGCGCCGGGCATGTCCGCACCCTGGTGCTGCGTGGCCCGGCCGGCAGCGGCCGCGCCGCCCTGGCCGCCATGCTGGCCCGCGCCCTGGGGCTGCGGGCGCTGGCCGTGCCGCTGGCCACCTGGCGGGCGGAGCCGGGCCTGGTCGCCGCCTGCCCGCTGGCCGGCTGGCTGCCGGTGCTGACGGCCGGCCTGGGCCCCGGGGAGGTGCTGGACCCCGCCGCCGGGCGCCCGCAGGGGGGCCGGGACGGCGGGCCGCTCTGCATCCTCGCCGGCCAGGACGGGCTGGTGGCGGGGGAACGCGTGCTGGACCTGCCCCTGCCGGCGCCGGAGCCGGCGGAGCGCCAGGGGCTGTGGCGGCGGCATGTGCCGGATGCGGCACTGGCGGCCGAGCTGGCCGGCGCGGTGCGCCTGGGCGGCGCCGACCTGGCCGCCGTCGCCGGCGCCGCCCGGCTGCTGGCGATGCGCCGGGGGGAGGCGCTGGATCGCACCCATGTCGCCGCCGCCCGCCAGCGGCTGGGCGCCGACCGGCTGGGCCAGCTGGCGCAGCCGGTGCGGCGGCTGGTGGACGGGCGCGCGCTGGTCCTCGCGCCCGGGCTGCGGGAGGAGCTGGATGCGCTGGTGCGGCGCTGCCGGCGGCGGGAGGCGCTGTGGGACGGCCTGGGCGAGACGCTTTCCGCCACCCGATCGGCGGGCGTGCGGGCCCTGTTCGCGGGGGAGAGCGGCACCGGCAAGACGCTGGCCGCCAGCTACCTGGCGACGGCGCTCGGCGCCCCGCTCTGGCGCTGCGACATCGCCGCGGTGATGAACAAGTATGTCGGCGAGAGCGAGAAGAACCTCGGCGCCCTGCTGGAGGAGGCCGAGGCGCGCGACGTGGTGCTGCTGTTCGATGAGGCGGATGCGCTGTTCGGCCGCCGCAGCGAGGGCAAGGAGAGCGGCGAGCGCTACGCCAACATGCTGACGAATTTCCTGCTGACGCGGATCGAGGCGCATGCCGGCATCGTCGTGCTGACCACGAATTCGCGGCTGCGGCTGGACGGTGCCTTCATGCGGCGGCTGGACATGGTGCTGACCTTCCCCGCGGCGTCCTTCGCCGAGCGCCTGGCGCTGTGGCGCAGCCATCTCGGCGCCCGCGCCCCGGGGGAGGAGGCGCTGCGGCTGCTGGCGGGGTGGTGCGAATTCTCCGGCGGCAGCATCCGCAACGTGGTGCTGGCCGGGGCGGCGCTGGCGGAGGATGGCGCGCCGATCGGCCTGCCGGCGCTGCTGCCGGGGCTGGAGCGGGAATACCGCAAGCTTGGCCGCGCCATGCCGGCGGAGCTGGAGCGCCTGGCGCTGGACGGGACGGCGCCGCGGCGCGACGGGCCGCCGGACGCCCCGCCGGCGATGACGGAGGGCGCGGCATGAGCGGCGCGGCGATGAAGACGCGCGGCAGGCAGGCCGGCGCGGCGTCGGGCGGCGCGGCGCCGGCGGTGAAGCGCGCG